>JAAEMP010000408.1 GCA_024225445.1 Hyphomicrobiales bacterium | reverse complement strand
GAGGCCCTTGATCTGACTGCTTCCAAATTCAGAGAGGCCATTGAAAAACATGGTCCCGAATCTGTGGCTTACTACGGGTCAGGCCAGGCATTGACAGAGGAGACCTATCTGGCCAGCAAAATTTTCAAGGGCGGACTCAGAAGCAACAATGTGGATGGGAATCCCCGGTTATGCATGGCCTCGGCTGTTGGCGGTTATGTAACGACTTTTGGCAAGGACGAGCCTTGCGGATCCTTTGATGACATTGAAAATGCCACCTGCTTTTTCCTCATCGGAACCAATACCTCTGAATGCCATCCGGTGATTTTCAAAAAGATCGCTGCCAGGAAAGGGGCCAACCCGAATGTCAAGGTGATCGTGGTTGACCCGCGCAAAACCAACACAGCCCGGATTGCCGATGTCCATGTCAGTTTCAGGCCAGGCACGGACCTGGCCATTCTGAACAGCATGGCTCAGGTGATCATAAAAGAAGAACTGGATGACTATCGTTTCCATTCCAAATACGTCACCTTTATGGACAATGATAAAAACAAGAGCGATTTCGAAGGATATAAAAAATTTTTGGAGGACTATACACCGGAAAAGGTGGAAAAACTATCCGGCGTACCTGCCGAAACCATTGTGAAGATTGCAAAGGTGTTTGCCGAATCTTCCGCGACCATGTCCATGTGGTGCATGGGACTGAATCAGCGTATCCGGGGCGTATGGGCGAATAATCTGACCAGCAATCTGCATCTCCTGACCGGGCACATCGGAAAACCGGGTGCGACCCCGTTTTCTCTGACAGGCCAGCCAAATGCCTGCGGCGGTGTGCGGGATACAGGAGGGCTGTCGCATCTGCTGCCTGCGGGCCGTGTGATCAAGAAAAAGGAACACCGGAATGAGATGGAGGAACTGTGGGGGATTCCAAAAGATACAATCAATCCTAAGCCGGGCTACCACACCATTGCCATGTTCACCGCACTGGGAGAGGGAAAGATCAAGGCCATGCTCCTGCTGACTACCAATCCGGCTCACTCCCTGCCCAACGTCAATAAATACACCGAGGGCATGTCCCGGAAGGACAATTTTATCTGTCTTATCGAAGCGTTCAGTGATGCAGAAACCATGAAATATGCGGACGTGGTGTTGCCACCTGCATTCTGGTGCGAGCGGGAGGGGGTGTTCGGCTGTTCCGAAAGGCGGTACTCCCTGGTATCCAAAGCCATTGACCCCCCTGGTCAGTGCAGGGCCTCAGTCAATATCCTGGTGGATCTGGCCAAACGGATCGGCGTGGATCCGAAACTGGTTCCATACAAAGATTCTGCTGATGTATGGGATGAATGGCGCCGGGTTTCGCGGCCCACGCCTTACAACTTCTGGGGCATCACCCGGGACCGGATGCGTAAGGAGTCGGGGATACTGTGGCCATGTCCCACTGAGGATCATCCGGGGACGAAGATCCGATATGTCCGGGGCAAGGATCCGAACATTCCCGAAGATCATCCGAACAAGTACCATTTCTACGGAAAACCGGACGGCCGGGCCGTGATATGGTTCCGTCCGTACAAAGGCGCGGCAGAAGAGCCGGATGAGAAATATCCTTTTGTGCTCACCACTGGCCGGGTCATTGACCATTGGCATACCGGGACCATGACCATGAAGGTTCCGGAACTTAACCGTTCCTTTTCTTACGCGTATGTGGAAATCAATGACCAGGACGCTAAAAAAATGGGGATTAACAACGGGGACAATGTCCTGCTGGAGACCCGGCGGGATAAAATGGCCTTTGAAGCCAGGGTGAGTGATGTGTGCCGGCCCGGGCTGGTCTTCGTGCCCTGGTACGATGCGAAGCTGATGATCAACAAACTGACCAAAGACGCGTTTGATCCGGGTTCCAAGCAGCCTGAGTTCAAAATCTGTGCGGTAAGGGTCAGTAAAGTTTGAAGATTTTGTGATTTATTTGTGATTTGCAATTTGTGATTCAGGCTTTGATCTTTATTTCGGCCATATGGGAACCTTTCGGCAAATTGTCATTCCGGGGAACTTCCATGACCCGGCGGTCACAATCGAAGCATGAAAGCCGGTTCCGGAGTACAAAGCTCGCTTTGTAAGTAAGGGACTCGGAAAAAACGCATTATCCCAGTTCTCAGAGTGCGTCATTCCGGGGAAAATCAAAAAATCGCTTAAGGATTTTTTGATTTTAACCCGGAATCCAGTGGATTCCGGGTTAAAATGGGAAAATCCCCAATGATTTCCCATTTTTATATGAAAGAGGAGTACAAAGCCTGCTTTGTCAGTGTTAGGGACTCGGAAAAAACGTAGTATCCCAGCCGTCGTTCCGGGGAAATTGGGAAAATCACG
>JAAEMP010000407.1 GCA_024225445.1 Hyphomicrobiales bacterium | reverse complement strand
CGCGTGGACGATACTGTGACGGGCTGTTCGAGCATCACGACCCTGGAGCTTGTCGTCAATGCCCTTCCGGTCTTGGTACAGCCGACCCCATTGGACCTATGCGATTATGATAACCCAGGGGATGAGCTGGAGGTCTTTACCCTGGAGGACAAGATAGATGAGATATTGAACGGGCAAACGGGCATTACATTGAGTTTCCATGAAACTCAAGCGGGAGCTGATACGGATACAGTGGAGATATTCAGTCCTTACGTCAATACGATAGCCAATGCCCAGACCATTTTTGTAAGGGCGGAGAACAATATAACGGGCTGTGTAAGTACTATAACACTAGACCTTCGTGTAGAACCGTTGCCATCACCGGCAACGCCAACGCCATTGGAGGTCTGTGATGGGGACAATGACGGGGTCATGGACTTCGACCTGGACAGTAAGACCCTGGAAATACTCAATGGGGAGCCGGATGTTACGATTACGTACCATGAAACGGTGACTGATGCCGAAAACGGGGTAAACGTTTTAACGAGTCCCTATGAGAACATCGTTGTGGATACCCAGACCATTTATGTAAGGGCAGAGAATGATTTAACGGGCTGTTATAGGATTGTGGAGCTTCAGTTGGTGGTATTCCCATCACCGGAAGTGCCTTTGGACATAGTGGATTACGTGATCTGTGATGACAATGATGATGGATTTGTCCAATTTGACCTAACTCAGATGGACGATGATATATTGGGGGCCCAATT
>JAAEMP010000406.1 GCA_024225445.1 Hyphomicrobiales bacterium | reverse complement strand
TCTGGCAGAAACCGATTGAGGAAGTCACGCCCGATGACTGGGTGGTGTCCTATGACGATAATGGCAGGCTCAAGCCCGGTCGGGTAACGCGCACTTTCCAAAACCACTCCAAGCATATTCTCGATGTCCACGGCCTGATGATGACCCCCGGCCATGTAACCTATTGCGCCAAGGTCAAGGGAGAGGAAAACCGCTTTGCAGGCAGACATGTGCCCGTCATGGATATTCTGCGCTCTGATGGCGCATTGAAGAAGAATGACGGCACGCTCATTCGTGCTGCAACGGGCTGTGAGGTTGGGTCTGAAGACGACAAGCAGTTCTGGGCGCACATTTTCGATAAAGACAGTGACGGCTCAATGCGTGAGCGGGAGAAATGCCAGTTGCGCCTTGGTACACGATGGATGATGCCCAATGGCGAATCTTTCACGATGCGCCAGTATATGGACAGCATCGGTGTCAAGGTAATCGAGGAAGGTAAATTTAAAGGATACACCTGCCTCAAAGGAATAGGAGCGGTTACCGGATTTGAATGGAAATTCTCTGATACCCTTCCAAAACCAGAGGACTATGTGTTGCAACGCAGCCAAGTCACCTTGGAAGAAATCTATTCTGCCAACGAATGGGAAGCTGTACGTCCTCAAAGCCCTGCGCCGTTCATGGGTGAGG
>JAAEMP010000405.1 GCA_024225445.1 Hyphomicrobiales bacterium | reverse complement strand
GGCAAAGGACATGCTGATGTTTAGATCCGGGCTATTCGGTCCCAGTACAACTTTATCCAAGAGAGAAACCAGATCAATATTGACCAGATCAGGCGGTAAACTACTTAAACTAAAAAGAATTTCGGCATCAATCGTATCGGGATTTAAGCGCAGCACATTTGTGAAACATGACAAGGCTTCTTCATTTCTGCCCATTAGACTTAGTGCCTGGCCCTTATTTTTATGCACTTCTGCAATATCGGCATTGATTTCCAGGGCTTTATCATAGCTGATGACAGCTTTGTCATGCAGGTGAAGGTTATTTTGGGCTATACCAATATTATTATACGCTTCAGCATATTCCGGCCTGATTTTCAGTGCTTTAAGGTAACAGTCTATGGCCTCTTTCGGCTTTTCCAGATCATTAAGGGCCAGGCCAAGATTGTTAAAGGCGCCAGCATAATCTGGTTTCAGTTTGACTGCTCTTTGATAACTTCCTACAGCCTCTTCATGTCGTTTCAACCCATTCAGAGCCAGCCCCAGATTATTGTGTATTTCTGCCACGTTGGGATCAATTTCTCGTGCCTTGGTATAGGCAATGACAGCTTGGTCCAGTTCTCCCAAGGCGGCATTGATTGCGCCAAGAATATTGAAAACCATCAGTGCTTTCGGATATTGGGTAGCCAGTTCCTCACCCTGTACCAAGGCCTTTTCGAACTGGCCCTGATTGTAGAGGGATAGCAGGCTATTGATCTGATTTCTCGTCGGTGCTGCCGGTCGCTGTCCGGCCAACCGCGTTCGCTGAATGCCTTTTGGAGCCTGATTGAGTGCTTTTAAGCCCTGAATTGCCCGTTGGTTGTTTGGAAATGCTTCCAGTACGGATTTGTACTGCTCTGCTGCAAGCTGGTTCTCGCCTTTTTTTGCGAAACGTTTTGCTTTAAGCAGGATTTGTTCAATAGAAATGGGCATCTCTGAGTTTATCCAATACTGACCGATATCTCCCAGATGGGATTGTTTGATAGCGGGATGGTGGCATAAAACGAACCGCTTTCCAAGACTGTTTTGGCTTGGCGCTGTCTCCGATCAATATTCCTCGATTTTGACGCCATTCGGGTGAGAAGTCGATGATAATCCATGATTTTGAGTATGGAGCAGCGTCAGCGCACGACACGCCGTAATCACATTGATAGGAGGTTTGTTAGCTGTCATGGCGCTTGAATCCTTGCCTTGAGATCTGAGACGTTTGTCAGCCTCTCATCCCATTGTTCACAAGGAACTGAACTTCGGCCAGTTGCAGGATAGTAAAGCGGGCAAGGAGGATGGCGTTCGAACAAAATTTGCCACCACCTAGCTTTCTTGAGGCGGCAAATCGATTAAAGCCCCACCTACCGGCAAACAGACGCAACCCAGGAAAACCGTCCAGCTTCGTTGTCATCGCAGTAAGGTGTAACCCACCAAAACAGCTATTATCAAAACATGGCAAGTACTCCATGATGAGCGTTCTCACCAGTGCGACTATCGCGCAACTCCCATTTGACCATCTGGCTCAGACCCAGAGCACCATCCAGCCCACAATACACTAGCAGATCATCATATGAGCTGAGCTCTGTGCCTTGGAACTGAAGCTTCAGGCACCGGCCAAATCCGATGATTAACAGTGCTGAAATCGATTCACCAGCAGCATTGTCCACCGTATCATCTATGATCAGCACCCAGTGTGTTGATTTATCGTAACAACCAAAATCCATCTGGAACATACGCACTAAAGTCGATCAGACATGGCATTTAATACAACTCAATTTCGAGTCAATTCATTAACTGTTTGTTTGTTACAGTGTATTGTTATTATTCCGCCACAATACGGCTGCATTACACCTGAAAATTAAGCACCACACCTTAACTTTATGCATTAATCCCTGAGCAAACATGAAATTGACATCCTCGATTATGCACTATTTGTGTTATCCGGCGTTGATATTGCTAAATATCATGGTTCCATTGCCACTGGTTCAGGCGGCAGGTATTGAACAATTACTGATCGGACAAATACCAGTGCCGATGTTGCGTCCGGACAGAGGACAATTAACCTACAGCACCCGTCCGGCTAAATCGACCCCGATTTCCGTCGTTCAAAAGCCGGTTGCTGCATCCGTTGTCCAGGCAGATATTCTTGCCAAAAGCGGCAGTCTAAAACAGGGGCTGGATGCAATTTCCAACAAAAAAATCAAGGTGGCAAGAGCAATTCGAAAAGGAATGAAGGCTGGATCTCTTGATCGGAAAATCCTGGCCTGGGCTATTGCTCTTTCGGGCCAATCAGGAATTCCGTCTTCAGAAATTGCGGTTATTTCCAGCAACCTTTCCTCCTGGCCTGGTCAATCAGCCATGCGCAGAAACTCGGAAGCAGCACTGGCGCGTGAGAATTTATCTGCGAAAACCATTATCAAGGCTTTTGGAAATCAAAAACCGGAGAGTCTTGCTGGCGCTGAATTGCTTGCCAGATCCTATCTGAAAACAGGAGATAAAAAGGCAGCACGAAAGGCAATTGCCCCATTCTGGCATCGCCACAAGATGTCAAAGAAAACGGAAAACAGAATATTGGGAAATGTTGGCGCTGCTTTGACCATCAATGATCATCGCCGACGGATGCATTATATGTTTTATCGTGATCGCACGAAGGCGGCAAATCGAATGGCTTCGCGGGCTCAACAAGTCAGTTTGGCCAAAGCACGCAGTGCCGTATCAAAACGCTCAAAAGATGCGGTCAAAAAACTTGATAAAGTCGCGATCAAATGGCGCAAGGATCCGGCTTACATATTTTCAAAAATTCAATATCTGCGCCGTGCTGACAAAACAAAACAGGCCGGGCGTTTGATGGCATCAGCGCCACGCAACGCGGACAAACTTATTCACCCGGATGAATGGTGGGTTGAACGGCGGATAATTTCCCGGGACCTTCTGGATATTGGCGAATACCGACTTGCCTACAAAATTGCCGCTCAGCATTCCGCTGTGTCCAAAACCAAAAGGGCGGAAGCCGAATTCCACGCGGGATGGTATGCATTAAGATTCTTGAACAACAGGAAACTGGCAAGGAAACATTTTTCCAATATCCTGAATATTTCGCAAACGCCCATTTCCCAGGCTCGTGGATATTACTGGCTGGCCCGCACCTATTCCGGCTCCAACGCTTCAAAATACTTCCAAAAAGCAGCGGTTCATCAAGGCACTTATTATGGTCAACTGTCGCTGGTTAAACTGGGGAAGCGCGCATTGACAGTGCGTTCTTCCAAGCCGAGTGTGAGCGATCGTTCAAAATTCAAATCTCGTGAGCTGGTTAAAACAATTGTCAGGCTGGAAGCAAATGAATATTCCTGGCGAACGGATATAATTTACCGGCACCTGGCAAAAACACTCACTTCTGCGGGCGAAATTTCGTTGCTGTCAGCTCGGGCGGAAAAGCAGGGCAAACGTAAACTGGCACTACAAATTGGTAAAATTGCCTACAGGCGTGGTTTGCCCGTTATCACTTCTTCCTGGCCAGTTGGCGCGATACCCAATTCTGCAAAAATTGGCAATACGGGACGTGCACTTGCCTATGCAATTGCCCGCCAGGAGAGTGCTTTTGATCACAAGGCTGTCTCTGGTGCCAATGCACGAGGGCTTTTGCAGCTTCTTCCCGGCACGGCAAAATTAATGGCGAAAAAAACCGGAATTTCCTATTCATACAAAAAACTTACCCGCGACCCCTCCTACAATGTCCGGTTGGGATCAGCCTATCTTTCTGAACAACTTACAAACTTTAGCGGGTCATATATTCTGACATTTTCCGGGTATAATGCAGGTCCCGGCCGGGCGAAAAAGTGGATTGCCAAATATGGTGATCCGCGTGGCATGCCGCTTGATAAAGTAATTGACTGGGTTGAACGCATCCCATTTACCGAAACGCGAAATTATGTGCAGCGGGTAATGGAAAACATGCAAGTTTACAAAGCCAGAATAGGTGGTTCAAGATTGCAGATTGACAAAGATCTTGTTCGAGGGCGACCGTAGATCACATACTTATGATCAAGTTTATAATAAGTGCCCATACGGACCATCCTTGTAATTGCCAGAACATGCTTGTAAATTTTCGCATATTTCCTTTTTTCAATAAGCGGGCAACTACTTGACCAATCGCGATCCATGGCAACATTTTGAATATACTTCCAGCGATGGATTGCGTCTGGCAGGTCGCAAATATGGCTGGCGGCATAACAAACGCCTGCCGGTTCTTTGCCTTGCCGGATTGACACGCAATTCGGCAGATTTTCATCAGTTGGCTACTTTTCTGTCAACACATGAAAAGTCCCCGCGTCAGGTATTGTGCCTGGATTATCGTGGCCGTGGCCTGTCTGAATATGACAAAAACTGGCAAAATTATAATCCCCTTGTCGAAGCCGGCGATGTTATCGATGGTATCATCGCGGCCGGACTGAAAGAGGTGGTTGTCATTGGTACCTCACGAGGCGGGATGATTGCCATGGCATTGAGCGCCATACGGCCAGGAATCATGAAAGCGGTTATTTTCAATGATATAGGCCCAGAAATAGACGGAAGGGGACTGGTGCGAATAAAAAACTATATCGTGAATGCCAGTCCACCGCGTAATTGGCCAGAAGCAGAAGATGCTATAGCGGCAATTGGAGCCAATCAGTTTACCCTCTGGAACAAGCAGGAAATCGCCCGTCAGGCACGACTGATATTCAAAGAGGAAAATGGAAAGATTGAGCGCCGGTATGATATAGCTCTGGCAAAATCACTTTCTTCAATAGATCTGGATCAACCTCTGCCTTCATTCTGGCCGCAATTTGAGGGATTGAAGAATTTACCATTGATGCTGGTACGAGGCGAAAACAGTGACCTGCTGTCTCTGGAGACAGTTGAGAAAATGAAAAAGGTTCACCAGAACATGGAATTCGTCAATGCGCCAAACCAGGGCCATGCTCCGGAACTTGGGTTGGAAGAGTTGCCACAAGCCATTGCAAAGTTCATTTCATCAGCGGAAAAATCGATGCGTTGATCTTCTGTTGAAGGCGCATGCAACGGATC
>JAAEMP010000404.1 GCA_024225445.1 Hyphomicrobiales bacterium | reverse complement strand
GGCGGTGGATTGGCGGGAATGGCGGCAGACCTTTAGCATAACCCGCCGTAACCATATTGTTGAAAAAAGCCCCCTGCCAGGACAAATGCGCTATAATCACTGTAATGATGGGTGGTTTCGGATCGGAATCCAGAAGACAAACCTTATTTGCCACGGAGAAAATGGTTGTTTTTCAGGGTAATTGTCATCTTTTTTGGCTTGCTTGCGTTTGGCATGGAAAATATCCCGGCTAATGCAAAATCCGATTACAATTCAAAAACCATCCTCATCAATGGTTTTGCAAGTGCGGTGCCATTCATTGGATTTGGATTCCGGAACTTGCAGAAAAAAATACCCGATGCTGAACTTTATTCCTATGTCGGCCCGGTTGAGGGCTGGACGATAATCGCCCCCAAGGTGCTTCGCGATGTTCGTGCAGCTTATCGACAAAATCCGAACATCGCGATTAATCTCATTGGGGTAAGCTTTGGCGCCAATCTGCTTACGCGGATTGTCGCGGTGCTTGACAAGGAAAATATTCCGGTCAGCTATTTGGGTATTCTGGACGGCTATCCCCTGACACCGGTTACTCCTAATGTGCGACGGGTAGATAATTTCACCTGCACGGCGATGGGCTGCTTGCGTGACAAGGTGAAATTGTCGCGTGGCAATGATGTGACAGTTCAATTTGCCTTCAAGTACGATACCACCCACATTGAGCTACCAAACAGGTTCGAAGTGCAGCGGCGTATCTTAAGACAGATCAGTACGTATTCCCTCGATCTTGGCCGTACTTGTAGAGGGGATGATGGCCAGGGCTCCGCTTGCTAGAGGCTTTCATGTTTATATTGAACCGTTTGACGAACCCTCTGATTTGCCGGTGAGGCATGGTATCCGGCGACGGCAGTCCCGAGCCTGCTTCCACCAGATCTGGCATGTCGCTGCTTGGGTAGTTTTCTAGTCAGATACAGGCAGATATTGGCCGAAAGTGTTGAAAAACTCCAAAATTGGATATGTCAATTTTTTCGCTATCAAATCAAATTATTGAAATTCAAATCTGAGAATGCCGTTGCTGACCCGGTGATTGATCAGGAATACAATTCTCGAAAATTGGTTACCCCCTTCGGTACAAAAATATGAAACCGTCTCTATGAGGTCGAAATTTTTGATTTTGAGGCAAAAGTGGAGTTTTTCAACACTTTCGGCACTTTTCCGCCCTGGGATTGATGTCGCAGACTAAACAGTTTCCCAAGCCTGCGAAGGAGGATATTGACCTAGCGTGTAGCTATCCGGCAGATGATCAAATTTTGCGATAATAGTATGGCGTCCGCCGAGGTTGAATACCACTCCAGTTCAAGGCTGTGGTTTGGCCTACCTCTCCTTGAGGTAGGCTAACATGGTGTCAGCATCGGAAACCTCAAACGGGTCAGTCGGACAGTTGTCCTGGTAGCCCTGTTCGCAGAACAGCTTCTTGATCTCGCCGTCTTCCACATACATGGAATAGCGCCACGAGCGCATGCCGAAGCCAAGATTGGACTTGTCCACGAGCATTCCCATCTTGCGGGTAAATTCGCCGTTACCATCAGGCAGTAGAAAGACATTTTCGGCTTCTTGAGCCTTGCCCCAATGGTACATGACAAAGGCATCATTTACTGAAATACATACAATCTCATCAACCCCCTGCGCCTTGAACTCGTCATAAAGTTCCTCGTAGCGCGGCAGGTGGCTGGTCGAACAGGTAGGGGTAAAGGCTCCAGGTAAAGAGAAAACTACCACATTGCGGCCCTTGAATATTTCCTCGCTACTTAAATCCCTCCACTCGAAAGGATTGTCGCCTGCCAACTCCTCATTGCGAACGCGAGTTTTGAAAACGGTTTCGGGAACACGGGTCATATTCTGTCTCTCCTTATGGCTGTTTATGCCTATGGCATATCTCTTTTCTTTATCGTTATATCATTGACAGGCGAAATTCATGCCAACATCCGATATTGATAATGATTTAAGTAAAGATTATGCACAATTTGTGAGTGTCAGCAAGTCAATTTCAACCCCATTTCCACCGTGGTTTGCATCACTCATTTTAGGCGTAATTGATCCACAGCCTTCTTTCTGCACCTTGGTTTCTCAAAGCCCTGATAAATGGTTCAGTCTAAGCCGGAAACTCTAGTCGTATGGGATTATGCTTCCAGTGCAGTTGTGGATGAATTGATATTTTTGTATTCTGGCAGCACCTCAGGTGTTGGATATAATTGGCTTAAAAACACAGATCGCCCTCCCTCCTGAACAATTCGGCAATGTTGGCGCTTGAGCGCACGCGGGTTGGAAACACCGCACGAATGAGCAATCAATCCGGTGCCGTAACGAATTTTATCGATAAAGTTTTTCACGTGCACAGATTTCTCTGCCGGGACCAGGCCTTTTTGCAAGCTCTTGTTATGGGTGGTGATGCCGGTGGGACAGGTGTTCTTGTTACATTTGAGTGACTGGATGCAACCCAGCGCGAACATGAATCCACGCGCAGAGGTGACAAAATCCGCGCCAGCGCAGAATGCCAGAGCGACCTCGGCTGGAGTAACCAGTTTACCCGAAGCGATGACGCGGATACGATCCCGCAGGTCGTACTTGATAAGAATATCAACAACGATGGACAGGGATTCCCTGATCGACAATCCAACATTGTCCATTAGCGGCATTGGGGCGGCACCCGTGCCACCGTCTCCGCCGTCAATGGTAATAAAATCCGGCGCACTATCCATGCCGCGGACATGAACTTCCTTCGCCAGTATTTCCAGCCAGCCATGACTGCCGATTACTGCCTTGAAACCGGTAGGCTTGCCTGAAATTTCGCGCACGCGATGAATGAAATCGAGCAGTTCTCCTGCATTGTCAATTTCAGGGTGGCGGTTAGGTGAGATCGAATCTTTACCCTCCTCAATGCCGCGAATGCGCGCAATTTCTTCCGTAACCTTGGCTCCGGGCAATATACCCCCCTTGCCGGGCTTTGCGCCCTGGCTTAACTTGATTTCAACCATTTTTACCTGGCTGTGGGCTGTGACGGCGCGCAACTTGTCATCGTCCATACTACCGTCCTTGTTTCGAACGCCATACTTGGCCGTGCCTATCTGAAATACAATGTCACAGTCACCTTCCAGATGATAAGGGGAGAGGCCGCCTTCACCTGTATTCATCCAACACCCGGCCAGTTTTGCACCCACCGAAAGAGCACGCACGGCAGGCCGTGAAATTGCCCCATAACTCATGGCGGAAATGTTGATAATTGACGTTGCCTCATAGGGTGCACGACACGATGGCCCAATCACAACTGATGGCGTTTCCTCGGCGTCTTTATCCAAAGTGGGAAACGGATAGTTGACGAATATTGCCGTGCCGGGTTCAGTTAAAACTTTGGTTGATCCAAAGGCTATCATATTGTCTCGGCCCTGCGCCGACTTATAGATCCAGTCACGTTCAGCGCGATTAAACGGTAATTCCTCGCGGTCCATAGCGAAAAAATATTGGCGGAAAAACTCACCCAGCGTACTGAACAAATAGCGAAAGCGTCCGATGACAGGATAGTTCCTGCGCACCGCATCTTTGCGCTGGGTGACATCGACAATGAAGAATGCAACGATGATGAGGGCAGCTGCGCCAAGTGCCAGGACAAACAGGACTGATAAAAAATTCAAAACAGGATAAATGGCATCAGTTTGAACGGCCATGTTGAAATCCTCACTAATTTGATTGCTGTTATTTATGTAGCCGGTCTCAGCTGCAGGGGCCACCTCAAAGATGACGTTGTTAATCCTGCACCGAAAATGCTCCAGTTGCGATTGATCCGCCACCGCCGGGTGGCCCACTTTGAGCCCTTGGCCTACCTATGCCTGACTTCGGTTATTCCTCTCAATGCGAAAAGGTTTGAAACCAGCAGTGCCCCGATCACTACAGCACCGCCGACCAGCGCCCATGACCCGGGATTTTCTCCAATCACAACCCAGACCAGGATTGGTGCCAGTACCGATTCCAACAGGACAAGTAATGAAACCTCTGCAGAGCTGATGTAGCGCGGTCCAAGCGCCAGCAAGCACGATGCGGCACCGATGAACGCCCCGTGCCCGATGAATAGCTGCCATTGCGCCTGTAACCCGTCAAGAGGCGAACAGAACATGCCAACCATTATCGCCGCACCAATATAGGCAACTGGAATCGCCGGAATCATTGACGTTTCCTTGACTTTTCG
>JAAEMP010000403.1 GCA_024225445.1 Hyphomicrobiales bacterium | reverse complement strand
CCTGGCTATGCAGATGCGGATGTGGACGCCAACGGCAAAGTTGATATCGATGACGCGCTCATGATTGCCAGGTATGATGTCGGTCTGATATCCGGGTTTGCTTCAAAAGTTTATGACGGCACTGAAACCAGGTTCTCCCTGATAAGGGGCGGGGCAAACCAGTTCCTTCTGCCTGTGGAAATCGGGAACCAGACCTTTAACCTGCTGGTGGACACAGGTTCTGATGCACTGCTGGTGTTTGAGGATAAATTAGATGCATCCAACATATCAGTGAAGCGCTCAAAATCACCCATCAGTGTGACTGATACCAAAATATCAAAATCCTATTCAAGCGGGACCCGTTCAGGTGTTCTGGCAACGGCAGATGTGAGAATCGGGGCATTTTCAGCATCACAAATGAAAATTATGGTGATCCGGGACCCGGATTCCCAGGATGATCCTTCTCTCACACCCAAGGGCGCTGACGGCATTATCGGGCTGCGCCGGACAGGGGGACTCAATTTCAGTTCCCGGGCCGGTTCCCTGGATGCGCCCCTTAACGTCCTGATCCCGGGAGTGGGCGCAATGGAATTTGATTTCCCGCCTTCGGGAGAGGCAGTGCTTTCCTTTGGAAACATGCCGAACCTGGAAAGAGCCGACACCCGCTTTGTATTCAGGGGCAAGGCTCTGTCAGTGGCAGCCCCTTCTGACATGACAGGACAGAAGAATTTTTCTGATCTCCAGGTCCCGTTCCGGGCCAAAAGCAGGGCAGGCGAGGCAAATGGCGAAGATTTGGATATTCTGCTGGACACCGGCGCTGTGAGCCGCCTTGTGCTCGACACGGAAGTTGCCGAGAAACTGGGATACAATCCCGATTCCGGGAAATGGGAGATCGGCGACGGTGAGGAAATTGAACTGAACCTTATCGGTGAAAATGATACTGTGACCCTGTATCCCAAATTCAAGGTATGGGAGGTCAGCGTGGCCCCGTACCGGATGATGGGCGTGGAATTCGAGGCGGTGCTGGGCATCAGCAGGTGGCAGGAATATATCGTGGGATTTGATTATGTCCCGCATCACAACGGGGGACCTGACGGAACCATCTCCCTGCTGCGCCGCCTGGACATGAATGACGCACTTTCAGATGAACCGCCTGCACTTTCCGAGGCGTTTGTCGGACTGCCGGGACTCAATTCTGTGGGCAATGACGAATCCCCGGCAGCGGACGACACCGGCGACACAGTTGTGTTTCACTCTGACCGGGAAGGCGGCACTGGCGGAAAAGATATTTATGTGTGGAAAAAAGGACAGGGCATTCTTGACCTTCCCGGTCTGAACAGCGCGGGTGAGGATGCAAATCCCGGCATTACCGGGGATGGCGGCTATATTGTGTTCCAGTCTGACCGGGACGGGAGTTCTGACATTTTTCTGTATGATCTGGATCAGAAAACCTTTGCAGAGCTTCCGGGTCTCAATTCCCCGGAGGCGGACGACATGCCGGGCATCAGCCGGGACGGCGGATATATTGCATTTGCCTCACGCCGAAGCGGGGCTGGCGGCAGCGATGTTTACCTGTATGACCGTCAGAACAGCCGGTTTGCCGATCTGCCGGGGCTGAACACAGAAGCGGATGAACTTTCACCTTTTATCAGTGAAAACGGCAGACAGCTTGCGTTTACTGCGATGACCGGCGATCCGGCTGCGGGACAGCCCGCCGGGGATGTCCGTCTCTACGATGTTCAGGAACAGGGCATGATTTCCCTTTCCAAAGGCATGAGGGGCGTCAACACCGGTTTTAATGAGCAGAACCCTGTGATCACTGCGGACAGTGATCGCATGGCATTTCACACCAATCGGAGAAATCCGGAAATGGGGCTTTTTGACCGTGATATCCTGCTGGTTGACATGGCAATGCAGATTCCGGTTCAGCAGCCGGGGCTTAACAGTGATTTCGACGAGATAAGCCCCCGGTTCACCGGAAACGGGGAAATGATTGTTTTCCAGTCCCGCAGACCCGGCGGGGAGGGCGGTTCTGATATTTACATGTACCGCATGGGACAGACAGCCGCTGCGGTTCCGGGTGAACAGAGGGAATCTGTGGCACTGACCCGGACATCAGACGGACTTTTCACAGCACCTGTGAATGTGGGCGGAAAAAATCTGAATCTTGCCGTGGACCCGGCTTTCAGCGGTCTGCTGATTTTCAGGGATGCGGTTTCAGGTCTGTCTCTCACAGAGACCGGCGAACCGGCAACCCTGCGGCTGGGCGCGGGACAGGTTGCCGGGACGATTGCAACGACAGATGTTTCTGTCAGCGGACGAAGTGCGGAAGATATGCAGATTATCATTGCGGATCGGGAAAACGGCTCGACTGAGCTCGCCGAAGTCCTTCAAGGTTTTGAAAACCTTGAAGGTGTGGCGGACGGCATTTTCGGGCTTTATATCAGCGTTCCGCTGCCGTTTTTTCCGGATTCGCCTATGATGACGCTGAAACCGGCATTCAATCTGCTGGAGCTGAACCTGGATCCCGAAGGTACCGCAGGTATGAGCCTGGGAACCATGCCGCTGGCGGGCGGCGTGTCAGAACATCTGTCCTGGCATACCAACGTACCGGGACAGATGAATCCCCATAACCCGGCAGACAGCTTCACCAACATGGCTGTTCCGTTTATCGCAGCGGGCTATGCAGCAGGTTCAGACACGCCTGCCGCGTATTTCGGCAAAGCAGAGTCATATCAGGACGGTCAGCCTGTAAGCCGGGCAGTTCCCGGCGCACTGATCCGGGACAGAATCATCATTGACACAGGCGTTGCTGAGGAACTCGGATATGATTCGGCTGCGAGCGCATGGGGAGAGACAAACCGGGTCAGCATTTCCCTGCTGATGTACGGCTCGGATGCGCTGCTCCCTGTGGCGCGGGAAATACCCACGGCAAAGACGGACGTGGCTGATCTTTCCGGCGAAACCTACAGCGCGGTTCTCGGTTCAGACTACTGGAACAGTTACATTCTCGGATTTGACACAGCGGATTACCAGAATGACGGTCCCGCGGGTATGCTGTTCATGGTGCGGCGTCAGGATGCCTTGGCATCAGATGCTTTGGCAGGGACAGATCACCACTTCACGGAACTGCCGGGCCTGAACAGCATCGCTGATGATATGCTGGGAGATGTGAGCGATGACGGGAAGACCCTGGTGTTCCAGAGCAGCCGCGCAGACGGCGCGGGTGAGACCGACATCTATGTTTACCGGATTGGCGAGGGGATACTGGAACTGCCCGGAATGAACGGACCTGGATATGACAGGGAACCGTCACTGAACGGAGACGGCAGCCTTGTGGCGTTTGATTCTAACAGAAACGGCAGTTCTGATATTTTTCTCTATGACATCGCAACTCAGTCCTTTATAGAACTCCCGGGACTGAATACAGACAACCACGAAAACGCCCCGGATATCAGCTCGGACGGAACCCGGCTGATATGTCACAGCCTGGATCCCGGCGACAGCGGGGCAGTTCCGGAACTGAAAATTTATGACATTGAAAACAAAACCGCTCTCCGCACCCCTTCAAACATGAGATCAGGTCTGGCGGATTCCGGACCTTCCCTGAACGGAGACGGAAGGCTCGTCGCGTTTGCCCGCAAATCCGCAGGGGATGACAAGAATCTCCGTATTTATGACGGACGGCGGGGAAGAATGAGGCAGTTGCCGGAACATCTGAACACTCCCTTCATGGAAAACGGATGGAATCTGAGTTCCGACGGGAATTTCATTGCATTTTCCAGCAACCGGAATGATCCGGATGACGGGCATACGGGCAAGGATATCCTGCTGGCGGAACTGGCTTCCGAGGAATTTCTGTTCCTGCCTTCCCTGAACAGCGGATTCGAGGACGGCGGGCCTGCGCTTTCCCAAAATGCGGAATATGTTGTGTTCCATTCCAAACGTCCGGGCGGGGAAGGGGGTTATGACATTTACCTGTATCAGCGGGACACAGAGGATGACACCCCTTACACGGTAACAGCGGAATACACAGAGGACGGTTATGTGCAGGGCGGATCACGCATGATTGCGGATGCGGAGGTTCGTGCGACAGACGGCGATGGCAATGTCATTGCCTCAGCCGTAACCGGGGCTGACGGGCATTTCACCATGACCGTCCCTGCCGGGGTCATTCTGCCGGTGAGATATGAGACCGGGGTATCCAATGCGAAAGTTGTTGTTGACGAGGTGGGCGACGACACTTATGTGCCTGATTTCGAGGCAGGGAACCTGAAATTCACGGATGTGTGGGTGGAAGACACCATGCAGTCCGGTTTTGCCGCAAAAATCTGGTTTGATGTGGAAACCGAGACACCCAAATACAACACCTTTGTCAAGCTCTACCTGGTAAATCTGCCAACGGGCAGTGTGGATGATCTGGATATTTCCGGCGCAAATTTCAGACCGGATTATTCTCTTACCGGGCTTTTCATCGAAAACCTGGGACATGCGGGTTCGGGCGATCCGGTTACGGACACGCAGGATGCGGATACAGTCACGAAAATCACCTATCTGACAGCAGACAATACAACGGCACATGTGGAGCATTCTTTCCGCATTCCCCCGCAGGTGGCCGACGGAACTTACGCGGCTGTCTTTTCCATCGGGCGTTTTGACTACCATGCCGAAGATGATGCGCTTCAGAGCGAGGATTCTGCCGATAAAAAAGATAATTATATGGTGGCCCCGGCCAGTGTGATCATCGGTCAGCCGGACAAACCCAACCTGCGGATTCTTTCAGCAGAACTGAACACCAACAGCCTGGTGCTGCCGAACAATCCGCCCGCGGGAACATCCGCCCCGGCCCAGTCCGATCTTTCCCTGAACATGGAGGTGGAATCCATGTCACAGGATACGGAAGAAGCTGTGGACATTGTTTTCGGGCTGGAAATTGACGGAAGCACCTATCCCCTTTCCATCGGGGCCTCCAAAGGGGGACGGAAGATTGTCAAAACCGACAAAAAGACCTATGAGGTGCAGTGCCGTGACGAAGACAGCCGCTGCGCTTCCCTGTTCCGGCAGGAGCAGCAGGGACACACCTACAAACTCTACCTGAGTGCCGAGGCTTATGACGCTCTGGCGTCAAAGCCATCGGATACGCTGTGCAACCTTGTTGTCACAGTTGATCCGGACGGAAATGTGGAAGAGTGGGAAGACAACAAAGCCGACAATGTGAAGGAAATGCCGGTGATGTTCCTGGCGGCTTCACAAAAGAGGCGTCGTTCCGATACTACGGAATGCAGCAACACCAACCTTGACAATTACGGTTACGGTTACGAGTGCAATTTTTTTGAAAACAATGTAGGAATCAGCAATCCGAGCGGCGGCGAAGAATACGGCAACAGCATTTTCAATGTGGGGTATTCATTCGGATGCGACATGAGCTATGAAATGGACGATGGTGGTGAATATCCTACCGCGGCACAATTCGACGCTCTGTCGGATGCCAACGCAAACGAGATTTATGTCACCGTGTTCGGTACAGAGATAGAGCTGCTGGGTATCGGTGTGGGTTTTGATGTGAATGCGAATGACATCACCAGCAGTTATTTCGGATACAAAGCCTATGTTTTGGGGTTGAGTGAATGGTCCAGCATTTCAGAATTCATACAAAATTCGGCTTATGACGGAGAGGTTACAGAGGATGCAATCGGAAATGAAACGTATTCTGGGAGCATAGATGTAAACGATCTCCTGAGCCTGGAAGCCGGAACGACCTATTATTCCTTCTGCAGTGACCCGGAAAGCGGCTGCTCGGATTTTTCAGAGGCCGAAATTTGGAACACCCAGGATGATGACGGCAATGAGAAATATTCCCTGAGCAAATCCTATGAGAAAGAAAAAACCTTCACCGTGGCCGGAATTCCCATCACAGTGGCCGGCGGTGTCACCGGTGAACTGGGCGTCCGGGGCAGCATCTCCGTTGCCGCGAACAACAAACTGATTCTGGCAGCAGGTCCCTACGCTGCCGTAACCGGTTTTGCCGAAGGTTCCGTGGGCGTGTCCGGCATCCAGGCCGGCGTGGGCATCAATCTGCTCATCCTCGAAGTCAGCCTGGATCTGACTCCGAGCATTCAGATACTGCCCAGCATCGGCGCAGCAATCTTCGAGTTTGAAACACCCTTCACCATCAGCACCCTGGACGGTGACTTTTACGCTTTCGCCATCATGGAATTCAACTTTCTGGGTGTGCATGTGGAACTGGAATACACCTACACCATTCTTGAATGGGAGGGGCTGTCATGGCAGGTGGACCTGTTTGATCCCTACAGCAAAACATGGATGGAGGCGGATGCATACCTGACAAAATATTATTCCGGCACCGGATTGTCCGGTGATCCGACAACGACAACAAGTGAAGACATCATTTACCATGACTGGGGCAGCGATAATCCAGTGGACAGTGATGATGATTTTTCAGTGTCCTGGGACGGCTACTTTAATTTGGATGAGGGCGATTACACCTTCAAGGCTGAAACCGACAGCAGCATCCGTGTGAACCTGGATGGTGACAGTCTTTTTGACTCGTGGCAGACAGAAGGCGCTTTGACTGATTTTACAGGCAACGGATATGACGGTACATTTAAAAATGATACGACACAGCTTGATACGGATGCAATTTCTACGGCATCGCAGCCTGGTTCAATATCATTTGACGGTTCAAATGATTACGTGGATATCAATGGCGATGTGATAGATCTGGCAAGCAGTTTCACACTGGAAGCCTGGATTAAGACCACGGGAACCAGGGTGGGTATATTGGCCAAACGGGATGATGATTCAACATGGGAATCAGGTGATAAAGTCTTTTGTATCTTTGACTCAGGCCAGATCATATTCGAAGGATGGGGCAGCGGCAGAATTGAAGGCGAAGCGGTAGTCAACGACGGACAATGGCATCATATAGCTGTTGTCTGGGATTCCAGCAACCATAGCGCGGGCAAAATCTATGTGGACGGAGACGACGACACATTAACTTCAGGTTACAATGGGGGTAATGCTGACAACTCCGGAGATACAATTAAAATCGGCTCATATTTTGCTGAGAACAATTTCAACGGTGAGATGGATGAAATCCGTATCTGGGATGATGTGCGTATTGAAGAAGGCACCAATGGCATCAATGAAATCAGTGACAATATGAACGTACAGCTTACAGGCACTGAAGACAATCTTGTCGCCTACTATCGTATGGACGGCTCATCATTTTCGAGTGACATGTCAATAGATTCCGACAGCCTTCTGCAAATACAGGTGGATTATAAAAATGAATCCGGTGATGCCGAAGCAAAATTTTACTGGCTTGAGGATAATGCCTTTACCGGTTTTTATTTCAATAATGAAAATCTGACAGGCGATCCTGCCTGGTTCAATACGGATGATGAAATAGACTTCCAGTGGGGTGAAAGCAGCCCAAAACCGGATACTGTCAATGAAGACAGTTTTT
>JAAEMP010000402.1 GCA_024225445.1 Hyphomicrobiales bacterium | reverse complement strand
CTTTACACTCTCTAGAGGCTTTCATGAGAGCCACCAATGGCTTTAGCCAATATCTCGCTCGTACACTGAATTTATAGCGCTGGTGATAACATTACGTAAAAATTCCGGATTTTCGAAAACCAGTTCAATTTTAATCTCATCTGTTTTTTCGATCAATTCCTGCGACAGTTTTCCCAATCCCTTCAAACGGAAAATATCTTTTGAGGTTGAGACCAGATGCAAATTCAGCTGCTTTGCCTTGTCAACCAGCTCTTCAATTTCATCTTCATGATAGTGATGATGATCCCCAAAAGCACACTGCTCGATGACTTCAAGTCCGGCAGAAGACAGACTGGCAAAAAACTTGTCCGGATCGGCAATTCCGGCATAGGCAAGAAGTTGTTTGCCTTTCAATCTTCTAGTGTTCTGGATTCTGATACTGGAAAGTTCAAACGGCTTGGCACTTTTGGCTACACGACGGATAACACCATCAGCGCCATTTCCCTCGCCAATAACAAGCACCGTATCGGCAAAGGGCAACTGGCGGGAAACGGGTAATCTCAATGGGCCTGATGGATGGGTAAACCCGTTGCCAATGCCGCGTTTTGCATCAATAACAACGAGGCAGTAATCCTTGTGAAGCTTTGGGTTTTGAAAACCATCATCCATAATAATCAGATCACAGCCACTTTCCACCAGCAGCCTCGCACCAGCAGGCCTGTCAACTGATACAACGGTGGTTGCGGCATTGGCCAGAAGCAATGGTTCGTCACCAACGTCACGGGAATCATGCTTGTCTGGTTCCACCAAAGTTGCAACCGACACCCCGCCGCCAAATCCACGAGACAGTATGCCGGGTTTGAGTTTCATGGATTTGGCGCATTTTACCAATGCCAGTACCGTGGGGGTTTTTCCAGCTCCACCAGCGATAAAATTTCCAACACAGATTACCGGTACACTGACAAAATCAGAAGGCGGGTGTTCCATGCGCCTGGCAGATATCTGACCATATATCCAGGAGAACGGACTAAGCAAGAAAGCTTGCCAACCGGGTTTTTGCCACCAGAATGGAGGGGCCTCCTGCAAAGCCATCAGTTGATACCTTCTAGATCCCGTTTGACATTCAACGGAAAAACGTAGGCATCCAGTACTTCAACGGTTCGCTCCAGGGCTCCTCCCATTTCGCGAACAGTCTGACTGGCCGCAGTAATCATCTTACCGCGTTCGGTTGGATTGTTCAGAAGATATTCCAGGTTTGCCGCAAGATTCTGTTCATCGCGTACCAGACGAGCGCCGCCCGCCCTCAGCAGATTTGAATAGACTTCGCGAAAATTATGAACATGCTGACCCGACAGGATCGCTGTGCCGGTCTGGGCTGGCTCCAATGGATTCTGACCACCGACAGCTTTTATGCTTCTGCCGATAAAGGCGACAGAACCCAATCGAAGGAACAATCCCATTTCACCAATGGTATCACCCAGATAAACATCAATTTTGTTCGACAGGGCCTGACTGAGGCTTCGCCGTGCCACCCGCAATCCACGGCGTTCCAAAAGGGCAGTTATTTCATCTCCGCGATCAGGATGTCTGGGTACCAATACGGTCAGGAAACCGGGCATGCGTGATGCAAGTTTTTTATGCACATTGGCAACGATATCTTCTTCACCACTGTGCGTCGATGCGGCTATCCAGGTTGGTCGACGGGCAATCTGAATCTTAAG
>JAAEMP010000401.1 GCA_024225445.1 Hyphomicrobiales bacterium | reverse complement strand
GGTGGTTTCAACTTCCATCGATAATTTGTAGTTCCACTGATAATGCGGTCGCACCCAGGAACAACCAATCATTCTGAGTAGAATGAAGATCAACAGCGCAAACACCAGTATTGAGATCGTCTTCTTTTTCATAATGCCCTTGAATTGCGATGTAGTTTACAAGTACATCGAATTATTCCCGTTTCTGCCTTCGAATCACAATGACACCTGACTAAATGCATCAAACAACGACGATATCGTAATCCTGTGGCTCGAATTGCCCGTCTTGTTGCACCTCATCTGCCTCATCAGGTCACCCAATTCGGCGACGATGGGCCCAAATCATAAAAAAACATGTAATTTCGGTTACTGTCAGTTTACACTGAATACACTAACTACCACCTTAATTTGCATGATGAATGGCTATTCTAGCCAGATCCCAGCGCTTCGACAAGTTTGGCGGCGTTTTGGGCCAGTACTTCATTGCTTTCCATTTCCCCGGTATGCGGTTTTAGTTTCACGCCGTCAAATCGTGGGATTACATGTACATGCAGGTGGTAGACGATTTGTCCGCCGGCCGATTCATTGAACTGCTGGATGGTCAGGCCATCGGCTTCAAATGCCACCAGTGAAGCATGAGAGATTTTGCGGACGGTTGAATATACCCGGGCCAGCATTTCATCATCGGCATCGAGTATATTTCGTGCCGGGTGTTTGGGCAGGACCAGGCAATGGCCGGTGCCGCGTGGCATGATATCCATCAGCACAAAAGTGTTTTCATCTTCAAATACCTTGTGGCAGGGCAATTCATTTCGCAGAATTTTGGCGAAGATATTGGTGTCGTCGTAATTACTCATTATTTTTCCTTGCTTTGTTTGTGCCGGGATTTCCTGAATGGTCCGTGGGTGGACAAATATTCGTGGTCTCTTTTCACATGCTGGCGTTCGCTCTCCAGATAGCTGGCAATCGCATCGCGAAGTCCCTCATTTTCAATCCAGTGGGCTGAATGGGTAGTAACGGGCATGTAACCTCTGGCCAGTTTATGCTCTCCCTGGGCGCCTGCCTCAACACGATCAAGCTGATGAGCAATGGCATATTCAATTGCCTGATAATAGCAGATCTCAAAATGCAGGGCAGGGTGATATTCGCTGCAACCCCAATGGCGGCCGTACAGGCAATTATCGCCGATGAAATTGATGGCACCGGCAATATATTTGCCGTTACGCTCTGCCATGACCAGGGCGATCTGATCCGGCATGCGCTGGCCAATCAGGGTGAAGAATTCCCGGGTGAGATAGGGCTGGCCCCATTTGCGCGAACCGGTGTCCAGGTAGAATTCAAAAAACTCATCCCAGATTGATTCGGCAATATCCTTGCCCTTAATCCAGCTAATTTTCATATCCTTCATTGCAAGAGCAGCCCTGCGTTCTTTTCTGATGTTCTTTCTCTTGCGCGAGGAAAGGGTATCGAGGAATTGCTGGAAATTGTCAAAGCCCTGATTTTGCCAGTGAAACTGCTGGTCAATTCGCAGCAGAAAATCATGTTCCTTCATGGCTTGCCAGTCATCTTTGTCCATAAAGGTGATATGGGCGGAAGATATCTCATGTCTTGCGCATAACTGTTTCAGGCCGCTGGCAAGTACTGCGCGATATTGTGCTGAATTTTCAAGTCTGCCAACCAGAAATCGAGGTCCATTTACCGGCGTAAAGGGAACAGAGCATTGCAGTTTGGGATAATAGCGCCCGCCTGCGCGCTCGAATGCATCGGCCCAGCCGTGATCAAAAACATATTCACCCTGGCTGTGATTTTTCAGATAACAGGGGAGGATGCCAATAATTTTGTCGTGTTCATCCTGCAACAACAGATGTTGTCCAAGCCAGCCGGTCTCCAGTGTTGCAGAGCCACTTTCTTCAAGCGATGATAAAAAAGCATAGGTAACAAAAGGATTAGGGTGGGATGGCTTCACCATTGTTTGTTCTGGCAGATCTGAACTGGAAGTCAGGCAGGAACGCGAAAGTGTTTCTGCGCCAGTTTTCGATGTCGTATTCTTGGCTGTTTGGGCAGATGTGACCAGACAATCCCAATCATATCCGTCTACTTCTTTCAGGGAAGAGACAATCTGAATTTTATATTTGCCAGTGTCATTCATGATTGAATTTAAAATGCTTTGAAGGTGATTTCACATATGTACATTGAGTGGCGGATGGCTATCCATCAGTGTTTGACATTGTCCGGGTCAAAATTTTCAAATGTTATCTGATCAGAATATTTCAGAGACTTTTTCATCTGCCCGGCATCCTCGACAGTCCAGCAAATAAGTGGCTTGCCGCTGGATCGAAATTCCTGGGAGAATTTGCAAGGCAATCCATCTATATCATAACTGACGAAGTCGACATCACACTTATCTGCGATCATCTTGTGGCTGGCATACTGGCGCTCATCTCCCCTGGCCACCAGACCGAGAGGCAATTGAGGCGCCAGGTTGCGTGCATCTTTTACAAGCCAATGGGAAAATGACATGATCACAGCCGGGCCCTGATATCCGCTGAGGGCTTTGGCAACCTGTTCAACAAAACCTTCGTCCTCGCCAACAACGCCCTTCAATTCCAGCACCAAACCAACTTTTCCGTCGGTCAGTTGCAACAGTTCTGCAAGGGTTGGAATGTGATCCAGGCTTTGACCAATTCGCATGTCGCGCAGTTGTCTGGTATCGAGTTGACGTACTTTTCGCGGGTCGGCACACATTCGTTGAAGGCTCAGATCATGAAATACTACAGGAGTTCCATCACCGCTCAGATGCAGATCCACTTCGATACTGAAATTCCCGTCAATTGCCGCGCGGCAGGCGGAAAGTGTATTTTCATAGATATTCTTGTTGATATCATGCAACCCACGATGGGCAATTGGGCGCGCAGTTAGCCAGTCAAATTTTGTTGTCATAGGTGAGTGCTTTGGTATAATCTGATTGTCCGAATTATGAGAACAGCCTTTTCACTTTGCCATAACTCTCAAACACTGTGTAGACTAATTTCCATCCTATATGATAATGCGGGCAGGGTGTTCAAAAGGAAATAGATATATGAGATACATTTCGATAATATCAGTGGTTTTTTCAACTTTCCCGATTTTATCAACACCTGCCAATTCATCGGGCTTTGAGATTATTGCACCGCATCGAGCAATTTACGAAATCGAACTTGTAAAAGCTTCCGAACGCTCGGGTATCAAGTCGATGAACGGGCGTATGGTCTACGAGGTGCGTGGTAATGAGTGCGAAGGCATAACATTGCAATACCGGTTTTTGACAAGGGTTACGACAGGGCGGTCACAATTTTTGTCTGACCAGCGCACCAGTACCTTTGAAAGCGCTGATGGCAAAAATTTTGATTTTCTGACCAAATCATTCCTGAATGAACAATTGGAGGAGACTGTCAAAGGCAGGGCGAAACAGTTAAATGGGGGTGTAAGTGTCGTTCTTGACAGTCCTGCAACCCAGGAGTTTGAATTTGCCAAGGCGAGTTTTCTGACGTCATATCTTGTCAAGATGATCAGCAAGGCCAAAAACGGTGAGCATTTTTTGCGCGAAGATCTTTTTGATGGATCTGACGGGGGCGATGAAACCATTTCAACTTCAAGTTTTATCTCCAATCCAAAGACGATTTCTGACAGTAAAAGTGAACTTGACGAGGAGATTGTCAATTCTTTGAAACCGTTTCAGGCCTGGTCTGTTTCAATGAGTTATTTCAAGAAAGACATCGGTGCGACAGCCGAACATCTTCCAGTATTTGAATCTGCTTTTTTGCTGTTTGAAAATGGCGTATCCACTGATCTGGTAATGCGCTATCCGGAATACACCTTGTCAGGAAAACTTAGCAAACTGGAAATGTTTAAAAACACTTCCTGTAAACAGGATGGATAATCCGCTTTGTGTGCGGTAACAGACCAACGTATGCCGGAGTAGTTCTCACACTGTTTGTTTTCACAACTCTTTGATATTGCTTGATTCAATGTGCTCTAGAGCCTGTCGCGCTTTAGAGTTTGTCAATTTTATCCTGCAGTTCTTTGAACTGCTTTTTTAGTCGTTCAACTTCATCATCGTTTGTTTTGTCCTGCTTATCATCCATGTTGCCTGAATCACCTTCCCGATTTTCAGGATTCGGATTGAGGTTTCCCATCCAGTTGGACATCATGGAATCTATTGCACCATATTGATCCTGTTGCCATTGCTGAAGCTTCTGGAAGGATTTGGCCGGGTCCAGAGTTCCAAGAATTTCCTTCTGCCGTTGTTTCAGGACCTGGAAGGACTGCTCAAGAAAATCCGGAACGAAGTCTTGTGCCTGATCAGAATAGGAACGCACGATATCAGTCAGGATGTTCAGCGGGAGGATATTTTCCCCGCGGCTTTCGTGTTCGGTAATTATCTGCAAAAGTATTTGCCTGGTAATGTCATCACCGCTTTTCTTGTCGGTAATCTTGATATCATTACCATCGCGTATCAGTTTGGCGATGTCATCCAGAGTCACATAGTCACTGGAACTGGTGTTATAAAGTCGGCGACTGGAATATCGGTTTATCAGGATTTGTTGTGGGTTTTCACGATCTGACATTTCAACCTGCACCCTTGGCTGGATTTCATACTGGGACAATGGCTTGATACTATCGTATTGATACAACTAAAAAAAGAGCAGGTGTGAAAAGAGCGGACAATCCAGTGGATGCCCGCTCGTTTCCTGACATGGGAGGATTATGCCAGTTTAGTTGTTTTTGCCGTTAAGCAGCTTGTTTGGTAGCTTTTTTTGCCACTTTGGAAGCTTCAACCTGCATTTCCTTACCGGCTGCCAGGATCAATTCAACTGTTTTTGTCTGAGCTTTTTTTGCTACTTCAGCAAAGGCTGCGACATGTTCGGGAGTGGCCTGAACCTGTTCGGTGACGAAATCTGCAGTTGCTTTTGCATAATCAGCAGGCTCATCTTTAGCAACTGCCAGCTTTTCAGCTTTGGCGATTGCCGCTTTGGTCCATGCCTGGCTCAGTTCAGCATTCTCACGAGCAGCGTCCAATGCGACTTTGTAGAATTTTGCATTGTATTCAGCAGCGTTTTTAAGAACGTCGTTATAGTTGCCTGGAATTTCAGAAAAAAGATTTTCGAATGATTTCATGAAATCGTTGGTTGTGTTGGTCATTTTGGTTTCCTTGGATAAAATTTTGCAGGCAGGATGTTTGGGAGAATGATATCTTGTCCGCGGGTTTGTGTTCCTGCACAATTATATACATTCTGCGCTGCAGCATTTCAAGTAAAAAATGCCGCGATGCAGAAAAATATTTTATGTAATTGATTTTTAAACTATTTTTTTACGTAGGATCCAGGGCCTGGTTCAATTTCCGGGTATTTTTTAGAATCACCAGTAATTCTTGCCTTGATTAGTTTGCCGGAGCGCTTGCCAAGCCAGCCAGCCCAGTCCAGCCACCATGACCCTTCGTGATGGGAGGCATTGTTGAACCACTTCTCCAGATTTTTGGGCTTTTCGTCATTCATCCAATGTCCATATTTTTTAGAATCGGCGGGATTGATGATTCCTGCAATATGCCCGCTTCCGGCCAGCACAAATTTTTTCTTGCCGCGACATTTGTTCAGGCCGATAAATGATGATTTCCACGGGGCAATGTGATCGCTCTTTGTTGCTATCGCGTAAATCGGAATCCGGATATCGCCAAGATTAAGCGTCTCGCCAAGAATTTCAAATGTACCATTTGACAATTGATTGCCCTGATACAGCTTGCGCAAATATTCCTTTGCCATGCGGGCGGGCAGGTTGGTAGAATCGCCGTTCCAGAATAGCAGATCAAACGCGGGCGGCGCTTCGCCCATCAGATATGATTTTACTGCTGGACCATAAACCAGATCATTGGAGCGCAGATAACTGAATGCGCGTGAAATGAACTGGCTATCCAGATATCCGGCTTCATCAACTTCCGCCTCAATACCATGCAAAAATTGCTCATCAATAAAGACCGTGATTTCTCCGGCGTCCTCGAAATCCACCAATGTTGTAAAAAAGGTGGAAGTTTTTATGGAATTGTCACCCTTCCTCGCCATATAGGCCAGAGTGGTGCCCAACAGGGTTCCGCCGATACAATAACCAATCGTATTGATGCGGGATTGGGCGGTAATATCTTTCACCCTTGACACAGCTTCCAGTAAACCGCTCTCCACATAGGTGTCAAACCCGACATCGCGGTAACTGGCATCCGGATTGACCCAGGACATGACAAAAACCGTAAAACCCTGGTCAACGGCAAAT
Source organism: Hyphomicrobiales bacterium (assembly GCA_024225445.1). Lineage (GTDB taxonomy): Bacteria > Pseudomonadota > Alphaproteobacteria > Rhizobiales > Rhizobiaceae > JAAEMP01. The sequence goes on along the minus strand of JAAEMP010000401.1, from coordinate 31,441 downwards.
TTGATGAAGCTGTTTTTCTCCTTCAGATCAAGAATGTAAAATTTGTTGATCCAGGGAGGTATGATCAGCAGGGGAATCTGGTGTACTTTGTCGGTTGTCGGCTTGTACTGGAGCAGCTGGAACATGCGATTTTGAAAAACAACCGAACCTGGAGTGGAGGCCAAATTAACCCCGACTTCAAAAGCATCGGGGTCCGACAGGGTTACCGACAGATCACCGCTGGATTTTTCCAGATCCCGGACAATATTTTCAAGCCCGCTCACCAGTGACTGGCCCCTGGTTTCATAGGCCTTCGACAAGGCTTCAGGATTGGTGCCCAGGAAATTCGCTGGTGAGAACAGATCGACAATTTGTTTTGTAAAAAATTCGATTCGCTTTTGTTTGTCCGCATCAAGCCCCTCCAGATTTGATACCGTTTCCTCTGCTGCGCGCGAAGACACCAGATATTGTTGTCTGATCATGTCGAAAAACGGGTTTGCCTGCCACAATTCGCCGGCAAACCGTCTATCGGTTTTACTGGAGGGTTTGCCGGCACCCGGATTTTCAGTATCCGGTTCATTCTGAATTTCCGCAAAATATTCCAGTGACTGCTTGAACTGCCCGACCTGCTGAGCAAACATTTTGGCCGGGTCCGAGAGCATTTGTGAAAAATAGGCTGAGGCTGCCTCGACATAAAGGTCCTTGTCGGGACCACTCAGTTCGGGTCGGGTTGCTTTTTTGGCATTGAGTGCCAAAACCAGCCTTTCGGTCAGTTTATCAATTTTTTCAAGATTTTCCTTCCAGGAAATGGTTTCTTCGGATGGTTTACCGTTGTTCGAAGGCATAGCTTGCTTTCATCAGTATTTCGGATATGGTCGCGCCAATTATTAAACAAATTGTCTGGACATACAATATGCGCCACTTCATCGCCGGCTACGATTATTATGAAGGTACCCGCCAGTTCAACCAGTGGTTGGGCGCTACCGCCAAAGCATTTTGGGGAAGCCCGGCTTTTGGTTTCACAACAAATCCGTTGCCTTCGACATTTGCAGCCTGGGGGAAAGTGACCGAGCATGCCTTTGACCGGGTGAGCGCCGTTCCCGACTGGGGAATTGATAGTGTAGTATCGGATGGACGTGATTATCTGGTCGATATCGAGACAGTGGTCGACAAACCGTTTTGCAAACTTGTTCACTTCAAAGTGGATCGTGAAAAGCCGGCCAACCGCCATATTCTGCTTATCGCACCCTTGTCCGGTCATCATGCCACATTGGTACGCAAAACAGTTGTCTCTTTGCTTCCCGATTATGATGTTTTTGTTACTGAGTGGAAAAATGCCCGTGATGTCCCGGTATCGAAAGGCAAATTTGACATTGAGGATTCCACCCTCTATCTACTTGATTTTATGGAGTATTTGGGAAAGGATCTGCATGTAATAGCAGTTTGCCAACCCGTTCCCCTCGCTCTGGCGGCGACCGCTTATCTGGCAGAAATTCACCCGGAGCGACAGCCCAAAACCCTAACCCTGATTGGCGGACCAGTTGATCCGGATGCAAATCCCACCGAAGTTACGGACTTTGGGCGCAGGATAACCATGGGCCAACTGGAAAATCTGGCAATAACCCAGGTCGGCAGCGGGTTTGCCGGGGTGGGTAGGCTGGTCTATCCAGGGGCGATGCAGCTTGCATCCTTTATTTCGATGAATTGGCAAACCCATTTTGAGGCCTATTCCAACCAGATATTCGCTGTTGCCCGGGGGCGTGATGGGGAACATGACAGGCATAACCTGTTTTATGATGAATATCTGGCTGTTCTTGATATGACGGAGGAATTTTACCTGTCGACGGTTGAACGAATTTTCAAAAACCGGGAAATTGCCCGCAATCAGTTTGTTGTCAACGGGCACCAGGTCGATATTGGTAAAATTTCAAAGACTGCCGTAATGACAGTAGAGGGCGAACGGGATGATATTTCTGCACCGGGGCAGTGTTCTGCCGCATTGAATTTGCTGACCGGATTAGATGAAAGCCGCAAAGAAAACCATCTGGCACCCGATGCCGGCCATTATGGTATTTTCAGCGGCAAGGCTTGGCGCCACGATATTCGTCCGGCGGTGCTGGAATTTATTGATAGGCATGCAGATTAAAGGCGACACGCTTTAGTGAGAGAAGCCGGGCTGGACAAGAGTGTTATGTATTATCGATCTAGGGGTTTATTTTTTTCGCCGCGGCATAAGCCTGAATCAGGCTTGGTGAATCTTCGCTACGGGTACGAGGCAGTTCATCCTGAACCATATGCCAGGGTATCGCGCTTTCCACACCTAAATGGTAACTTGGTACAAATTGGCCCGGATCATTCAGGCAGGCCGTGAGGATCATGACCCATTCCGTCCATTGTCCTATTGTCCCCTGATAAAGCAGGCTCGATCCGCAATCTGCACAAAAACCACGTTTGGCAATCATTGAGGATTGATAATATTTTGGTGAACCCACTGTATATTTCACAGCATCAGCGGGAAAGGTGGTGCCTGCCAAAACAGGAGCACCGGTAAATTTTTGACACATCCGACAATGGCAATACATGGTTCCAACGTCCGCTTTGCTAATTTCAAATTGAACTGCGCCACACAGGCATCCGCCGGTAATAATTGTGGTTTCTTCAACAGGAGCGTCAATAAACGGCCTGAGTGCGGATTTGGGTGTTGATGATTCCGGCACTGTTTTATGATGGTAAGCGCGCACCGGTTTGCTGATATTCTTGAACTGATGAGCGCCCAAATCAGTGAAGTTATGTTCAAGAACTCCATCTATTTGTGCAAATACCGTGCTTGAGATGCACACACCATATGGTTCGCACAGCGCCTCCAATCGCGCAGCTATATTGATGCCATCACCATATATATCGTCGCCATCAATCAAAATGTCTCCAAGATTAATCCCTATACGAAACTTGATTTGATAGTCGTCAGGAGTGTCTTTATTGCGAGAAACCATTCCATTTTGGATAGCAATTCCGCATTCTACAGCATTAACAACACTTGGGAATTCGACCAGAATACCGTCACCCATCAGCTTTACAATGCGCCCCTGATACTGCCCAATTGTTGGATCAATCAAACTTATGCGATGGCTTTGCAATGCGCGCAGCGTTGCCATTTCATCTTCACCCATGAGACGGCTGTAACTGGCTACATCAGCAAGCAGAATTGCTGCCAGCCGTCGTTCGATATTTTTCTGTGTCATTACTGATGCCTCATTAGCTGTGAAAGCAGGAGCAAAGTTAATATATATTGGAGGGCCTGTCGAATGCTATACAACTTGAATGACCGGTATTTGCAGATTTTTTGACATGCATGGTTTTTAAATTGTCGTCTGAATCACCCCTAATAGCGGATATGATATTTGCGCGGCGACAGTCAAATTTCATGAGTAGAGGCATAAGTATTGGCACCACTATAAAATTCCTGCCTTCCGATACTTTGGCCTGACAGGTGATCCTGCACTATCCAAATGTTTAATTTACTCCCGGCGCATTTGCTGTATTCTGATATTAGCCAACACGTTTTGGTGAAGCGGAACTGTAGCAGGTCTAACTAATTCGACTATTAAAGGAATATATCTATGGCATCTGAAGAAAAAGTAAGAACCGCGCTCGTCACCGGGGGCACTCGCGGGATCGGTCGGGGAATATGTGAACTGCTGACTGAAAGAGGATATCGGGTGGTTGCCGGTTATGGTGGCGACAGCAAAAAAGCTGCCGAGTTTACCGAGGAAACCGGCATTCCGGCTTATCGTTGGGATGTGGCCGATTTTGATGCCTGCCAGAAATCTGTTGAAGAGATATCTTCCAAGCATGGCACAGTCACTGTTCTGGTGAATAATGCCGGTATTACCAGGGATGGCACCTTGAAAAGGATGACCTATGAAAACTGGATGGCGGTAATACAAACCAATCTGACATCGGTTTTCAACATGTCCAAGGCCTGCTGGGAAACAATGCTGGAGGAGAAATTCGGCCGTATAGTCAATATATCGTCAGTTAATGGCCAGGCAGGCCAGTATGGCCAGGTTAACTATTGTGCGGCGAAAGCGGGCGTAATCGGCATGGGCAAGGCAATGGCCCAGGAAGGGGCGCGTTACGGTATTACCGTTAACACAGTGGCACCGGGCTATGTGGCAACGGATATGGTGGCGGCTGTTCCTGAAAATGTTCTTGAAAAAATTGTCTCGACAATCCCGGTGGGGCGGCTTGGCGACCCCCTGGAAATTGCCCGCGCGGTGTGGTTTCTGGTGCGTGAAGACTCAAAATTCATTTCCGGCTCGACAATTTCGATCAATGGCGGGCAGCATATGTACTAGAGCTGAATCGCAGATGCCATTTGCCCTTATTGCCATGAGTGGTGTTTGGCAAGCAGGTAGGGTGTTGACAGACCAGGAGGAATAAACATGATCTACGTTATCGCCACACTGGCTATCAAGCCTGGTACATTGGCCGATGTAACTGTCGCAGTTGGCCCCTGTATCGAGGCAACCCGCAATGAGGCTGGCTGTCTGTCATATGATTTGAACCAGAGTCTGACGGATGAAAATACTCTTGTATTCGTAGAAAAATGGAAGTCGCGTGCAGACCTTGATCAGCATTTCAAACAGCCACATATGGTCGAGTGGCGCGAAAAAGGCGCGCAGTATATTGATGGTCGCAATATTGAGATTATCGATGCGGCAGATGTGGAAATCCTTTAGCGGGCCAGCATTTTGAATGTCGGCTTTCAGGCCGGATACAACCTGTCCAGTCAACTGAGCCAAATGGCCGTGCTCGGTGATAATTGCCTGACCCGGGTCTGATAAGGTTGGCAAAAAAGTGACGATTTGGTTGATTTGGACTGCTATTGTTGGGCCTTTGTTTGTTGATTCAGTTTTCCAGGTGATTTGCCCGGGAGATTGAACGATGATGGGTCCCGGCTGTGCCAGATCAGCTCTTTTACAATTTTTGCCCGGAGGACAAAGTCTCATGAAATCATTTGCTGTGCCGGATTGATCAATTTTATTGACCTCAGTTCGCGGGAAACAGCATTTGAAGAGACGTAGGCGGCGAAGACTTGATTATAGCAGAGCATCTTTAAAATGATCATGCAATCAGGAGCGAAAAGCGACCGGTGCCGGTGCGCCGCCCTTGCGGAGGCCGGGCGTAAGCCCGAATAGCCGTGAGCAAAAAAAAATCAGACTGAATCAAGATAAAGTTGTTCTGCTATATCATGTCCTAAACCTCACCGTTCGGGTGGTGTCAGATAGATTTCCGATGCTCCCCTGTTGCTTTGGCGCAATTCCATCTTGGCAATGGATTGGAGGTGAACTTCGTCCGGCCCATCAGCGAAACGCAGTGCGCGGCCCCAGGTATAATGATCAGCCAGTGGTGTATCCGGGGTCAGTCCCATTGCTCCATGCAATTGTATGGCGCGGTCGGCCACCCGCGTGTGCAGCGACGGTGCTACGACCTTGATCATGGAGATTTCCTTTCGGGCGGCTTTGGCGCCGACGTTGTCAATCATCCAGGCAGTCTTGATTGTCAGCAGCCGTGCCTGTTCGATCTCTATTCTTGATTTGGCAATCCATTCGCGGATTACGCCCTGTTCAGACAGGTGTTTGCCAAAGGTTTTTCGCTCCTGTGCCCGGTCAATCATCAGTTCCAGCGCTAACTCGGCGGCACCGATCGAGCGCATGCAGTGATGAATGCGCCCTGGTCCAAGCCGGGCCTGGGCCAGTGCAAAGCCGCCGCCTTCTTCACCCAGCAGATTGTTGACCGGAACCCGCACGTTGGTGAACAGGATTTCGGCATGGCCTTCCGGCGCATGGTGGTTCAGTACTGTCGGGTTGCGGATTATCTCCACCCCGGGCGTGTCCTTGGGCACGATAATCATACTTTGCTGCTTGTGCCTATCTGCGTTCGGGTCAGTCTTGCCCATCACGATGAGCACCTTGCAATTAGGGTGCGTCGCATTAGTGATGAACCATTTGCGCCCGTTGATGACATATTCGTCGCCTTTGCGCTGCATGCTGGTGGTGATGTTTGTTGCGTCAGACGAAGCAACATCCGGTTCCGTCATGGCAAATGCAGAACGAATTTCGCCATTCATCAGCGGCACCAGCCACTGCTCGCGCTGTTGGGGCGTGGCGAACATGTGCAGAAGTTCCATGTTGCCGGTGTCTGGCGCATTGCAGTTGAATACTTCCGAAGACCAGGGCACCCGGCCCATGATCTCGGCCAATGGCGCATATTCCAGATTGGTCAGGCGGGTGCCGGGTTCGTCGTCTTTTAAACCGGGCAGGAACATGTTCCACAATCCCTCCTCTCGCGCCAGTGCCTTGAGGTCTTCCATGAACGATACGGGAAACTGCCCGGCCTGGGTCTCGTTGTTGTGTTCGCGGATGCGTGGTTGAATATACGCCTCCATGAATGACTGCAATTTCTGGCGCATCTCTTCAGTATACGGCGAATAGGCAAAATCCATGTGGGGTTTCCTTCAAATGGGGTGCGCATTCATGGCATCGAACTACCAGTCCGGGTTAGTCTGTGTGGTCAGGTGAGCAGGCGCCTTGCAACATTGCACAGGATCTGACATTTCCAAACCCTGGAATCTCGGTTGTTGTCATTCATATCTTGAATAGTGGTAACAATAAAGCTCTCTCAACTGGATCTTTATCTGTTTCTTCTTTTAGACGTGATCTCCGCGGAGCGCAATCCGACACATGACGCTGAGATTCTGTCGGTAATCCAACCGGCAGTCCGTATTGTTTTGGCCTGGGTACGAAATACTCTCAACGACCCGATGTTACAAAAACCAGTCGGGGAATGATGCCGACACCATTTGTCGAAAATCTCGCCGGGAAGGCGGCCGATGCGATAATCCTGTTGGGATTGTCAGTTCATTCGCGAGACGAGTTTCATCCAACGAATAGCCAGCTTGTGCTTCGGGCGAGCTTCAACGACGGGATCAAAACACTAACGATGTCTGGCGGGGCATCTTGTCTCGTAGCGCCACTTGCCGATCATCATGTGGGGGTATTGGGATAGAATTGGCTACGGGAGTATTGGATATCGTAATTGGGGAACCTCAGATCAGCCCGGATACCCCAGAGGCGCAACCATACTATTGTCGAAACAGTTATGATCAAAATTGTCTCAACTGACTTTTTTCATAGCCCGATAAAGCATTGAGCGATCAACGCTAAGTGAAGATGCAACCGCTATTGGACGCTCGCCTAACATTCAAATCGGACCAATCATCTTTCAAGGAACCACTTTAGTGCGTATTATCATCTCAATTGAGGTGGTTGTGGGTGATCTTTGAATACAGATGCGACTCAGCAACAAGTCGTTTGATGTTAAATAAGAAATTCCGACATTAAGAGAATCCACCCGAAAGCTGCAACCCAAAGTACTTTTTTTTGCCACCTGAGAAAACTAACACCGCGTGAATTTAAGTACGCTTCTGGATTGCGCAAAATCTCGATCATATTCCTGTCACCAAATGGAATGATTTTACTGCTAGGTTTGGTATTATGTAGCAATAAGACCTGAAGAACAAAGATGATAATCAAGCATCCGAGAAATACGGCGATCCCGACTTCGCTGATCCCAACCGCGCGTAGACTAATTATTTCGAAAATGTTCATGGCAGATTCTATCTGGACAGCATTTCAATTTGGGGTGTTTACTCTAATGTTTTTAATTTTCATGCTGGTAAGAAGTAAGCGCCCTGACCCAGCCTCTGTGGTTATTCATCCGCAACGTAATTCCAAGGCAGCAGTTCGTCAATTCGGTTGATCTTGTGATCTACCGCAACGGTTGAGCACGTCTGTCAGCTATGCTTTCGGATTTGCCATTGTTAGTTGGAACTCGCCGAACGCTCACAGGTAAAAAACCATCATCCCTGAACAATGAAATATTTCTGTTCCTGGAGTAACATCCGCCAGGAGCACGTTTGACTGAATATGTCGCTTACATGCGTAAACCTAGCCAACAACCGCCAGCATGTCGTGCCGTTCCAGTTCCGCCAACCGGTGCAGACCCTCTTCATAGCCCAGATCAATTGCTTCATCAGCCCGGTGAAATTCTGTCAGCCCCATGTCTTTCAGGCGTGGGCGGATAGTAAAATCCGGAGGATCGCCTGCAAGTCTGGTACGCGCGATGCGGTCCTGGATAATATTGAAAGCCTCCATCATTACTCCGGTAACACCAAGGCTTTTCGAGTTGCTGTTCTTTTTTGATTTATCGGCACTTAGTTTTGACAACCATGATGATGATTCTTCCTCATCCATGTCTGCCTGACAGCCGGTTTTTGAATGTAAATTGACAAAATTGCTACCCCGTCCATCATAACTGGAAGCACGAATTACGGTTCCTTTGCCGAATGTCTCATTGTTCAAATTAACTGCGATCACGACATCAGGTTCATAGGCACGACAAGCGGAAACTGGCACAGGGTTCACAATTGCTCCATCAACCAGTAATTTGCCGCAATTTTCTACCGGCTGGAATACGCCCGGCAGCGCGTAGGAACATCTGATGGCTGTTGTCAGAGGCCCGTCATGCAACCATATTTCGTTGCCGGTCTGGATATCGGTGGCAATGGCGACAAATGGTTTGTTCATATTTTCTATATTGATGTCTTTGATATGCCCGGCCATGCGTTTTGCCAGTCGTTCACCGGAAATCAGCCCGGAACCGCGCAAGGTAAAGTCCATATAGCGTAACATATTGGTGCGGGTGATCGAGCGGGCGAAATCTTCCAGTTCATCCAGATGACCCGATAGATAGCAACCGCCAACCAGTGCGCCAATTGATGTGCCGGCTATCATGGTAATATCTATTCCGGCTTCATCAAAAGCCCGAATAACCCCAATATGTGCCCATCCGCGAGCGGCACCGCCACCAAGCGCCAGACTGACACCGCCACATTTGTAGTTTTGCCTGCGTGTGTTGGGAGTTATTACAGGTGTGGCAGGAGGAATATCAATGCGAATTGGATCATCAGCAATATCGAGCCTATCCATGAATTCGGCATCGTCTTGCTCTGATTTTAACTGTTCAGGTTTTTGTCCACTTACTTGCTGTTCCATTGCCCTAAGATCTTCTAATTGCGACAAAAATGGTTGTCTTGCACCCAGTATGCATAAAAGTCCTAATAATTTGGTGAATTTCCCAAATTTTTATTGAGGAAAGTACGAATATTCAGGATGACAATACAATTCAAGTCTTGTTACCGTATATTTCTGCCGGGTCAAAAAGTGGGTCGATTGCATCGCGAACCAGTCTGGTTTTGCCACCGGCAATTTCAATTCGGCGATAAAAGCATCCGGGCATTCCAGTGTGGCAGGTGGCGTTCGCGCCGGATACCGAGACTTTAAGCCAGATTGCGTCCTGATCACAATCCGTCCGGATTTCATGAACCTGTTGAGTGGTTCCCGACGTCGAACCCTTGTGCCACAATTCCTGGCGCGAGCGGCTCCAGAAATGAGACTGCCCGGTTTCTATTGTTCTTGCAAGCGCCTCATCATTCATATGCGCAACCATCAATAACTCGCCGCTTTCATAGTCAGTTACGACAGCAGTAATCAGGCCATTTGAATCAAAGCGTGGTGTCAGTTCCACCGTGGACTCGAGTTTCTTTTTATCGCCAGGTGACTGGAACAACGGTTTATTCATTTTCCCTGCGCAAAAGTGTCAAGAAACTTGTCTGTTCATTTGGGTCATTGTGAAAGTCACCCGTGTAACAGGTGGTAATCGTGCTGGTTCCGTGTTTTTGGATACCACGCATAGCCATGCACATATGTTCAGCTTCAATCAAAACCGCCACGCCACGCGGTTTAAGCGCCTTGTCAATTGCGTGTGCTATCTGGGCGGTCATGTTCTCCTGGATTTGAAGACGACGGGCGAAAATTTCCACTACTCGCGCAATTTTTGACAATCCCAGTATCCTGTCATCGGGTAAATAAGCGACATGGGCTTTGCCAATTATGGGCACCATGTGATGCTCACAATGGGAATGGAAAGAAATATCTTTAACCAGCACCATATCATCATATCCGCCAGCCTCTTCAAAAGTGCGGCCAAGGACATTAGCTGAATCCTGAGCGTATCCGTTGAACATTTCGCCATAGGCTTTGGCAACGCGAGCCGGAGTGTCGCGTAGTCCCTCCCGCTCCACATCTTCGCCAATCCATTTTAACAATGTTGTGACGGCGGCTTCAGCCTCCTGGCGGCTGGGGCGTTCGGATAGTGGCAATTCCTTGCGTGTTTCCGCTTTTTTCAGATTCTTGATTATTGCATCCACGTCATATTTCCCCATGAACCGGGTCCCGAATAGCGTTTATATCCTGCGTCAATGACCCATCGAAGAAATCGATGACGGCCGAGTCCGCAGCCTATTCGTATTTTCAATCACAATATCCAATTGCAAGAATATTGTACAATTATCTGAAAAATAATTGGCTTTGGCCCGGTTCCGGGGCTTTCGGGAAATTTTCCCTCCGGCACGGTGACCTGACTTACAACCAATATAGTGCATACTGGGAGATTCTCAATTCTTTTTGCGGATCAAAAAGTCGCATATTTGAAAATATCGAACAAATAACGTCAAAATTGAAGTCCAGGTTTGGTTTGGTTTTCGGTTGGCAATTTGTAGCGTTGACAATTATGCAATAATTTGTGTTTTGAAAATTGTTCCGGGAGAAACATTTTGACAAAATTCAATATCCAGAATGCCCGATTTGCGCAGAGAGTAAAAGACAGCTTTGAACGGCAGGGTTTTATGCTGCATCTTGGTGCTCAAATAGAAAGTATTGAACCCGGTCTGGTGGAAATACGGGTTCCTTTTCAACGACATCTCAGCCAACAGCATGGTTTTTTTCATGGTGGGTTGATCGGTACTATCGCTGATAACGCAGGCGGCTATGCCGCATTTACCTTGATGGCGGTTTCAGATTCAGTGCTGACGGTTGAATATAAACTCAACATCATGGCTCCGGCCCACGGCGAAATGCTCATTGCCCGGGGTAGGGTGTTGCGACCCGGACGAAGTGTGACGGTAAGTCAGTCGGATATCTTTGTATTGCGTGATGGCACGGAAAAACTATGCGCGACAATGCTTGGTACGTTCATGACCATGGTAGATTCACCAGACCAACCGGTCTCTTGAACAGATTTTGAATGGATTTAGCGTCCGGACTTTTGTTATCGACGCGGGTTCAAACAATGCCTATATGTTGAATATCGCGAAAAAGTTGAAATTTATCTGTCATGCTTGATGATGTTTACAATCAGAAAATATTGGAATTTGCCGGTAATATTCCCAAAATAGGGCGCCTGGAGCATTTTGATGCTACCTCAAAGCAGCATTCAAAATTATGTGGCTCAACTGTCGTGGTTGATGTTTGTGCTAAGAAACGTGAAGGCACATTTATCATCACTGATTTCGCCCATGATGTAAAAGCCTGCGCCCTGGGACAGGCCTCCTCCTCAATTATGGCGCGAAATGTGATTGGTTCCAGCGCCGAAGAATTAAAGCAGCTGCAACAAACCATGAAGGCGATGCTGAAGGAAAAAGGTGCGCCACCAACCGGCAGGTTTGCCGAATATAAATATCTGGAACCGGTACGTGATTACAAAGCCCGCCATGCATCGACCATGCTGACCATAGAAGCCATGGTTGATTGCATTTCGCAAATTGAACAGGAATGCAGTGGTGGTGTTTTGGAAACCAATATCGGGATGCAGCCAGCAAAAAAACTGAGGAATTGATAGATGTGTGGTTCAAATGAACAAAATCATGACATCTCTTCAGTAAAATCAGGACGAAACTTTACTGAAGCGTGGCGAAAAACGCCTGGTCGCCTTATCGGCACGGGTTTTATCCGGTTTTATCAATTAACATTGTCGAGCCTGGTTGGCAGTTCGTGCCGGCATCAACCTACCTGTTCAGAATACGGATATGAAGCAATAGCCCGTCACGGGCTTGTGGCTGGCAGCTGGTTGACAATTTTCCGGGTAGCCAAATGTAATCCTCTTGGTACAAGTGGCTATGATCCAGTGCCACACAAAATGAAATGGTGGGGCAAGCCGGATAAGAAAAAACAACACTAATAGACAATTATAGGTTATTGGTCACTTTACTTGCCAATGCGCCATCGCTATGGCTTGTGGTGACAACATTCACGATGAAAAGGCAGATTATGCGCGCAGAAACGCAAGCGATTGTTGATGAAATCAAGCAGGCACTTAGCCTGCTGAGGAGGCATCTTTGACTGGGATAAAGCCAATGAACGTCTTACCTATCTGAACGGGAAATCAGAAGATCCCGATTTGTGGAATAATCCCGATGAAGCACAAAAGCTGATGCGCGAGCGCCAGCAACTGGATACCGGTATTAAAACGATCAATGAAATTGAAACGGAAATTTCCGACAATGTTGAACTTATTGCCATGGGCGAAGAAGAGGATGACGAGGAAATTGTTGGAGAAGCGGAAAAGGCACTGACCAAGCTGCATTCGGAAATGGGCCGAAGACAGGTCGATACCCTGTTGTCGGGCGAAGTTGATGCAAATGATACTTTTGTTGAAATCCATGCCGGGGCGGGTGGCACTGAAAGCCAGGACTGGGCTTCGATGTTGTTACGCATGTATATTCGCTGGGCAGAGAAAAACGATTATAAAGTCGAATTGCAAAGCCGTTCTGATGGAGATGAAGCTGGTATCAAAGCGGCGACAATTCTCATCAAAGGCAATAATGCCCATGGTTGGCTGAAAACTGAATCCGGTGTTCACCGGCTGGTTCGAATATCACCTTTTGACAGCCAGTCACGCCGGCATACCTCTTTTTCCTCGGTCTGGGTTTATCCGGTTATTGATGACAATGTGGAGATTGACATTCAGGAAAAAGATATCCGGATCGATACCTATCGTTCATCAGGTGCAGGTGGCCAGCATGTTAATACGACAGATTCCGCCGTGCGGATAACTCATCTGCCAACCGGTATTGTTGTTACCAGTTCAGAAAAATCCCAGCACCAGAATCGTGCCAATGCGATGAAAGCACTGCGCGCGCGGCTCCATGACATTGAGATGAAAAAACGTCAGGAATCGATCCAGGAAGCCCATGAATCGAAATCCGATATCGGTTGGGGACACCAGATCAGGTCCTATGTTTTACAACCCTATCAGTTAGTCAAGGATCTTAGAACCGGCGTCGAGAGCACTAGTCCCGATGATGTGCTGGACGGGGCCCTGAACCCTTATATGGAAGCGGCGCTGGCTTATCAGATAACTGGTGGTGAGAGCCTGGAGGATCTGGATTGAGGATAGCGGTAATTCGGTATTTGGAAAGCAAGTGATTTTAGACAGCTTCACTGAATGCTGATTTCTCAACAGGCAGATAAGTGAAATTGGCTGTAGATTCCTCTCCGTCATAATAGCCGGTATAATCGGTTGCATTGGTGGCCAGTTTATCAATACTCTCGATAATATTATCAGCCGTTGCATCGTCCATCAGATAACTAAAATTCAAGCGCACCCAACCGGGTTTCTCAATTTCCCGACCCGCAAGAATCGCATGCTGTATTTGTTCAGATCGCTTCTGTCCAACCTTGAGCAACAGATGGCCGTAAGGTCCTGCACAAACACAGCCACCGCGTGCCTGAATGCCGGTGATATCTGACAACAGGCGGGTAAATAACTGATGATGGATATACCCGCCACTGTTATCTCGTACCGCAAACGAAAAAATTGGCAGGCGACTGGATTTTTCTGTCCCAAACAGGCGTAACTTTGGATTTGCGGACCAGACTGCCTGTGCCCGTTCTCTGAATTGCCGATCACGCCTGTTGATGAATTCCTGACCAATTGCCTCCTTCACAATAAGAACAAGGGCGGCACGAATATCCCCAATAAGATTTGGCGTTCCGGCTTCTTCGCGTTCAATCACTGATTTCAGATAGCTGTGATCCCACGGTGATACATAAGAAACCGAGCCACCGCCAGGCCATGTTGGGCTCTTTGCGCGAACGGCAGAATTTCTAACAATTAAAATACCAGATGCGCCGGGGCCGCCCGGAAATTTGTGCGGGGACAAAAAAACAGCATCCATTTCCAGGCCTTTGCCAGGATTCATATCAATTGGCAGATAGGGGCCGCCACCGGCATAATCCCAGAAAGCCAGAGCGCCGTGTTGCTTGAGTAGTTTTGTCACAGCATCGGTATCTGTCAAAATACCGGAGACGTTGGATGCTGCAGAAAATGAACCGATGAGAAGCGGGCGGTCTTTGTGGGCCATTAATTCTCGTTTCAATACCAAAAGGTCAGGGCCACCATCCGGATCCTCGGATATTTCGACAACTTTTGCGCCACTTTCGCGCCATGGCAGGATATTGGAATGGTGCTCATAAGGTCCGATGAACACTGTTGGCCGGGTAGATTCAGTAATTTTCTTTATTTCACAAAGAGATACCAGACGGTTGATCGCCGACGTTGCACCAGAACCTGAAAAAATAACTGAACAATCGTCTCCCGCATTCGTGTGATCTGCAATTATTTTACGGGCATTTTCCCGCAGGTTGGAGGTATATGCCCCGCAAAATGAAGAGCTGGTATGACTGTTTGCGTAATAAGGCAGGACATGCTCGCTAACAAAATCCTCGACTTGTCGCAGTGCTCTTCCAGACGCAGTATAATCAGCATAGGTAAGTTTCTGTTTGCCAAATGGCGTTTGTATGATGGCGCCTTCGCCAATAAGGCCGGATTGCAGATTGGCAATGACATCACCGGTAGCGATGGACTTGCGGAAAGCATCTAAAGGCATAGGCTGATCCCTGGTATTTTCAGAAATTTCCGACTCTTCGATAGAAATTTGCTGAATTTGTTGCGATTTCGAGATAATACATTGACTGTAGAGAGTTTTTCTCCATTTTATCAAGCAAAACATGCCGTGGGCAGGGAGTTTATTCGAAAATGGCAAATATTGTCGATCATTTTAATCGTAAAATATTAGGTATTCTCCAACGAGATGGATCTTTATCGCAACGTGAAATGGCGGATCAGGTGCATTTGTCTGCCAACGCCTGTTGGAATCGCCTGCAGAATCTAAAGAAAGAAGGAATCATACTGGGGCAGACAGTACGCCTAAACAGGGAAAAACTCGGACTTGGGCTGGTTGTATTTGTGATGGTAAAAACCCGTCATCATTCCGGTGACTGGCTGCAGATGTTCCGCAAACATGTTTCGGAAATTCCTGAAGTGATTGATTTCTTCAGAATTGGGGGTGAATATGACTATCTGCTCAAGGTCGTAACAAAAGATATGAACAGCTATGATGGCGTTTACAGAAGATTGATCGAGGGCGTCGAGCTTGATTCCGTTACATCAAATTTTGCCATGGAGGCGATTGTGGAACAACGCCCGCTACCGGTTTAAACATGAATTTACATACCGGTTCATACCAAGGACATTTGATATCAAATGATCGGTCACAATAATTTGGCCAGTTTTTTACCCACATTCAGATATTTCCTTGGATCAACCGCAATGTCATAGTGGCGTATTTCATAATGCAGGTGGGGGCCGGTACTTCTGCCGGTACTGCCAACTTTGCCAATCTGTTTTCCGGCCAAAATTTTCTGACCATCTTTTACCAGTATTTTGCTCAAATGGGCGTATCGTGTGGTTAAACCATTGCGATGCTCAATTTCAACCATTTTGCCAAAGCCGCCCTTGAGACCGGCAAAAATAACTTTGCCATTGGCCGTTGACTGCACACGTGTGCCCTGACTGGCTTTGAAATCGTAGCCCGAATGCATTGCGTAGGAGCCCTTGAATGGATCAATTCTGGAGCCAAAATGACTGGAAACCATCTTGCCTGGGACTGGATTGATAACCGGAACAAGCACTATTTTTCTGCGTGCTTTTTCAAGAGCTGTCAGGGCAGCTTCGAGGGCATTGAGGTGTGAGGAAAAATCAGAAGTCTGATCAAGTGGTTCGTAAGGACCGCCAATTCGAGAATTCGATGAATTGAATTTCGCAGGTGAAATTTTGATGCCTACCTGTTGCATCAATTGGGAAATCTCGATCAGTTTACTGCTCGCTGAGCGACGGACGCCTGCTATTCTGTTTTTTTGTTCCGCATTGATACTATTAATGGACTGGTCGATTTCTGCAAATAGCGGATTAGCGGTTTCAAAGTTGAAATGCCGGGTTGCAGCGTGTGCAGATTCGAAATTCGTTGATGTACGAACTGCGGCGAAAACCGGTTTATCGGGATAAGTTGCTGCTAAAGCCAGATTTTGCGTCTTGCCCAGACCTCTTAACGAAAAATTGCTGTCAAACGGATCTGAAAACGAAGCTTGCTTGTCCGGTTTAACGGATCCGGTGATTGTCTGGTCAACAACCGGTATTTTGATATCCAATCCAAGGGCTTTGGCTTTTTTGATTATCGGCAACATTGTCGGCTGTTGTCGGCGCAATTCTTTTTGACGTTTGATCAGTTCTTTGACTTTTGTCTCAATCGCTTGCTGGTCCAGCAACTGGCGGGACGTGATCAGATCAAGATTGGAGCGCAATGCGGCTATTCGATCTTCATATTCGTATTGCATACGGGCATTTCTTGCCCCGCGCGCACTGATCAGATCATCTCGTAACACCAGGTAAGTGGTTGCAGAAAAGTATCCGACGCCGAACATCGCAATAAATCCTGCCAGCAGTGAAAAAACCAGTGGATTGATACAGTACTGGCGACTTTTACCATTTCGCGTGATAATGACGGAATGGAGCTCTTTGCGTTTGCCAAATGAGTTTGGCTCTCGAACCTGGGATTGCTGCATCAAAATACTCTATTGAAATTGTACACTCATTCAAATTAGGAAATTATGGTTAACAATTTGATATTTTATCGGTGAACAGACCGATTACTAATTTCACAAATAAAATCTGCAATAATTGGAGTGGCCGGAGAACGGCAAATGGCGCCCCGTTTTAGTTGCAGAATTGCAACACTCGCAATTGTTTTTTCAAAAGAAAGCAAAAGAAGCCGAATTTGCCGCTTTTGCGCCACAAATAAGTATCACCTGAGTAGCTACTCCGCTAAACAATAATCTTGCTGGTAATAGGGATCACAAGATTTTTACCAGATAGGAAGTCCGTTGTAACGGGTGTGTTAACGACACAACAACGGAAAGATGTTTGTCTTGCGAGGGATAGCAGGGTTATGAGTAAGAAGATAATAGATAAATCAAAATTGCCGAGCAGACATACAACGGTTGGTCCTACCAAGGCACCACATCGTTCGTATCTTTATGCCATGGGTCTTTCGCAGGAAGAAATTGCCCAGCCATTGGTTGGCGTGGCTTCCTGCTGGAACGAAGCAGCACCGTGTAATATATCCCTGATGCGCCAGGCCCAGGTGGTAAAGAAGGGCGTGGCCGCTGCCAAGGGTACACCTCGCGAGTTCGTTACGATTACCGTTACTGATGGTATTGCCATGGGGCACCAGGGTATGAAATCCTCTCTGGTTTCACGCGAGGTGATTACTGATTCTGTTGAATTGACCATGCGCGGACATTGTTACGATGCGCTGGTTGGCCTTGCCGGTTGCGACAAGTCTCTTCCGGGTATGATGATGGCAATGGTGCGTCTTAACGTGCCATCGATATTCATTTATGGCGGATCGATTTTGCCTGGCAGTTTTCGCGGCAAACAGATAACCGTGCAAGATGTCTTTGAAGCAGTGGGCCAACATTCTGTCGGTAATATGAGTGATGAGGATTTACAGGAAATAGAACAGGTAGCCTGTCCTTCGGCCGGGTCTTGTGGCGCGCAGTTCACGGCCAATACGATGGCAACAGTGGCTGAGGCTATCGGGCTGGCCTTGCCATATTCATGCGGGGCACCTGCTCCTTACGAAATTCGAGACCGTTTTTGTTTCGCGTCCGGCGAAAAGGTCATGGAATTGCTGGAGAAAAATATTCGTCCGCGTGATATTGTAACTATAGAGGCGTTGGAAAATGCTGCCGCAGTAGTTTCCGCTTCGGGTGGCTCGACCAATGCCGCACTGCACCTTCCGGCAATTGCCAATGAAATCGGTATTGATTTCGATCTGTTTGATGTCGCGCGGATATTTGAGAAAACTCCTTACATTGCCGATTTGAAGCCAGGCGGCAAATACGTTGCCAAGGACATGTTTGAAGCTGGCGGTATCCCGCTTTTAATGAAAACCATGTTGGAACACGGATATCTGCATGGTGATTGCATGACCGTCACGGGTCTGACACTGGCGGAAAATATGGAAAAGATCAGGTGGAATGATGAACAGGACGTAGTTTATCCCGCCAACAAGCCAATAACAAAAACCGGTGGTGTTGTCGGTCTGAGAGGCAACCTGGCTGAAGAAGGTGCAATCGTCAAAGTGGCTGGTATGGATAAGCTGCAATTCAGTGGACCTGCGCGTTGTTTTGATTCCGAGGAAGAATGTTATGAGGCAGTCAGCAACCGGACTTATGAAGAAGGTGAGGTCCTGGTAATCCGTTATGAAGGTCCACGCGGTGGTCCGGGAATGCGTGAAATGCTGGCAACCACAGCAGTACTCTACGGGCAGGGTATGGGCGATAAAGTGGCGTTGATTACCGATGGGCGTTTTTCTGGTGCTACCCGTGGATTTTGCATTGGTCATGTTGGTCCAGAAGCAGCATTGGGCGGCAACATTGCGCTTGTTAACAATGGCGATATCATTGAGATCGATGCCGTAAAAGGCACGATTGATGTGAAATTGTCAGATGAAGAATTGACTGCAAGAAGAGCTGATTGGTCTCCAAGGGAGACTGATTATACATCAGGGGCGATCTGGAAATATGCTCAGCAGGTAGGACCCGCACTTAATGGTGCGGTTACCCAGCCGGGCGGTAAAAAGGAAAAAACCTGTTATGCAGATATCTAGTGCGAGTATCTTTGGAGTACTGGTTGCATTGAGTATTGGCGGCAATATTGCGTTGCCCACTGAAGATGCCTATGCCTTTGATCCTTCAAAAGTGTTTGAAGGGGATGTGTCATCACGGAAAATTTTCCGTTTCTATTTTGAAGCACGTAAAAATGGACATGAAGCCGAAGCTGTTAGTGTGCTGAAATATGCTGCCGATCAGGGTAACCCGGCCGCCCAGTGGAAACTGGGACGCATGTATGAAACCGGTGATGGGGTCAAGCGTGACCCGATTGCCGCCTTCAACATTTTCAAAGGCATTACAGAACGCCATTCAGCGGCCAATCCAAACTCTACTGATGGCCAGTTTGCTTCAGAGGCAATGGTGGCGTTGGGGCGCTATTATCATAAGGGAATTCCGATCGGTGGCCTGGCGCCGGATCCCTATCAGGCTCGTGTGATGTTTACCACCGCGGCAATGGTGTTCAGAAATGCCAATGGTCAATTTGAGCTGGCTCGCATGAATCTTGATAAATCAGACGGCATACATAATCCGAAGCTGGCCGCGCGTATGCTGACCCTGTCAATTCGCAAAGGTCACAATGGTGCCAAGGCATTATTGGGCCAGATGATATTTGAAGGAAACTATTTCACAGCCAATCCGGTCAAGGGACTGGTTTTGCTGAGTGAAGCAAAACAGGTAGCCAGCCAGCAGGATTATGACTGGATCGCTGAGCTTCAGGAAGAAGCATTCGCATTGGCAACGTCTGAGCAGCGATCAAGAGTAACTGCAAAACTTGCCAGGCAATAATGTTAGGGAATGCTTCGCTATCAAACCGAAAAACTAGTGCCGCAGCCGCAATTTGCAACGGCATTGGGGTTTTCGATTTTGAATGATTGTCCCATCAGATCATCAACGAAATCCACCACAGATCCCCCCATATACATCAGTGAGAGGGAATCAATCAGGATTTTTGCACCATTTCGCTGGATTACCAGATCATCTTTGTCATTCTGGTCTTTTACCAGGTTAAACTGATAGGAAAATCCTGAGCAGCCGCCGCCCTCCACCGAGATTCTCAGGGAATCAGCCTTTTCCTCTTTTTCCGTGATTTTGGCAATTCTTGCCATCGCTGCATCGGTTGCGACAACTTCATGTTTTGCGGGCGATTGTATGTTCATCGGATCAGCTGACTATTTGACAATTGTTATCACTATAATAGGCCTGCTGCCGGTATCTTTCAAGGGTCGCCAACAGGGCAGGCTTTGTATATATATTCTGACAGCGGCAATGATGTAATGCGTGTATTGATCAACAGATTGTAAGGCTTGTTGTGTTTGAAAAAATTGGATTCGGTCGCAGGGGCCTGGCTCGGTATGCCTGTATTGCGGCAAATTCGAAAGGCAGATTTTATGAGGAAGACGAAAGCCCGACCCGCACTCCGTTTCAACGTGACCGGGATCGCGTAATACATTCGACAACTTTCAGGCGCCTGAAACACAAGACACAGGTGTTTGTCTATCATGAGGGTGATCATTATCGTACGAGACTGACACACTCTATCGAAGTTGCCCAGATCGCTCGTTCGCTCGCCCGGGCATTGCAGGTTGATGAGGATTTGGCTGAAACACTGGCTCTGGCCCATGATTTTGGCCATACACCTTTTGGCCATGCTGGCGAGATTGCTCTTGATGAAGTCATGAAAGACTATGGCGGCTTTGATCATAACGCCCAGTCGCTGAGATGTGTTACCAAGCTTGAACGACAATATGCGGAATTCGACGGATTGAATCTAACCTGGGAATCTCTTGAAGGTTTGGTTAAACATAACGGACCGGTCGTCGTGCCTGGTATGGGTGGGGGGCGAATTCCCTATGCGATAGCGGAATTTAATGAATTGTATGATCTGGAACTGGACCGATATTCATCACTTGAGGCCCAGTGCGCAGCAATTGCGGATGATATTGCCTATGATGCCCATGATCTCGACGATGGTATCAGGGCAGGGTTGTTTGATCTTGACAATCTGGAAGAACTCCCTTTCATCGGTGAGACCTTGATGAAAGTGCGAAAACAATATCCGGGCCTTGACGCAAAACGTGTTGCCCATGAGATTGTCCGCCGCCAGATAACGGCAATGGTTGAAGACGTTATTCGAACAACTGTGGACAGGCTTGAACGGATCAAGCCGGATAGTGATAGCGATATCCGAAACGCAGGCCGAACTATTGTTACTTTCAGCGATCAAATGGCGATAACTGAAACTGCTATAAAAGTTTTCCTGTATGAACATATGTATCGCGCTGAAAATGTTATTGCGGTGAGGGAAAACGCCCAAATAATCGTGCGAAATCTTTTCAAGGAATATTTTAACGGTGATGGGCAGATGCCCAATGACTGGGAATTGGACTGGCAGGATGCCTCCCGACGGATGGATGATAAAAAACGGGCTCGTCTTGTTTCCGATTTTCTCGCGGGAATGACTGACAATTTTGCAATTGCTGAACACAGGCGTTTGTTTGACGTCACACCAGATTTGGGATAGTTGGAACTCTCAACGTGGCAGTAAATTAATTCGTACACGACCAGTTGGGAAATCTGATAATGAAATCTGAGATGAATTTGTTTTCGAAGTTCGAGAATGAAGTTAAAAAAATTATTGAAACCTTTGAATTTGGTAAAGATTTAAAGCTTGATACCTCTCGAATTTCTGTTGAGCCACCGCGCGATGTCTCCCATGGCGATCTTGCCACCAATGTCGCGATGGTGTTGGCTAAACAGGTCGGCAAGAACCCGCGTGAACTGGCTGCCACGATTGTGGGTGAACTGGAAAAGCTTCCAGATATTGGCAGTGCCCGGATTGCCGGCCCCGGATTTATCAATATTGATCTTGAGCCTTCTTTCTGGTCCGGTCATTTGGGCTTGATATTACGTTCAGGTGATAAATATGGCGCCGGGCTAGTTGGTCAGGGAAAAAAAGTCAATGTGGAATATGTATCGGCTAATCCAACCGGTCCCATGCATGTGGGCCATTGTCGTGGTGCGGTAATAGGTGATGCATTGGCAAATCTGCTCACATTTGCAGGGTTTGATGTAACGCGTGAATATTATGTCAATGACGCCGGGGCGCAGATTGATATACTCGCTTCATCTTTATATCTACGTTACCGCGAAGCATTGGGCGCAGATATAGGTGCCATCCCGGAGGGATTGTATCCCGGTAATTATCTGATTGATCCGGCAAAGAAGCTGGCGGCTCAGTATCATGACAAGCTGTTGTCAATGGATAATTCAGATCGTCGGGATTTACTGCGTTCATTTGCTATCGATGAAATGATGAATTTAATTCGTGAGGATTTGAGCTCCTTGAATATTCATCACGATGTATTTTTTTCTGAGCGAGAATTACATAAAAAGATTGACGGAATGTCGGAAATAGACGGCATGCTGGAGGAAATGCGTGAGCGAGGATTTGTTTATGATGGTCATCTTCCACCGCCGAAAGGTGAGGTACCTGAAGATTGGGAAGATCGCGAACAAACGTTGTTCAAATCAACGCTAGTTGGTGACGATATCGATCGCCCTTTGGTGAAATCTGACGGCAGTTTTACCTATTTTGCAGCTGATCTTGCTTATTTCAAGAATAAGTTTGACCGTGGATTCAAGCGAATGGTCTATGTTCTTGGGGCTGATCACGGGGGATATGTGAAACGGTTGAAGGCCGTGGCCAGTGCGGTGTCGAACGATACGGTGGAACTGGATGTATTGTTGTGCCAACTGGTAAAATTGTTGCGTGACAACAAACCGGTTCAAATGTCCAAGCGAGCAGGTAATTTCATCACATTGCGTGACGTGGTGGATGAAGTCGGCAGTGATGCCGTACGTTTTATGATGTTGTATCGAAAAGCCGAGGCACTGCTTGATTTTGATTTTCAGAAAGTTACAGAACAAAGCCGCGATAATCCGGTTTTTTATGTTCAGTACGCCCATGCCCGTACCTGTTCTGTGTTTCGGCAGGCTGCGGAAGAACTGCCGGATATGCCAATAGGCGAAGAAGATTTGGCAACCGCAGATTTCACTTTGTTGAAAAACGAAGGTGAACTGGGCCTGATCAAGAAACTGGCCGAATATCCAAGAATAATTGAGCAGGCAGCAAAATCGGATGAGCCGCACAGAGTGGCATTTTATCTCAATGATCTGGCTTCTGACTTCCATAGCCATTGGAATCGCGGCAAAGAAAAGCCAGAATTACGTTTTATTAACGATAAAAATGCACAACTGACATTGGCACGGTTGGCAATGTTGCATGCTACGGCTCTGATTTTGGCGTCTGGATTGGCTATTATTGGTGCCAGAGCACCGCAGGAAATGCGGTAGTTTAGAGCTACTGGCCCTATTTGCAACAAAATTGTCCGCTGATAGAATATGCATATACAGACACAAGGGTGGACTAATGTTCACCTTGAAGTTGCAGAATGGAATATTAAGTATGAGTGAACACATTTCTCAGCGTCAGCACGACGAGCATGAAAATTCCCACTTTGATGACCCGCTTGCGGAACTGGCAAGAATTGTTTCCGGGGAAGAACCTGAAACGAAACCAGTGAATACAATGCCTGAGTCCAACGTAGCAGAACCACAATCAGCCAAAAACCGGGACTCTGATTCATTAGAGTCAAATCCATTTGCCAAATATATTGTAAGTCCGGTTAATACTGCGGAAACCACTGAACAACCATCAGCTTCGGAAGTAGCGGAGAATGTGGATTTGTTGCCAGAGGAGCCTGAGACAGCGACACAAAAGCAGGCTGCACCTGTATCTGTTGACAATGGACCGGTATCGCCTGAGCAGAATGCTGCAATGATGGAGACAGAAATACAAGATATTGATTCCGGTAATATTGCAACAGGTGCTGGCGATGACAGCATGGATCTGGAATCACAGCTTATGGCGGAGCTGAACAGTGAGGAGGATGTGTATGATTCCCATCGCGATAAAAAAAATCCGCCAATTGAAGACCCGCTGAATACCCAGCAATCTCAATTGCAGCCTGAACAACCTGTGAATCTATCGGCGGTCGAGCAGCAAATCGGGCAGCCAGCTCTGGATCTGGATTTCGAATCAAGTCTGGAACAAAATCTGGAACAAAGTCTGGAACAAAGTCTGGAGCAAAATCTGGAATTGGTTAGCGAACCGACGGTTGAAACGGGTGTCGGGTATTCCGGCAGTGGCGGAAACCACGGGAGCGATACGGAATTTGAACATCCGACAACGCCTGATCTGCCAAGCAGTATTAATGTGGATGAAGAAATCGACGCGGTTCTGGATGAACTGAAACATCCAGTTAAAATTGCACAGAATAGTCCATCGAATAAAGAATCCCTATTTGATCAGCAAGATGATGGTGGCAATAACGAGATCTCCTCCAGGTCTGTAGAGCGGTCAATGGACACGATGTCTGCCGCTTTGGCCGGTAATGTCGATATGCAAACCGAATTACCAGAATTTCCTGCACCCAAAGAAACGGTCGCCCCGGTTCAAGCTGTCCCATCGGCAGGCCAATCGCAGGACCCATATTTGCACAAGCCTGCGCCAGATTACAGCCAACGCGAGCGCCAGATAGATGACTCAGTTCATGCTTTGCAAGATGATCTGATTGATTCCTTGGATATTGAGAATGCATTTTCGGATGCATTTGCTACCGAGCTTTCGATGGAAATGGAGCCCGAAGAACCGGTTTCTTCACACCCGCACCAACCGTCATTTGTCGAGCAGTCAGTTTACCGAGAAACTTTGATCGAGGATGACCTGGAAGAGTTGATGAGCAGTGATGAAATTATTGCGGGTGCTGCCGGAATTCCTGTTGGTGAAAGTGTTGGTGTTGATAATACCCCGCCAGCTACCGGGCAAAATCAGCTGGAAATTGATCCGGCCATGGTTGGAGACTTGCAGGAGGATGTAAAAAAAGGATCCGGATTTCGCATGGCTGCGGCAGCGCTGGGAATCGCGGTGTTAACAGGTGCGGGTGTTGTGGCTTACGGTTTGATTAGTGATACGAATTCCACCGGAGTGCCGGTTCTTGTACGAGCCGATCAAAGTGACTTCAAGGTCAAGCCTGAGCAACCAGGTGGCAAAGAATTCGCCAATCAGGATCAGCCTGTTTACGTAAAAATGACCGGGGATAAATCCAATGAGAACAACCAGCAAAAGCTGGTGTCATCAAGTGAAAAACCAGTAGAGCTGGAAACAAAAGTACGCAGTTTAAGGCCAGAGAAATCAGTCGAGCGCCTGACAACAACCAAGCAGACTAGTGTGCAAAATACAACAAGCGCTTTTGTTCAGCCACGAAAAGTAAAAACGGTAACTGTCAGGGCTGATGGTACCATCATGACATCTACGGTGGCCCAGTCAAATAATCTTGGTGTGGTTCCACCGGAAAACAACAATCTGGTTACTTCGGCCCAGTTGCCGGTAGCCCAGGTGCCTGCCTCAGCCGTCAAGGTAGAAAATTCGAATGTTGAGCAGGTTGGTACAATCGATGGAGCAAAAAGCACCGGAACCATTGCTATCCCGAGCGCTAACCCATTTATTGCGGATAAATCCAGTTCGACGGCAATAACTAATTCGATTAAAAGTGCTGCGCTTGATAATCCAGTTGAATTGCCGTCAAACTCACCCACTGCCGTTACGCCAAAACCAGTTGCGGTTAAGCCGGTCAACACATTAACTACCGCAACTACCGCGCCTTTGGAAAAGGCTCCAAAAACAGAAACAAAATCGGTTACCAGTGTCGCTGCTTTGGCTTCAAAACCTCCGGTGTCAAACACTTCAGTGTCATCAAACATTTACAAAGTTCAAATATCCTCACAGCGTAGTATGGAGTTGGCGGAAGCGACCTATGAGAATTTGAAGCAAAAGTTTGCCGACTTGCTATCGGGATATACCAGAGAGATACGAGCGGTGGACGTTGATGGCAAAGGAACATTTTACCGGGTGCAGATACCAGTTGGAGAAATGCCCGAAGCGGCCAGTTTTTGTAAACGCTACAAGGCTGCCGGCGGGAGCTGTTTTGTAACCCGATAGTTGTTTATCAACAGTGGGTGACAGGCTTTTGATCGAGCCCTAACAAATGGTATAATCTATAGGTCATAGACCCATAAACTGGGTCGAAATGGCGGTAAAACTGCAAAAACATGCAAGGAAAAGTGCGCGCGATGGGCTTGTTGCCCATTCAGGCGCTTTGACGCAGCAGATTGAAGCAGTTTTACCGTCCTTTAAGATATGACTAATTTGTCCAGCAACAGCGTTGCAAGTCCTTGAAAACCAAAAGGTTTGCCCCGCGTACTTGCGCCTTGTATGCGAACAAATTGATTCATTCCATTTCGATGCGGCTTTTTTTGTCATAATGAGCCAGAAGCAAAAATATAGCGATAGGTGCGCTTGGTGTGGATTATCCGCCTGCGAAAGCGAGCAGATCGTCAATCCGCTCGGGAACAATCCGACGGCAATATCCGTTTTGCTCTCAACAAGGCAAACGCACGGGAACAATCAGCTCACGAGACTTAGGGACCGGGAGCGAGATACGTCCCTTTGTTGACCTCGGCCCCATGACGCGGGCCGTTGCTGAAAGCACTTACCTTCTGGCCCAGGACCAACCGCGCATGATCGGCTTCCACACGCTCAACATCCTTTTTCTTGACGAACTGCCACAAGCGCTTGCGGATCTGCGTGTCCGGTCCCAGCGCTCTCAAGGCCACCAACGCCGCGATCCTCATGGACATATCCGTGGTATCCAGCACGTTGAGCAATGCATCGGAAGCTTTCGGGTCGCCGATCCGACCAAGCGCATAAACGGCGTTCTGGCGCTGTTTGGCGGTCGCCTTGACGGTTCCCGCTGCAATCCCGGAGAGTGTCTTGGTGGCATCGGGAAGCCCGGCCAGCTGGGCGACAACCATGCTGTCAATTTCCAGGCTGTTCAAAAGTGCCAATGCGTGCTTCTGCACCTTGAGCCCGTCTTTTCCCGGCGACTTCCCGCGCCGCTTCTTTTTGCCGGAAAGCGGCAGGTCATCCAGCGCAAGATTCTTGTACATCTGATAATCGCCGGCTCGCGGCAGCCCGTAGCCGAACACAGGCGCGCTATCCATTACATATTCCAGCTGGGTGACGGGGTCTCCCGGCCGCGGCACCGGCTGACCCAGAACCAGCGGACCTTCTCTCAACGCATCTCTTCGAAATGGCGGCTCCTCCACGTCAATAAAGTGGTCGCGAAACCATTTGTGCACAAAGAGAGAGGGAAGGGGCTGCCTGTAATACCGGGCCTGATTGCGTGCTATCATGATCTGCATCGGAATGAGTGTGGCGCTATCCCAGGCACTGGGATACATCAGGTTCTCCGAATCCGACATGTGGCTCAGGTTCAGGAGATGTCCCAATTCGTGCGCCATCACAATGACCGTCCCGTCCCAGGAGTCGGTGTCTTCTCCTGCAGCAAACGGAACAAGCCTTAGCATTTCCTGCAAGGGATCGGGCGACCAACCCCCAACTCCCCTGGCACCCGTGATGTTTTGGAAGAAATAGACATTGACCATCTTGGGCGTGTTCAGATGACTGGCAACGTCGATCACGGATTCATGGTCGATGCCAATGGAGCGCACAAGTGGCAATCCCTCGTCGACGATCGCTATCAGCCGGAATTTGATACCCGCCGCTTTCCAGATTCGGTTCACACTGTTGCCGTTGCTTGATCTGGACCGACGGCTTCCATCGAAAATGTCGCGAATCTCATCAATGCTTCGAACGGTACCATGGTCCTTGTCGAGCCTTATGGAAGGCTCCCCCTGCGAGCGTGGTTTTTCATCGCTGGTATCGCGCCATTTTGGAGGGTTATTCATCCCCGCGGCCCACTCCTCCCACCATTTGCGTTCGAAGAAGGTTTTCGGCGGATCTTCCCATACGATCTCGCTGGCGTACTTCTTGCTGAATATCCGGTGCGCCACAATGGGCAAGGTGATCGTTTTCATTTCTACGTCCTCGCGTTGCCTAGGTGTGGATGATTATATCGTCGCTGGGCGGAATGGCTTCGATCGTCGGCCCATCCGACCAGGTGTTGTTTTCGGCCCATAGCTCCAGCGTGTTGTCATAGACTGATACGATGATCTTCGGGGTAAGGCTGTGCGCCATGTTGAACGTGTTGTTACCGATACTCCGGCCGCCGCCGCCAAAATCGGCACTCGGCGGCGCCAGGGTGCTGGGCCATTCTTCCCGAAATGCCTGTATCGCCTCATCGTCGCTGCGCATGATCACCGGTATGCGCCAGTGTCTGAACTGGCCGAGGTGTTCCTGGAATCCCTGCCAATTGTCGATCCACGCCTGATGATCGTCCCCGTAGGGAGTGGGCAGCAGCGGATGCCTCAGATCCGACGGAAACGTGACCAGCCCGGAACGGGAGGCTATGTAAAGCCAGGCAATGAACCCCTCCCACATATCCGGCCACGGCGATGGCAAATCGCCAATCCAGTCAGGCAGTGATCTGTCATTGTGGCGCACCCGCGTGATGAAATCCTGCCAGTTCGTCGTCCAGACCGGTTGCAGTTGTTCTGCTACCCACAAGGGCGCAGACCAGTTGAAGTCGGGAATGTTCTGAACATGGATGAGGGATTCGCTGTGTTCGGTCGAAAAGGTATTGCCTTCAAATGCCGGACCGGCATCATAAATTATCTCCATATAGGCTTTCCTGCCGCCAGACCATGGCCCCCCCGAAAATCTGAATCTGTTGTCGGTGAAAACCGGCCGCAAAGGCCGCCGCAACATTTCCGCTTCTGGAGTAAATCCGCATTCATGGAAATCGTTCATATCAGAACGGTCGCCATTCGCCGATTGCGTGCTTCTGTGCAGGGAAAAATCGACGAGAGCCTCAATAGTGTTGTCGTGAAAAGTGGAGTCGCACGCTATTCCGAGGCTACCAACCTGTATTGTATTATCCTCCCAATAGGACTCGCCTTTGGCGCTTACCCGGCTAGGCCAGCCGGTTAGTCCTTCCCGCTTCCAAATCCTGTTGCTGAGGATCTGCGGAATCATTGCGGGGTCGGCAGCAGGAGGTTCCGACAATCCCCGGATAACCATGAACTCGTGGCACTCATCCATCTCATTGTCCCGCACGACGGTTCGAGATGGAGAATGGATCGTGGTGTTTATCGCCGAGCTCTGCTCCAACCGGCCTCCACGGAGGCAGAAACCACCCACATCCCTGACAAAGGCGTCGATCTCATCGGCAAGATCCCAGCTGTAGTGGCAATCCTCAATATGCGGAAAGACCTCACCCTCGGATTCGAATCCGTCCTTTGTTCCAAGCCAAACGAACTGGGCATTCGATACCCGCCGAGCCGATTCTATGAGTATGTTCGCCGCCACTGCGTCTTCGAGAATTGCATTCTGGTCCGTCAGAATGACCAGGGCGCACTCCGCCGACGGGTCCGATACGGAGAAAGTGAAGCCCGATACGGAGCCATAAATATGCATGAACGCGCCTATTGGAGCGCAGGAACTCACCCAATCGGCGTGTCCCAGTGAAAACAGGATATTGCAATCCTCACTTGATTCACCGACTACCTGCACGAGCGGCAATACGGAAATCGGGAATCTCTCGCCGCTAGCTCCTCCATATTCGCCTGCAGCGACATGGACGGTTTCAGGAAACGGATCCCCTTCCTCCATGAACGCATCCGCGATGAGTTCCATGGCTCTGGTAATCGACCGCAGGGATTCTTCAGAAGATAGACCGCTGTTGGTGTCGCTGCCTTCTTCTGCCGAAACGTAATAACTCATGGCCTGCTCCCATCAGTATTCACGTGCCCTGCCAGCTTTAAGTTCATAAAGGCGAGCAACGAGAATTACTCTTATTTATGGTTCTGTTTGTTTTTGCCAGGATCAGCCGGATCGGCATTGATCTCGGTCAACCTAGACTGATTTTCTTGCGATGCCATGCAAATCGAGATGAATGAGGCGGATTGAAAGCATCAAGCAGCAGGATTGGGTGAGAGATCCATGGATTGCCGCAGCGGCCATCTGGCACGCCGGAACGTCTGTATTAAGTCATTGACGACGGAGGGATCGATTATCAATCACCAATTGCGACACAGTTGCCAGATCCGAATCTGGCTCGGAGTTGGCGAAGGCAGTTTTCGACAAACGACGAGTATTGGCTGTGGATCCAATTGATCGCTGCAACGCATCATTGCGCGCAGGAATAGAATAATCACATGGTCCCCGCGCAATAACGGTCGTTTTCTCCGCGATTTTGCAAGGCAACCAATGATGGAATTGGACGATTGGGTCTGCTGGAAGTTTCCAGAAGTGCGAAGGTCAGCTCAACGGACTTTTTGCCGCCTTTCGCTTGACACCTGTTCATTCAACGATTTTTGAGGCAATCTGGAGTATGATTAGAATTTTCCTGCACGCCTCCATCATCATAATACTAACTGTAGTTTCTCAGCTCGGCGGTTTGGCCTGGTTCATTGCGCTATTTTTCAGGCGCAGAATTTTGATCTTTTTCACCGCATATATCGCATTGTCATTATCTGCGCTTTGGATCGCTCCAATGCTTGGACGTGAGCCTTTAGCCTGCATCACCGGAAACGCTCTACAGATGCAATCCAAAATATTTTGCGCGCTGAACAGACAATACGTTACTCGCGACCTTAAGGGTGTTCTGATTGACTATGCCGCCAAAATGGAAAGTGCTTTTCCCAACACGACAACACTCGTTTTGGATGCGAATTTCCCTTTTGTTTCCGGGTTTCCCATGCTGCCACACCTTTCACACAGTGATGGACGAACAGTTGACTTAGCCTATTATTATCAGGACGACAGTGGATATTTGACCGGTGTTACAAGGTCTCCCATCGGCTACTTTGCTTTTGAGGATGGTCCAACTGATTGCCCGCATAACACGATCACGTTGAGATGGGACATGGCGTGGTTACAAGGTTTTTGGCCTGACTATCGACCAGAGCCGTCGCGGATGAAGACAGCATTGCATTTACTGATTACAGACGAACGCGTCGGGAAAATTTTTATTGAGCCACACTTAAGAGAAAGGTTTGAAGTTCAAAGTTCGAAAATCAGATTTCAAGGGTGTCGAGCCGCTCGTCACGATGATCATATCCACGTCCAAATGTAGAATCAAAATGCCGCCGCTTTGGGTGCGTTGCAACCTTGCGTCGATCCACAAATCATATCCGGTGGTTGAGGACGTCTAATGCGTGAGGCGCAAAAACGGTCATTTGCGCCACGAAACCGTAACACAACCAATGATGGAATTGGTCGATTGGGCCTGCTGGTAGCTTCCAGAAGCGTGAAGGTCAGTTCAGCGGACCTTTTACCGTTTCCGATTTTGTCAACTGTTCAGCTTGCGACCTGCCAGCCTCAGTCGATTTGTGCCAAATCCACCAAATTCAACTGTTTGTATTGGATGTCAACAAAGCAAACGCTGAAATTATCAGATTAATGC
>JAAEMP010000400.1 GCA_024225445.1 Hyphomicrobiales bacterium | reverse complement strand
GCCACCTCTTTACAAGGTTACCCGTGGCAAGAGTTCGCAATATCTGAAAGATGAAAAAGCGCTGGAAACATTTCTGGTTGATGGTGGTCTTGATGATGCTCTGCTTGAACTGGAATCAGGTGAAGTACGAACCGGCGCCGAGTTGCTGTCGGTGATCGACACTGCCCTGCAGGTGCGTGCATTACTGAATTCCATTCACACACGTTATTCACGTTCGGTGGTAGAGCAGGCGGCAATCGCCGGTGCGCTTAATGCGGAATTGATGGCTGTCCCGGATCAGGCCAGTGATGTAGCGCAAAAGGTAGCCAGACTGCTGTTTGTGGAATTCCTTTCTAACGTCAATTCGGGATAAGCACTCACTAACTATTTGAAATATAACGCAGCAGGTAGATGAAGGCCCTTTTGTAAGAAGCCCAACCGGATTTTTCGGTATATACATGGCAAACTCACTAGCTGCGACAAAAACATCGCTCACCTTCGTCATTCTCTGGCTCGACCATAAAATCCAGGCTGAGTATCGCTACTGCATTGATTAATAAGGGGATCTCATTGCTCGCTGGATCCCCGGATACAAAGTCCGAGGATGACGAAACATGATTTGCAACCAATAATATAGTGTACATTCTTATCCCGAATTGGCGTTACCTTGGCCTCCAGCACTTTCAGACGCTTCTTGAAGTTGGCCAGGTCATGACGCAACCAGACAGATCGAATATCTGAAGGTGAAACGAACACGCCCAGCTTGCGAAGTTCCCAGCTTGCGAAGCTCATTGGAGGTACGAGCCTGACCATAAGCAGGATATTCAACAGCAAAATCCGACCGTTTGTAGTGACTCAGAATAAACTGGATGTGCCCTACTATTTAAAAAAGCCGTTACGGCTCCACCAGCCACCACGTTTATTGGCGTTGTCGTTCGGTTCTTCGCTTGCGACAGGCATCTCACCGGCTGCATGTAACCCGGCATCGGAATTCTCCGCGGGCTCCGCTTCATCTGAACTGGCAACGACTTTATTCATCTGCTCTTGTTCCGGAGTTTCCTCTTGTGGAACATCTGTTGTTTCAGTTTCAACAGGTTTGGAGGCCGAGCGCCTTCTGGTTGTTCTGCGTTTTGCGCGAGGTGGTTCGTTTTGAGGGGATGATGTGCCTTCGTCAACGGATTGCAGAGAGATTGAATCATCGGATTCTACCATTGAACTCTCTGTAATTTCAGTATCAGGGACAACAATAGCGGCTTCCGCTTTTGGTTTTGTTTTTCTTGGACGGGTATTGCGACTGGTGCGCAGCGATGCTTTCTCTTCACTTTTTACCAATAGTTCAGGCTCAACTTCTTCAGTACCGGCTTGATTTGAAGACTGGTCTGATTGAGCCGCTATATCAAGCTTATTATCAGAAGGATCGAGTTCATCGGGAACCTTGGTTCTGTCGCGCCCAGCGCGTTTGCCGCGACTGCGTTTGCGAATTACTGCCTCTTTCTCATCTTCCCCGGTTTCTTTGTCCAGATCATCGTTCGAAGCACTTTGGGTTACTTCGACTGATTTTTCTTCCTTGTTATCACGTCCACGCCGTCTGCGGCGTTTGCGTTTGCCGGTGATTTCTTCTCCGTCCTGACTTGCGGAACTGGTGTCTTGACCTTCAACATCAGACTTATCGTCTGAAATCTGCCCAACCTGGACGTGGTTGACGGGTTTCCTCTCACCGTGGGAAGGGGCACCCTTTTCTATGGTGTAATTTTCGCCCAGCAAATGATGATGGCCGTCAATGAACATCTTGACACCAAAGCGTTCTTCAATTTCCATCAAAGCCGCGCGTTTATGATTGAGAATATAGGATGCAATATCCGTCGGGGCCTTGATGACCAGGTCGAACCGGGAATTTTTCAACAAATGTTCTTCTATCGAGCGAAGAATATGCAGGCTGACCGATGAATTTGAACGCGTGTAGCCCTTTCCCTGGCAATGAGGACATGCTTCCACGGTACTATCAAGCACGCTGGCACGCATACGTTGGCGGGACATCTCCAGTAATCCGAAATGGGAAATGCGGCCAACCTGAATACGGGCGCGATCATGCTTCAGGCATTCTTTTAGTTTTTTCTCTACGGCACGGTTGTTGCGTTTTTCCTCCATGTCGATGAAATCGATAACAATCAACCCGGCCAAATCGCGGAGCCTGAGCTGGCGAGCCACTTCCTCAGCTGTTTCCAGATTTGTTTGCAACGCAGTATCTTCAACGGAATGTTCGCGCGTCGCGCGTCCAGAGTTTACATCGATCGCCACCAACGCCTCAGTCTGATCAATTACCAGATAACCTCCGGACTTCAGCGTCACCTGCTGGCTCAACATCTTGTCAAGCTGCTGCTCAACACCGAAACGGGCAAACATGGCCTGTTCATCCTGATACAGACTCACTTTGCTGGCGTGACTTGGCATCAGCATCGTCATGAAGTCTTTTGCTTCTTTGTGGCCTGCTTCCCCGGCAACTAAAACTTCGCCGGTATTTTTATCATATAGATCACGAATAGAGCGCTTGATCAGGCTGCCTTCTTCATAAACCAGGCAAGGAGCAGAGGAAGAAAGTGTCAGACTACGCACATTTTCCCACAGTCGCATGAGATATTCAAAGTCACGCTGAATTTCTTCTTTGGTTCGGCTGGCGCCAGCTGTGCGTAAAATTACACCCATGCCTTCGGGAACATCAAGTTTTGCCGCAATCGTTTTCAGGCGTTTTCTATCTGCTGCATTGGTAATTTTTCGGGATATGCCACCACCACGTGCGGTATTTGGCATTAACACTGAATAACGCCCGGCAAGGGAAAGATAGGTGGTCAGAGCTGCCCCTTTATTGCCGCGTTCCTCTTTTACGACCTGAACAAGCAGGACCTGGCGCCGTTTCACTACTTCCTGAATTTTATATTGTTTGCGGGAGCGCCTGCGTTGAGGAACTTCTTCCAGAACATCTTCCTGTCCGGAAGTTTCTACTTCGTCACCATCACCATTATCATCACCGTTATTGTCTTCCATCCTATCTTCCGGGCTTGCGGATTTTTCACTGCTTTTCGCGGCGATTTTACGGGATCGGGTGGAACGCCTTCTTCGACGGGATTTCGGTTTCGCAGTTTCCTCGTCATCATTTGCTGATTGAACTTCATCAGTGGATGGGTCATTCGAATCAGTAGTCTTGTCTGTCGGATTTTCATCCTTCAGATCAAGCTCGGCAGTCACTGGTTTGGCATCGGCAGGTTTATCGGTTGGGGTGGATTTGTCTGTACCGATTGCCGGATCAGAATCCGGCTTCGATTCCACTTCCTCTTTCTTGGCGGGCTTTTTCCTGGTTCTTCGTGTCGAGCGAGTCTGCTTTTTTGGTGCTGGATTATCAGAGGGCTGTTCAGGTTCATCGTGCTTGGATTGAGTTTCCTCATCTGAAGCGTCTTCATCAGGTGCTGGCTCTGATATTGATTCAGTTTCTACGATTGCAGCAATGGAAGTCGGCTTATCCTGATTGTCAGTTGCTTCTTCACTCTCTGATAAATCAGTTTTATCACCATCTTCCGGACTATTTTTCTCAGCGCCTGTTTCGGCTAATTTGATATTATCAGCTTCTTGCCCCGGATCCTGGCTGTCAGAATTCACAGGCTCGGCTTTTATCTCATCCGAATTATTATCATCCGTATCTTTTTTGGTTGATTTTGCAATCCGTTTGGTGCGTCTGGCTTTAGGTTTCTTTTCTTTTACGATTTCAATCGGGGTTTCGATATCTGCCTGCTCATCAGCAGAATCATCGCTGGCCAACGGTTTGGAGGCATCGTCACTTTTCTCCAATTCGTCTGATTCCTGAGTTTCAGCATCTGTTTTGGAAGTGCCGGATTTTCGGCGTGACCGTCTTGGACGGCGTTTAGGCTTGGTATCCGCGACCTTATCTTCACTGTCTTGCTGATCTTTTGCACTCAGTTCGTCATCAGGCTGTTCCAAATCTCCACTGGTATCATCACTTGGCGCTTCATCTTCATCTGCTTCTTCAGCATTGTCGAGTTTTGCTTCAGCTGCTTCTTCATCAAGCAGTGCCTGGCGATCTGCGACCGGAATCTGGTAATAGTCGGGGTGGATTTCATTGAATGCCAAAAAACCATGGCGATTGCCGCCATAATCAACAAAGGCGGCCTGCAACGAGGGTTCCACCCTGGTTACCTTGGCGAGATATATGTTGCCTTTTAACTGTTGCTTGTTTTGTGATTCAAAATCAAATTCTTCAATGCGATTTCCGCGCAAAACCACTACCCGGGTTTCTTCCGGGTGGGATGCATCGATTAACATTTTGTTGCTTGCCATTTGGTAATCTCTCCGCCGGCAAATCAAATATATTAGCGCTCTCTGACAATTTATAATGTCTGAATCCGCGGGATGATCTCTCCATGAGATATCGATCCGGAGAATATTGACTGCCTGCAATTTGTGGCTGGAGAAACAAATTTTGTCGATGATGAATCAAATTCATACCGGCTCCAACAATATCAGCAGGAAATGGGATTGAAGTCTGTAACATCACAGCCTTTTGATATATCTCCATTTTCATATCCATTGTTTGTCTATTGTCTCTCTACAAGTTCATAAATAAGCTGATCTGGACAATTTAATTGTCTTTTCAATCAGCGGTTTGTGCCGACCTTTTGTCGACTGTTAATTTCGTCTGGTCGCTATGCGTTCACCGACGATATCTTCAGGCAGAAAACGTAAATACTAATGCTTTTCCGCTCGAATACAAAAATTACTTCAACTCTGATAACACATGGATATTATCCACATGTTCATCAATTTTTCTTTGTGACCGGTCTGATTTGGGAGGCGTCTACAAATAAATGATTATTGCACAGCTGCCCTCATCAATGGTCAGGCCGCCATATATATAATCATAATATTATGAATATCTATATAAAAAACCAGCTGGTATTAAATTCAATCACTGGGCTCCCCGGCCAATTATCTTAATATGCGCATGTTGAGCGCAAAACAAGACCAAAGGGTTACTTTTCTCAATGAAATTTTTTTTTTACAGGAATTCAGTATCTGTTCCCCAACTTTTGCTAGTATATTTGTACTGATTCTGTTTGCATCATCATCGGTCGTTAGTCTGCAGTTGATGGCATTCAAATAGTGTGGATACAGGTGAATTTTGCAAACAAAAAATGGAATTCCGATGTCTGGTGTCGAAACGAGTGGTTAGGCGATTGAAAATACTAAGACAATTGAGAACCTTGACAGGAATTGCTGTTATTGCATTGGCTAACTGTGTTGCAGCTACCCAAGATGTTGCATTTTCCCGGCAAAAGAAGTCAGAGACTGCTATTGAGGTGGTTAAAGATAAGGCGAGTTTAACCGGTTCGATCAGTGCTGAACCACAACAGAACATTACTGGCGGGCAGCGAACAGCAATTGCTTATGGCGGGCGGCTTTTGGGTGATGGGCAGTCCGCGCGACTGATGGTCGAATTGGATGGAAGGGTGGATA
Organism: Hyphomicrobiales bacterium; assembly: GCA_024225445.1. GTDB lineage: Bacteria > Pseudomonadota > Alphaproteobacteria > Rhizobiales > Rhizobiaceae > JAAEMP01. Next base: position 8,826 of record JAAEMP010000400.1, on the reverse strand, counting down.
TTCAGTCATTTTATATGGATAATCCACCACGCCTGGTTATTGATATGAGCAAAACCGCATTCAATTTTCAAGAACCGGACAATCTGAAACCTCGTGGTCTTGTGGGAGAGGTTAGATATGGCACTATGGCACGAGGCCAGTCGCGTATTGTAATATCGCTCGTCAATCCGGTTAAGATTATTGGACAACAATTACGTCAAACAGAGCAGGGGCGGTATAAATTTACCCTTGATTTTGAAAAAACTGAAACGGTGGAATTTAGCAATCAGATTGCCAAACAAGGTGATAATATTGGCAACGCAAATAAAGTTGCAGTTAAAGGAGACCGGCTATTGCGGGCAGCCAAAAGGGAGGGGCGGATGACAATTGTGCTGGATCCCGGACATGGAGGTATAGATAGTGGTGCCAAAGGACGACATGGCAGCGTGGAAAAAGATATTACGCTTGAAATTGCGCAAAAACTGGAAAAAGCAATTACGTCGGCAGGGCCATTTGATGTTTACCTGACACGCCGTGGGGACCATTTTTTATCACTTAAAGAACGTGTAAAAATCGCTACCCGAAAACAAGCTGACCTTTTTATTTCCATTCACGCGGATACGTTGCGACAAAAACAGGTGCGTGGAGCGGCGGTGTATACATTGTCGAGAAAAGCATCTGATGAATTTGCCAGGAAACTGGCAAATTCAGAAAACCGTGCTGATTTGACTGCAGGCCTTGCAAATGACGATGTACATGACAAAATAGTAGATATCCTTGCAGATCTTGCTGCTCGGGAAACCAAGAAGTTCTCTGTGCAGTTTGCCCGGCAGATTGTAGACGTTTTCCGGGATAATATAGGGCTGATAAAAAATCCTCATCGCAACGCTGCGTTCGAGGTATTAAAAGATCCGATTGTTCCTTCGGTGCTTTTGGAATTGGGTTTTTTGTCGAATCTGGAGGATGAGAAGTTGTTGGAATCTGAAAAATGGCGGGAAAAACTCACCTATCACCTGACCGAGGCCGTGGGACTGTTTTTTGCCGGTAGAATACAATAAACGAAGGAAAATGAGCTCTATTGAGCTCGACAGGCTCCAAAGTGGAATTTTGACCTTGGTCACCGGAGATGGTGAAGTTGTCTATTGAAAATTTGTATTTTGCCAATTTTTCAGTTTATTTTGCATGATCATGCAATATTAGGCCACGACATGGCCACAAATGTTTGAATAGTGACCTCAGACGAAGTGGATGTACCACAAATGAATTCTGGAACGATTATATGTTATTGAGACTGACGGGCTATTTTTTCGGTTTTGGTGCGCTGGTTGCAATTTTGATTGCCGGCGGCATATTTTTATATATTACCGATCTTGCAAAAGATCTGCCAGATTATGAAGTACTCAACGCCTATGAGCCACCAGTGACCACGCGCATGTACGCCTCAGATGGTTCACTAATGGCGGAGTATGCTAAGGAACGGCGGCTATATTTGCCGATTCAAGCGGTGCCGGAAGTAATCAAGAACGCCTTCATATCAGCAGAAGACAAAAATTTTTACAGCCACATTGGTGTTGATCTAAGGGCTCTTGGAGGTGCAATTTTGGGCAATATCCAAAATTATGGCACGGGCAGGAGATCAAAGGGTGCCTCGACAATCACTCAGCAGGTGGCAAAAAATTTCCTGCTGACTAATGAACGTTCGTATGAACGCAAGATTAAAGAAGCCATTTTAGCACTGCGAATTGAGCAGGCATATTCGAAGGACCGGATTCTCGAACTCTATTTGAATGAAATATTCATGGGACTTGGTGCATATGGCATTGCCGGTGCATCTTTGACCTATTTTAATAAATCTGTTCACCAGATTGAACTGCATGAGGCAGCCTATATGGCCGCTTTGCCCAAAGCGCCAAACAATTATCATCCATTTCGAAAAACCGATGATGCCCTTGTGCGTCGAAACTGGGTGCTGGGCCGTATGGAAGCTAACGGTTTTGTAACGGCAGCAGAAGTTGAAAAAGCAAAAACAATGCCACTCAGTGTCAATCCACGGCGGCGTTCATTATATTTGTTGGCAGGGGAGTATTTTTCGGAAGAGGTGCGCCGGGAGATCGTCGATCGATATGGCGAAGATGCGCTTTATGAAGGCGGTTTATCAATTCGAACAACCCTTGATCCAAAACTGCAGGGTATGGCCAGGAAATCTCTACAGGATGGATTGGTGAAATTTGATATAGCGAGGGGTTTCCGCGGAGTGGTAGCCAATGTTGAGTTGGGTGAAGACTGGGGGACAAGTTTTGGTGAGATAAAATCACTTAGTGATGTTCCTGAATGGAAACTGGCGGTTGTATTATCCACCGGGGATGATTCCATTACAATTGGCATTCGTCCGGAAAAACAGGCTTCAGGTTCATTGTCTGATGATCGTAGAACCGGCACAATAGTGTTGGGTGACATGAAATGGGCACTGAAAATCCGGGATAGTGTCAAGAAATCCCATAAGGTTAAACTGGCTAGTGATATTTTGGCTGTCGGTGATGTCGTATTTGTCGAATCACTAAATGAAGCTGAAAAACCTGATGCTTATAAATTGCGGCAACTCCCGGAGATATCCGGTGCTATAGTTGTCATGGACCCTCATACTGGACGAGTGTTGGCAATGGCCGGTGGTTATTCTTTTGACGCCTCTCAATTCAACAGGGCTACACAGGCTAACCGGCAACCAGGCTCCTCTTTCAAGCCATTTGTTTATGCCGCCGCGCTGGATAACGGCTATACCCCGTCTTCAGTGGTTTTGGATGCACCGATTAAGGTGAAGCAGGGAGGGAGACTTGGAATTTGGTCACCGAAGAATTACGGCGGGAAATTTGCCGGCCCATCGACCTTGCGCCTTGGCATTGAAAAGTCCAGAAACCTGATGACGGTTCGCCTTGCTAAAGATATGGGAATGCCTCTGGTTGCTGAATATGCAAAACGATTTGGTGTTTATGACCAATTGCAGCCGGTTCTTTCGATGTCACTTGGGGCAGGTGAAACAACCGTAATCAGAATGGTTTCGGGTTATTCGGTGCTGGCAAATGGGGGTAAGAAAATTACACCTTCGATGATTGACCGTATTCAGGACCGTTACGGTAAAACAATCTTTACCCATGAACAACGCATTTGTGATACCTGTAATGTTACCAGTTGGAGTGGACAGGAAGAGCCGGAACTAAGCGATTCACGAGAACAGGTCCTTGATCCAATGACGGCGTATCAGGTTACATCGATGATGGAAGGGGTGGTAAAGCGTGGTACCGCGCCTGTTGTACGTAAAGTAAATGTCCCAATTGCCGGCAAGACCGGTACCACCAACAGTGAGAAAGATGCCTGGTTTGTTGGCTATTCTACTGATTTGGCTGTTGGCGTTTATGTTGGCTATGATAGTCCTCGTTCAATGGGGCGAGGTTTTACCGGTGGACAACTGGCGGCACCCATTTTTACCGATTTCATGGTAAAGGCATTGGAAGGTAAAAAACCGGTGGAATTTCGTGTTCCCGCAGGCGTCAGATTGTTGCCTATTAACGGCAAGACCGGATTATTGGCAAAAGCTGGCGATGAGGGAGTGATCATGGAGGCGTTTAAACCGGGTACCAGCCCACCAGATGTCTTTTCAGTTATCGGATTTGCCGGTGATATGATTCGCGGTCAGATTTCCATTACGCCGGATGCCAATCGGGAGGTAATAGAGAACGGGCTTTACTGATACTGACAATAAATCCTGACCGACAATTGCAATCCACAATCTCATGTACCTGTTAAACGGTTCAATGTAACCATGAAAACCTCGAAATGAAAATCAGTTCGGTGGACAGAGTAAGACAAGCGCTTCTTGGTTATGGTCATGAAGATACAATCGTGGAATTTCCAGAAGGTACACGCAGTGCAGGCGATGCAGCTAATGCTGTTGGTTGTACAATCGGGCAGATAGTGAAGTCGATGATTTTCCGAGACGGTGATCGACCGGTACTGGTTTTAGCCAGTGGAGCCAACCAGGTTGATGAAGGTAAGGTATCGCAAATTCTGGGCACCAGGATAGAGCGTGCTGACGGGCGTTGGGTGCGCGAGGTAACCGGTTTTGCAATCGGTGGCGTTGCCCCAATCGGGCATCTTGCGCCATTGAAAATTTTGATAGACGAGGATCTCCTGTCGAAAACTGCAATTTGGGCTGCCGCCGGTTCTCCAATGAAAGTGTTTTCGACATCACCCTCCCGATTGACTGAAATGACCGGCGGGATCGTAGCAGATATCAAAGAGAGCTGACCGAATAATTAGTTGATCAGTGCTGGTAATAACATTTTTGAATTTCTATACACGCATATAACTGCCATGCGGATTTTCATTTGGGATAGCAGATAGCGATAGTGAGGTTATCGGTTTTTATTACCATGTTTGAATCTCGCTCAAAATGAGCGGGTTACACGAACGGCGTACTGGCCGGTGCCGTATAACCCTTCGTAATTGGTTTTTGAATATTCAAATTTGGTGTCCAATCCCGGCATTATTTTCCATTGGGTACCCAAGGTCCAGTTTGCCTGGTCAATACCGTCTATATTACCATCAGTTCTGTCCCAATTGGTGTAACCACCATAGATTCGCCACTTGTCAGAGAGATTCATTTTGGCGGTAACTCCCCAGGCATGACCATGCACATAGTCGGTATCGCCGTCATCAGCCATGAACCAACTGCCGATTGAGCCACCGGGAAGAAATTCGGTTAGGCTGAGGTGTACGCCTACTTTATACGCGCCTTCATCCTGGGATGAGTCCTTATAATAGGTGCCATATATGCGCCCCCACGTACCGGCATAATCACCGCCAACATAAAAATCAGGCTGACCAGCGATCCCGGTTCCGCTTACTATGCCACCAGATTCTGAAGACGCAACCTGCAGGCCAGCTGTGAATGTGAATCCATTGGATGCATGCGTATAGTCAAGGAACGTCGCCTGGCTATCGCCATAGTAGCCATCATTGATGGCAAGGTAATAACCAAAACCACCGATTGTTGTCCAATAGTCGCTGGAATAACCCAGACGCAATCCAGCAAGGCTTATTAATGCTCGATCTAGGCCCACAGGGGCATCGCCGCTGCCATGAAAGGAGGCATTACCATCAGAGAAACTGTCATCGGAAGATATCCCCGCTCCGTAGTCACCGCCCTGGAAGCGCAATTGTGAGCGTAATGTACCCCATTCGGTTTCATTACGGGCATCGACATTAAAGCGTCCACGGTAACGGATACGGTGGCGGTGTGTATCATAGATGGGTTGCAATCCATTCCCAGGATTCAGATCGCTGTCATCAAGACGTGGATCGCCATCATGATATTCTTCAACCCGGTAGGTAACGCGAACATAACCGGAAAATTTGAGACATGTTTCGGTGCCGGGAATATAAAAAAATCCTTCGCCGTAGGCATCGCATATACGAACATATTCCACTGGCTCCGGGGCAGGAACGATTACGTCCGCTGCATGTGCTGCACCAGCAAACATAAGGATTGATGCCGAACTGGTGAGGACTGATTTAAAATTCATGGTTCAAAATCTCTTTGCATTAAAGTTTGAACCCGAATTTAGGCCATGACAATTAAGAAAAATTTAACTACAAAAATTAACCCAATATTTATTCACAAAATGACAGGTTTTGAAATTGAATTCGGTGCAATACATGCGGAGTTTTGGGAATAGTCGAATATTTATCAGTTGGTATTCAAAATTTCAGAATTGCCGGAAATTGACCGATCTGGACCCTTGCCCAATTCAAACAAATCGCCTAAACAAATTTTCAACCTTTTTCCGATCAACCACCCGCGCTCGTTTGCGGGACTGGATAGGAGCTGCAACATGCCTTCCAAGAATTCCTCTGAACAAATTTATCTTGAATTTCCCGATGGTTCCAAGCGACCGTTTGATGTGGGAGTAACCGGACGCGAAGTTGCAGAGGGTATTTCCAGATCCCTGGCAAAGAAATCTGTTGCCATTTGTATTGATGGTGAATTGAGCGATCTGAGCGACAGCATTCAGTCTGATTGCGGCATTGAGATTATTACCCGCAATGATGAGCGGGCACTGGAACTTATTCGTCATGATTGTGCCCATGTGCTGGCCGAGGCAGTTCAGGAACTGTGGCCTGAAACCCAGGTAACTATTGGTCCGGTGATTGAAAACGGTTTTTACTATGACTTTGCCCGTGATACGCCGTTTACACCAGAAGACCTGCCGGTGATTGAAAAGAGAATGCGACAAATCATTGCCCGCAATGACAAGTTTGTTAAGGAAATCTGGTCTGCTGAACAGGCGAAAGAGTTCTTTGCAGGCACGGGCGAAGAATACAAAATTGAACTGATTGACGCCATTCCTGATGATCAGGACCTGAAAGTTTATCGTCAGGGATCCTGGGTTGACTTGTGTCGGGGGCCGCATATGCGTTCTACAGGCGATGTGGGCAATTCTTTCAAGCTTATGAGCGTTGCCGGCGCTTATTGGCGTGGTGATTCAGATAATGTCATGCTGACCCGTATTTATGGCACGGCTTTTGCGGATGATAGACAACTCAAGCAATATTTGCACATGCGTGAAGAAGCTGAAAAGCGGGATCATCGTAAACTTGGCCGCGAAATGGATTTGTTTCATTTTCAGGAAGAAGGTCCAGGCGTCGTATTCTGGCATTCAAAAGGCTGGCGTCTGTTTCAAAACCTGACCAATTACATGCGCCGTCGTTTGGATGAGCATGGTTATGAAGAGGTCAATGCTCCTCAAATTCTTGACAAGGCTATGTGGGAAACGTCGGGCCACTGGGAGTGGTATCATGAAAATATGTTTATCACCCAGACTGAAGATGACCGGGTTTTTGCCATCAAGCCGATGAACTGTCCTGGCCATGTGGCTATATTCAAACATGGTTTGAAAAGTTACCGGGATTTGCCGGTGAAACTGGCGGAATTTGGCAATGTACACCGGTATGAACCCTCTGGGGCACTTCATGGCCTGTTGCGTGTTCGTGGATTCACACAGGATGATGCCCATGTATTTTGCACCGAAGAACAGATGCATGCAGAATGCATGCGCATCAATGATCTGATTATCACCACTTATGATGATTTCGGTTTCACCGATTTCACTGTGTTGCTGTCAACAAGACCGGAAAAGCGGGTTGGGAATGATGCCAGCTGGGATCACGCAGAAGAGGTCATGAGGAATGTGCTGCATGACATTGAGGTAGAATCCGGGGGTAAAATCAAAACCGGGATTAATCCGGGTGAGGGTGCTTTTTATGGCCCCAAATTTGAATATGTGTTGAAAGATGCCATTGGCCGCTCTTGGCAATGCGGAACAACCCAGGTTGATTTTAATTTGCCGGAACGGTTTGGCGCATTTTATATCGACAGCGATAGCGAGAAAACGCAACCAGTGATGATTCACCGGGCGATCTGCGGATCAATGGAAAGATTTCTCGGCATATTGATCGAGAACTATGCCGGGCATTTTCCTCTCTGGCTTGCTCCCCACCAGATTGTCGTGGCGACAATTACATCTGAAGCCAACGCATATGCAGAATCTGTAGTGAAGAAACTCAGGCAGGCGGGGCTGATTGCCACCTGTGATACAAGAAACGAAAAGATAAATTACAAGGTTCGTGAACACTCGCTCGCCAAAATTCCGGTGATAATGGTTTGCGGTATGCGTGAAGCGGAGGAGGGTAGCGTCAATATCCGCCGTTTAGGTTCGCGTGAACAGACATCATTTACATTGCAAGAGGCGATCGCCGCTCTGGTTTTGGAAGCTAAAGCACCAGATCAAATAAGACGGCTAGAAGATTGATTTAGTGAAACTATTAAAGTTCTTGATTTAATCAGCCACTTTTGCCGTAACTTTCCAAAAGACACGGACGTGGTAATAAACTCACAGATAATCGCGTATCGGGTACGTGATGATGGATATTTTGATCGAATGTCGGAGAAATTGAGAATAGCCCAGCCTCACGGAGTGAGGTGGTAATGGTTGACTCGGACGCCACCTTCACAAAGATGCATGGCAAGACATGTTTCGGTTGCAATATCTCGGGATTGATTGGTTGTGATATATTTGGGGAATGGGTGCTATAGCAGAATACCTTTAAAATGATAATGCAATCAGGAGCGAAAAGCGACCGGTGCCGGTGCGCCGTCCTTGCGGAGGCCGGGCGTAAGCCCGAATAGCCGTGAGAAAAAAATTCAGACTGAATAAAAATAAAGGTGTTCTGCTATAATTAACGCCAATTCGGGATAAGAATGCACTGTATATTATTTGTAGTGGCAAATCATGTTTCGTCATCCTTGGACTTTGTATGTTGATACTCGAAAAGTCCGAGGCGGTTTTACAGCACCGACTGGGCCATGATGGCCATCATGGCCCAGTCAACCCAATGATACATCATCAGGTCGAGTATCAACATACAAAGCTGCTGTTCCTTGATACGGTTTTCCATGTCACCGCGCGCGCAATAACTCGTCTCGTAAAGATGCTGCCCATTATCGCCAAAATCTGGGCCTTCGAGATTGGTCACGATGTAGCGTGGGTTGGTGCCTTTTTCCATATGCTCGATACGCGCGATTACCCGACGTTCGCATTTCCAACTTTTCGCAGCATAGTAAAATTCACCAAACAGGCGTTGCTTGTCGCCACTTGCCTCAAAGCCTTTCTTTGCCGCTTCTATCCAGTCAGCTGCTAAACCGTTAAGCCGCTTGTTTCTGGCCAGACCGACGATATAACCGACGCCCTTGCGTTCACACCAGCCAAGCATCTTGTGGCGGCAGAAACCACT
>JAAEMP010000399.1 GCA_024225445.1 Hyphomicrobiales bacterium | reverse complement strand
TGCCTGCAGGAGACGTTTGATAACAACGTGAAGCGTCTGTCGTTCGACCGAGGTTTTCATTCGCCTGAGAACCAGAAAGATCTGTCGAAACTTGTGAGTCACTTATGTCTGCCGAAGCCGGGCGCCAAGCAGTCGATCGTTCAGCAGTCGGAAGCGGACGAAGAATTTCTTGCCGCTCAGCAGAATCATCCCGGCGTGGAATCGGCGATTGGTGCGTTGCAAAGCGGCAATGCATTGAAACGCTGTCGCGACCGTTCGGAGACAGGTTTTGAACGTTACCTGCAACTGGCCATTCTGGGCCGCAACCTGCACACGCTTGGTCGCTTGCTGATTGCCAACGAAAACGAAGACGCGGCAGCGGGACGCAGTCGCCGCAGAGCGGCGTAAGCCAGAAATCCGCGAGCAAACAACGCTCAACCGTGGCAACGGTCTACGCTGAGAGCGTTCAAACGCTCGAAAAATCAGCCTCGTTGAGTATTAGCCGCTGTGGCAAACGAAGATCGCTATAATCTTCGGCACTCCTCACGCCAGTTCCTCACGAGCATCACTGGCCGGAGAGACTTTCGGGACACCCACTAGCT
>JAAEMP010000398.1 GCA_024225445.1 Hyphomicrobiales bacterium | reverse complement strand
TCAGCATCCACTTTCGATTGAGCGGCAACATGGGAAAAATTGCTGAACAAGGCGTTAGCCAGTTTTGATGCTCCGCGCCATCGATCAAATGACCGGTCAGACATTCTGGCGTTTACCAAAACCTGGGGAATGCGCCACGCACTGAGTTCCAAAACGGTCATTGGCCAAACTTCAGATTCCGTAAATACCGCAAGATCCGGTCTCCAGTGACTAACGAAACGCCTAACGGCAGGTTTTAGATCCAGGGGAACATATTGATGGAAAGTGCGCTGGGGCAGACGGTTTGCCACAACTTCTGCCGAGGTGACCGTGCCGGTGGTCATAATAGTGTTGATGCCAAGACTATCAACCCTCTCGATCAACGGTATCACCGCCATTGATTCACCAACACTTGCAGCATGGAACCAGACTAACGGGCCGGACGGTTTATCGGCACTTGGATAGCCATATCGTTCATATCTGCGTGACCTGTCTTCTTTACCGTTTCGAGCTCTTATCGCCAGAAACGGGCCCATAAATGGATATATTACTGTCCCGACAAGACGGTAGGTTTTGAGTGTCATACGGGCCCAGACTTCACTCATTTGAACCTCCCACCAATTCATAGGCTCTGCTAGTGATACGGTTCAGTTCATTTTCCAGTTCAAGTCGAGACGCCTCATGATGGTCCTTGCAAGCAGGTACATGCAATATAGAGCCCATGCAAATTGCAGAACGTCCAAACGGCAAGCTCAAACTCGCCCTGTCCCAGGCATTCTTGAATGTGTGACGCCTTGAAGATGCAACTGCCAAAGGAATAATCGGTCGGCCTGTCTTTGCCGCAAGACGAATAATTCCCTTGCCTGCGTGGCGTGGAGTACCTTTTGGGATGTCAGCAGTTTGCACAACATTCTCACCCCTTTCCAGCGCCTCCAGCATATCAAGAAAACCTCGCATTCCACCTTTTTGCAAACTTTTAACCTGGTCACGTCCGCCCGAGGCGCGAATAGCCTTGCTTCCATAGACCTTGGCAATACGCGCAGTAATTTCTCCATCAAGTGAACGTGATATCATCACCGATGCAGGCATATTAATGCGCAATGCAGGCAGCAATATGTGTTGCCCATGCCAGACCGCCAAAATCACCGGTTGCTCCGGCTTTGCCAGATCCACGGCATTATCCGGCTCTACAACAAATCGATTGGTCCAGTAAACCAGTTCAAGATAGCCAACACCGAGCCAAGAAAATATTATGGCGGCAGCTCTACTTTTTGACATATTTTTACCCATGCGATTTATCCACCGCGGGGTACGACGACGTGTCGGAATTACTGGTTTATCTGACATGTCATTCATGCAAAAATTTCAAGCATAAGCGTAAATATGACCATTAGGCTTGATCATCCGTTTCAGGATCCAGCAACCGGTGCATATGAACGATAAAATATCGCATAAGGGCATTATCCACAGTTTGCTGAGCTTTCGATTTCCAGGCTATATGGGCAGCCCGGTAACTTGGATAAATACCAACCAGATCCAGGTTTTCCAAATCACGGAATTTCATACCCTGCAAATCCTCCAACTCTCCACCAAATACAAAATGAAGTAGCTGTTTATCATCCATATCTGCGGTTTCACCGGTCATTGACGGATCTCCAAATCAGTTGAGTTTATTTATGCCTTAATGAAGAATGCCAGGAGATTTCGCAAGTTTTAATGCGTCATCTCGTAAATTTATTGGGAAACCTATCAAAGCCTCATGGCGCAATTTTTCGCGATTATATAATAGCTGTTGACCATCCAGGCCCGAAAGCTGTCCCCCTGCATTGGACAATACAAGATCTGCGGCTGCCAAATCCCAATCATGGGCACCTGACCTTGCAATAGCCAGATCTATTTTCCCACTAGCAACCATGGCGATACGATATGCCAAAGAGGGTACAAAAGCGGTAATTGAGATATCCATCGAAGTTGCAGATTCAATCATATCCAAAATTTTCTGTGAACCCGTGACATGCCTGATCTCTTCGGGCTGAAGAGAATTCATCAATTTCCCGTTTAGCAATGATTGCTGACCTTGATTAGCAATATAACACTCTTTCAAGGCCGGGCACTCAAGAATTGCCGCTATTGGCCTGCCGGCCTCGACTACAGCGATAGAAATGCACCATTCATCCGAACCATTGATAAACCCTCTTGTTCCATCAATCGGATCAACGACAAACACTCTCTTGTGATCCAACCGATCGTTGTTGTCTTCGGTTTCTTCCGAAAGCCAACCATATTGTGGTCGAGCGGACCGCAATTTTTCATGCAAAAACTCGTTAACTTCCATATCAGCCCGGGATACAGGTGAATTACCGGTCTTCATCCAGACTTCATTCTCAGAGCGAAAATATTTCATTGCAATTTCACCTGCCTGTGCAGCAATTTCTGCCAGCAAGTTGATGTCCTCGTCACTATTTCCCGCCAATGGTCATTCCCTCCACAAGCAAACTTGGCGCATTGGTTGCATTTTTGAATTCCAGATCATTGGCCGGTGTCATCGACAGAAAAATATCCTTGAGATTTCCTGCTATGGTGATTTCATTGACCGGGAAGGTGATTTGACCATTCTCAATCCAAAAGCCACCAGCCCCCTTGGAGTAGTTACCGTTGACCATGTTAATTCCATGACCAATTGTTTCGTCAAGGTAGAGACCCGATTTGATGGAACCGATCATTTCCTCCAGGCTGGCATTGCCATTTTCCATGTACAGATTTGTGGTTGAAGGAGCTGTTCCCGAACCGCTTCTGACTGCCCTTGCATTGGAACTCAATCCAAGCTCATGAGCGGTGGAGCAATCCAGCACCCATTGTTTAAGGATGCCGTTTTCAACAAAATTAATGGGTGCCGTTTCAATACCCTCTCCATCGACCGGACGCGAACCAAGTCCCCGTCTTATCAGAGGATCACAGATAATGTTCACGCTGTTATCGCATATCTGCTCCTCCATGAGATCACGCAGGAAACTGGTTTTGCGAGTGATTGAAGTGCCATTGATGGCGCCTGCCAGAGTTCCCAATAATCCGGCAGTCTGCCTTCGGTCAAAAACTACCGGAAATTCGCCACTGGCTACCTGCCTTGGATTCAGTCGTTTTATTACCCGCTCGCCGGCTGATCGACCGATCGATTCCGGGGATTGCAGATCCTCTATATGGGTTTTGGTATCATAATCATAATCGCGCTGCATTGATGTACCCTCCCCGGCAATCATTGCTGCAGAACAAGAATGGCGAGAAAGAGAATAGCTGCCGGAAAATCCGTTTGATGTGGCCAAAACAAACCCGGTCATACCCCAACTGTTACTGGCTCCCATGGATTTGGAAACGCCTTCCACGCCAAGTCCTGCTGCTTCGCATTCCAGCGCGGCTGAACTCATCGCGGATACCTCTGGCTCATGTTCATCATACAAATCCAGATCGGGTACATTTTTTGCCAGACGCTCAACCGGAGCCAACATTGCATGGGGGTCATCAGGCGAGACTCTGGCCATAGCTACAGCCCGGTCACAAAGCTCTGTCAGATCATCCGCCTGATTTGCCGATACGCTGGCAGTACGCTGACCGCAAAAAACTCGCAGAGAAAACGAATCACTTTCGGAACGATCAGTATCTTCAAGCTTGCCGTCACGAACGGAAACGCCAAGAGACTGACTTCGGGCAACGACACAATCGCATTGATCTGCACCGGCTTTGAGAGCCAGTTCTACAAGTTCAGCTGCTTGACCTTCGAGCAAATTCAGTCGGGTTGATGAGGGCATATTATATCCTTTTGTTTGACTGCATAATAGCCTATTGCAATTGCTTCAAGTATTCTCTTTTTCCATGCCAACCAATAGCCTTGTTTCTAACGCCCAAATATTTTTCCAACCTTGCAGGAAAATCAGGTTTGTCCGATCAACCCGCCGATATCCAGCCCAACCTTCAGCAAAATGCGGTTTTCACATCCGGCTCGACATTGCGCCATGTCATTTCGATGACCCTGGCCGGGGCAATCGGTCTGGTTTCATTATTTACCGTTGATATCCTTAATCTGTATTACATTTCAATGCTGGGCGACCAGGTATTGACCGCCGCGGTCGGCTATGCCTCGACAATCATGTTTTTTACCATTTCGATCAGCATTGGATTTACCATCGCGGCAACTGCAATTGTCTCAAGAGCACTGGGAGCCGGCAGTTTTGAAGATGCCAGGTTCAAGTCGGGTTCTATGCTGGTTTACGTTGTCGTCACCAATACACTCAGCGCAATCATCTTATACCCGCTGCTATCTCCAATCCTGAGTTTGCTCGGCGCAAGCGGAATAACGCATGAGGTAGCCCTCAACTTCATGCAAATTGTAACATTGGCAATCCCTTTTATGGGATTTGGTATGTGCTGTTCCGGGTTGCTGCGGGCAATCGGTGATGCGAGGCGGGCAATGTATGTGACGCTAAGTGCTGGTATCTCGGCTGCCATTCTTGATCCGATTTTGATCATTTACCTTGAATTGGGCGTTCAAGGTGCAGCAATTACCACATTTGTCACCCGAATAGTCTTGATGTTGATAGGGCTACACGGAACCTGGCTCATTCATAAAATGATAGCGATGCCTGATAGCAGGCAACTTAAGGTGATGATCAGGCCGTTTCTGGTTATCGCGATTCCTGCAACGATGACCCAAATAGCAACGCCATTCAGTAATGCGTATATGACCGCCGTGATGTCCGAATTTGGCAACAGTGCGGTTGCAGGATGGACGATAATTGGACGGCTGGTACCTTTGGCATTTGTGGCGGTGTTTACACTTTCTGCGGCAGTGGGCCCCATATTGGGTCAGAACCTTGGCGCCGGGCATTATGACCGGATCAATTCGACAATGTGGAACAGTTTGCTGTTTACTTTTCTATACACAATGACTGTATGGGCATTGTTGGCAATCTTTGCCAATCAGATAATTTTGATATTTGGCGCAGTAGATGAAGCTGCCGACCTGGTGAAATTGTTCAGTATCCTGATTGGCGGAACCTACCTTTTCCAGGGAGGCTTGTTTGTCGCAAATGCAGCCTTCAATAATCTTGGTTACCCGCTGCTGTCAACTTTATTCAATTGGGGCAGGGCTACTATTGGCACCATTCCGTTTGCATGGGCAGGATCTTACTGGGGGCCAAACGGCGCGCTAATTGGTTTTGGATTCGGTGGGGTAATATTTGGCATTGCAGCAGTGCTGGTTTGCTTTGGAGTGATCAAGCGTTTGCCTGAAAGTCAACCAATTGCACAAAAAATATAGAAAATGCTTACTGCATTGACTACTTATCATTTGGCCTCAATTACAAATCACTCAGCAATTTTTCGAGACGCTGCCTTGTATCCTGACGGGTTTCAAATGTATTCCACAAAATTTCTTCAGTTTTCAGAAAATCCAGAACCCGGTATTCATGAACATCCGGCCTGATCAAAAGATCCGGTTTGTTTTGCTCAATTTTCAAACTGGTAATTCTCTGCATCAATAGTTGCAATGTCCCATAGCCAAGCTCCTTGCGTTTGGGCAACTGTGGATTTTCCCCGACGGGCCGACCAACCACATCCACAGCGACGATCAGGTCCATATCATCTCCAAGCACATCAAATGGAACCGGATTCAGAATTCCGCCATCAACAACCACACGCTGATCGACAATTTGCGGGCGAAACATAACCGGAATTGCCGCGGTCGCTGCCAGCGCCTGAAATAGATCTCCCTCACTCAGAACAGTTTCTGTCATCTCATAAAAATCTGCGACCAGAATTTTCATGGGAATTTCCAGCTCAGAAAATTCACGAGGCAGGTCAGCGGGCAGAAAAGTATTCATTACATTAAGTGGATCAAATTCGGCGAACCTTTTTTTGTCTTTGCCAAAAAGTCCGCTGATGGCCGAAGTTCGCATTTGCCAGAATTTGGCGAGCACCTGCGAACTTTTGGTAAATGTTTGTATCACATATTCACGCACCTCCGCTCCGCTCATGCCCGCAGCATATCCAGCACCAATGATGGATCCGATGGAGGAACCGGATATGACGGCAGGTTTTACACCCAGATCATCAAATGCCTCGAGTACATGAATATGAGCAATGCCACGCGCACCGCCACCGCCAAGTGCCAGACCAATCTTTGCCATTTTTCATATCCTCATTTTCAAGGCATAGCCTCTAAACAAAATCGCAATTGAAATTTCTCAATCAGCTTTTTCCGGTTGGCCCCACAACTACCAGAGTAGGCTCGGTATTCAGCAATTTCGAAGCTGCCCGTTTTACATCTGCCAGTGTAACTGAGTTGATCAGATTCTCCCGGCGGTCAATGTAGTCTATCCCCAGATTGATCTGCTGAATCGCAACCAGAACACTTGCGACTTTAACAGATGTATCCAGATTCCTGATTGCATAAGAACCAATGATGTACTTTTTAGCGGTTTCCAGTTCCCTGGCACTGGGACCGTTTTCAGCCATACGCTTCAATTCATCACGAATTATCTTCACCGTTTCATCAACCTTTGAAGAACTTGTGGCGGATCCAATCATGGTAAATGCAGCATGTGAATAGGTCGCCAGATGGGAATAGATCGAATAGGCAAGACCTCTTTTTTCTCGCACTTCATCGTAAAGTCTGGATGAAAAAGTACCGCCTCCCAATATATGATTGGCGAGGTATGCTGCAAAAAAATCCGGGTGCTGCCGCCTTAGTCCGGGAAGCGCAAAACTGACGATCGACTGTTTGATATCCAATTGCTTTTCGATCTTCTGGCCAAATGCAAGTTTGGCATTTGTGATAGTATCCAGACCCGAATCTTCAGGTAATCCGGAAAACACAAAATCAAGAATTGGTGCCAGCTCGTTTTTACTGATGGCACCCACCACGCCAATTACCAGACCTTTTTTTACCAGAAGACGGCGATGAATATTGACCAGGTCATTACGAGTCAATTTGGAAACAGCTTCAATGCTTCCATTTTTAGACCGTGAGTATGGATGACCCTTGAACAAAGCTTCTCGCAAAGCCCGCGAGGCTATTGAACGCGGGCGGGTTTTCGCTCTTTTCAAATCCAACAATACTGCTTGACGCATTCGTTCCATGGACTGCGAATTGAAGGCTGGTTCATTCAGGGCAAGACGCAATAAATTGAAAGATTCGCTGGAGTTGTCAGACAATGTCTGCATTCTGCCGGTGAAATAATCCCGCTCCGCACTGAAACCAATCTCCATTCCCAGTTTTTCAGCCAGCGCCTGATATTCAGGTCCGTCGATATTGCCTGCACCTTCATCCAGCATGGTTGAAAGCAACCGGGTGGCTCCCTCTTTGCCCCGGGGATCCTGAGTTGCACCTCCGGCAAATGAAAATGAAATCGTAATCAAGGGCGAAGTATAATTTTCGACCAGATACGCATTAATACCGTCAGGTGATTTTACCTGCTGAATATCGACTGCTCCTGCCATTCCCGATATAGCAAATTGGGCAAACAGGCTGGTTATGATGACTAAAATATATTTCATTCGTAACACCATTGGATCTATTTATGACTTGTTGGGTTCGTCTGTCTGTTTTTTTGGCAACAGGTAACCGGTAACCGAGCGGTTCTTCACCAGATATTTTCTGGCCACGAGATTAACATCACCTACCGTCACTTTTTCAAGTCTCCCGGTCCAATCCAGCACATCACCCAAATCCCCTCCCACTGAAAATACTGCCCCAACTATTCGCGCCATTGAACTTTGACTGTCCCTGGCATAAATTTCGGATTTTATCATGGCGTTTCTGGCGTGATCCAGTTCTTCTGCGCTGACGCCATTTTCGATGATATCTTTAAGGACTTTATCAATTTCGGCTTCCAGTTGGGCAATCGTCGTCTCCCCTCTTGGAGAAGCTCGAATTGAAAGCCGCGTCATATCCATAGCACCACCCCTCAGGCCAGCGGTAATATTAGTAGCGAACTCGTTATCGATCGCCAGTTGGCGGTAAAGCCTGCCAATTGATGTACCGCCTAAAATTGTACCCAGTATGTCCAGCGCCTCAGCTTCGCCCGGTTCGCCGGAATGGTAAGATGGTACCAGATACATTCTTCTCAAACTTGGCGCGGTGACCCGTTCATCCTGATAAGTGACAGATCTTGCGGTAACCGGTTCAGGCTCTGTTATGCGCCTGCGAGGACCTGGATCTGCACGCCTTCTGACCTTGCCGTAAGTATCGTTGGCATAGGCACGAACAGTTGATTCATCAATATCAC
Source organism: Hyphomicrobiales bacterium (assembly GCA_024225445.1). Classification (GTDB taxonomy): domain Bacteria; phylum Pseudomonadota; class Alphaproteobacteria; order Rhizobiales; family Rhizobiaceae; genus JAAEMP01. Next base: position 40,189 of record JAAEMP010000398.1, on the reverse strand, counting down.
CGGCTACCACCAAAACAGCATTATTTGGCGTATAATATTTGTCATAGAATGTAATCGCGTCATGGCGGGTTAAGCCGCGTATTTCGTTTTCATATCCAATGACCGGATTGCCATAAGGATGATGGAGATACAAAACCGATTCCAGTGTTTCGGACAGAATTGCACCAGGACTGTTGGCGATGCGTGATCGGCGCTCTTCCAGAACCACGTCTCTTTCCGGAATAATATCTTTGTCACTCAAAACCAGATTTTCCATTCGATCAGCCTCATAGGCCATCACCATTTTCAAGGCCTTCGGGGAAACTTTTTGGTAATAGCTGGTATAATCTGATGAAGTAAACGCATTTTCCTGTCCGCCAATTTCAGCGACTTTTTCAGAAAATTCATTGGCCGGCACTCTCTTGGTACCCTTGAACATCAAGTGCTCCAGAAAATGGGCAATGCCTGATTTTCCCACCGGATCCTCAGCAGAACCGACTTTATACCATAACATATGTGTGACTACCGGTGCGCGATTATCGGGAATAACAACCACCTGCATTCCATTGGCCAGCTCAAAAGTGGTAATATTTACACTCGGTAATGCAATTTTTTCAGCGTTGACAATGACTGGGTTGGAGGCTGAAACCGCATTCGCATTTTTTGCATGAACCACCGGATTGAAAGGCCCTGATTGTAATGCCACCGCGACAACCAGCAACACAATTGGCTTCGTCATTGCCCGGAAATATTCTGGTTTTCTTGGCCTCAATCTATCATCCTATCTCAGTTAACACATTTCATTTTATTACTGCATATCGATATTGAAGGATTAATACCAAAACAATTGGCTATCATCTGCTTCGATAACAAGTGTAAATTATGGCATTGTTTGCCAAATTACCATTTAACTTTTTGTCATTATCCGTGAGGTTTCATAAACCAGATTTTCGTCTCCCCGAATTTTCGCTCATCCAAAACCGTACAGGCAGATAAAGAGGGTGCGGGACTTCCTGCTTTATCTTCAATAATAATCAGCGCATCCGGATTTAGCCATCCCCCTGCAATAAGACGCGACAAGGATTTATCAGCCAATCCCTTTTCATAGGGAGGATCGGCAAACACCAGATCGAATGGTTTCATTTTTCCAACTGACCCGATACGGGTTGCATCAATACGCATGATTTTTGTCTGCCTTTCCAAGCCCAGAGAATCGATGTTTCTCCGGACAAGCGAACATGCTTGCGTCGAATTATCCGCAAATAGTGCAAAATCAGCGCCCCTCGACATAGCTTCAAGCCCCAGCGCACCGGTTCCGGCAAACATATCCAATATTCTGGAGCCATCCAAATGTTGAGCATATCTACTCTCAAGAATCGCAAACAGGCTTTCACGCACCCGGTCTGTCGTCGGTCTGATTTCACTATTATTCGGTGTGGCAAGATTACGTCCGCGGAATTTTCCCGCAACTATTCTCATTTCGATTTCCGGTTGGGTTTGGCAAAAGGCTTGCCGCCGCTTTTTCGTCCCCTCCCTGCTTCGGGATTGTGGCCCTTTCTGGTGGTCAATCTCTCCATTGTTCCAACTGCCATTTCACCTTTGGAAATCTTCCTGTTCTGTCTGGACTTCGGTTTGACTTTGCGTCTCGTCTTGGCATCAACTGCATTTTTGCCGGATTTGGTTTTTCCGGATCCGGAATATTCAATATTTGACGGATGAAATATCGGCGCATCAAAATCTGCACCGGATTGGGAAACGAGCCTCTCTCCCAATTGATCACGCAGGGTTCTTGCGCGTATCTCCCGAACCTCCCCGACGGCAAGATCACCCAGTTGAAAGGGACCATACGACAATCGTATCAGGCGATTTACCTCCAGTCCTATTGCGCCAAGCACATTTTTTACTTCCCGATTTTTTCCTTCACGAATGGCAACCGTCAACCAGGTATTGGAACCTTGTTCGCGATCAACAACAGCTTCAACCGGACCATATAATATGCCATCTACGGCAATACCGTCTTTCAGTCCCTCCAGTCTGACCTGATCAACCTTGCCATGGGCGCGCACTTTATAACGGCGCAGCCATCCGGTGGAGGGTAGTTCAAGTATCCTTGCCAGACCACCGTCATTGGTCATCAGAATCAGACCTTCAGTGCTCATGTCAAGACGCCCAATGGACAACATTCTTGGCAAATGTGATGGCAGTTGTTCAAATATTGTCGGACGGCCTTCTGGATCATGGTTGGTTGACAATACACCTGATGGTTTGTGAAAAAGCCACAATCTGGTTCGCTCACGACCTGGCAATGGATTGCCATCTACTTCAACCCGATCGGCAAGGGTGATAGTGGTTGCAGGAGAATCCAGCAATTTGCCATTGACGCTGACCCGCCCTGCGTTAATCCATGCTTCAGCCTCGCGTCTGGAACACAGGCCAGCCCGGGCCATTCGTTTGGCAATTCTTTCGGGCTTTTGGCCAGATGAATCGGTTTTGTCAATTTTTCCCGCCACATCATAATTATGCGATGGCAATGGTTGCCGTTTGCGAGCGGGTTTTGTATTCTTGTCTGTATTTTTCATCATGGCTTTTCGATCAAGAGGTTCTGGGTGTCCAATACGAAACTCTGAGTGGGGATTTGATGTCTGAATTTATGGATGCGGCAATAGGCGAGGCCAAAGCTGCAGCACTTCGCAATGAAGTACCGGTGGGAGCAGTGCTGGTCAAGGATCGTGTTATCATAGCGCAAAATGGCAATCGTATTCAGGAATTAAAAGATCCGACCGCTCATGCTGAGGTTTTGGTTATCCGTGATGGTGCGATCACATTGGGTAATGAACGACTTTATGGCTGTGAACTGTATGTAACGCTTGAACCATGTACGATGTGTGCAGCAGCAATATCATTTTCGCGCATCAGCAGGCTTTATTTTGGAGCAGAAGATATCAAAGGCGGAGGCGTGGAAAATGGGGTGCGGTATTTTGACAGCCCTACTTGCCATCATATTCCTGAATATTATGGCGGGTTACAGGCAGAATCATGTGGAGAACTGCTGAAAGAATTTTTTGCGAATAAGCGTTGATTAACCCTGGAGCGATGAATTACTGGAGCATATCAGGCTCAATCAGTCCACATGCCTGTATCATTTTGCTGCTTGGCCTTCGCGGCTTTCTCCGCGCGTCTTTCTTTTTCAGCTTCCGAAATTCCCAAATCACCGATTGGTGCAGTTGCAATGGGCGTTCGATACTCAACCGGGGGCTCGGTCAGGTATTTACGGTTTACTCCGGTGGAATAGGCATATTCATCTTTGAGCATTTTGGCTTTTTTATGGGTGCCATCCCGCAATGAATTGATAGCCGCATGGCCATCCTTGTCCATATCAGAAGCGCCGACTTCCCGGTTATCCTGACCAATACCATTTTTCTTGCGCTTTAATTCTTCTACGGAAACTTCACCGCTTCTTGGATCTGCTTGTTCCGCTTCACCGCGAATTCTGGCCAGCTTTTGTTCCGGGCTCTCGGGCCAGTCAGCATTGGAAGATGAAGATTCCTGATCCACAGGGACCGGGAGCGCGGCAGTCTGGGGAGGCATCACCAGATTGGGTCTTGCTGCGTGGTTAATGGCGGCTTTGCGCTTTTTGGAGCCAAAAGAGACCATGCCCTCAAGATCCTTGATCAATTGCTCTTCCTGGGTCACCCCAGTGCCATAAGTGGTGCCGCCAACACAACCTGATAATGCAAGCGCGGAGAATCCAAGCACTGTGGCCGAAAACATTTTTCCAGTAGCAAGTCTGCCCATTAAATTTCCCAAATCAATACGTATCACCATAATATGATACACCATAAACTATTTCCGAGAATTGTATTAATCACTACAATCCCAGACATGCACCTGCGTTCTGACGTAACAAAACGGCAGAATTCTGACAGGGGATGAGTCTAATCTACATCAAATACCAAAAACTGGCAATGGCCTGATTGAATTGCCTGATTGAATTGGCACAACCATCACCTGCACTTTCACGTCAGCCTTGCAATTCGCGCATCGCGTCTGCATCACGCAGAGATAAATCGGGGTAATCCGGATCACTGCCAACCTCTGGCAAGACCCGCCAGGATCTGGCGCATTTGGTGCCTGGGGCAAGTGCCGGCAGAACTCCAACATCGTCAATTTCTTCCAGCTGAAAGGTATTTTGTGGCGCACAGCCCCTAATTATTTCAATCTGGCTGGTAATGCATATTTCAGCCATATCCTGATCTTCCAAAGCTACCGCCAGCTGATCGTCATTTATGTAAACAACCGGAGCCGATTCGAGCGAGGAACCAATCCGTTTTTCACGTCTTTCAATTTCCAGGGCACCGGTCACCACTCGACGGACCCGACGGATTTTATGCCATTTATCAGCCAATGCATCATCACGCCACCCCTCCGGAATTTCACTGAATTGCTCCATATGAATTGATCCGGCATTTTCATCACGTGACAGCCAGCATTCTTCCATGGTGAATGGCAACATTGGGGCCAGCCATTTGGTGATAGTATTAAACAGGATGCCAACCACCTGAAGCGCCGCTTTTCGTCTGTCTGACGAGGGCGCGTCACAATAAAGCGCATCCTTGCGAATATCAAAATAGAATGCCGACATTTCAATGGTCATGAAATTGAACAATTGCGCAAATATTCGTTTGAAATCGAAATCGCTATAGCCAGTGTCTACAATCTGGCCGAGCTGATAAAGCTTGTGCAGCATTAACCGCTCGAGCTCCGGCATGTCGCCACTGGTAATTATTTCCCCTTTATCATGACTTAACGTGCCCAGCATCCAGCGCAGGGTGTTACGCATCTTGCGATAGGCATCAACGGAAGTCTTGATCGCCTCTTTGCCCATTCGCTGGTCTTCAGAATAATCCACGGAAGATACCCACAAGCGTAGAATGTCTGCACCATATTGTTTGACAATATCTTCCGGTGTTATGGTGTTACCCAGGGATTTGGACATTTTTCGCCCGTCCTCAGCCATGGTAAATCCGTGCGTTAAAACCGCCTCATAGGGCGCACGCCCCCGTGTGCCGCAACTTTCCAGAAGAGATGAATGAAACCATCCCCGGTGCTGGTCAGATCCTTCCAGATACAAATCGGCTGGCCATTTCAAGTCCTGCCGCATTTCAAGACAAAAGGCGTGCGTTGAGCCTGAATCAAACCAGACATCAAGAATATCAGTCACCAATTGCCATTTTAAGGTATCGTGATCATCACCAAGAAAGCGTTGTTTTGCCCCTTCCGCAAACCAGGCATCCGCACCTTCACTTGAAAAAGCATCAATAATGCGATCATTAACCGCCTGATCCTTGAGAATGTTACCATCTATATCAGCGAAAATGGCGATCGGAACACCCCAGGCCCGTTGACGGGACAAAACCCAGTCCGGGCGTCCTTCAATCATTGCATGAAGACGTTTCTGGCCGGAACCTGGAACAAAACGGGTCCCGGATATGGCTTTGAGCGAACGGGAACGCAGAGTATCGCCTGATCCCTCTATATCGCGGTCCATATAGACAAACCATTGCGGGGTATTGCGAAAAATCACTGGTTTTTTTGACCGCCAGGAATGGGGATAATCATGCCTGATACGCCCGCGAGCAAAAAGCATATTGCCTGCAATCAGTGCGGTGATCACTGACTGATTAGCATCACCTTTTTTTCCCTTGTCATCCAGCACACGAGCCGGGCCACCTTCGCGATCAGGACCAAAACCCGGTGCATCCTTGGTAAAATAGCCTGCATCATCGACAGTGAACGGGATTTTCGAGGAAATGCCTTTTGTTTCCAGTTGCGCTGCACATTCCATCCAGGCATCAAAATCTTCACGACCATGACCAGGAGCAGTATGGACAAAACCGGTGCCTGCTTCATCAGTTACATGCTCGCCCTGCATGAGAGGAACGACAAATTGATAACCACCACCCAATCCCTTCAAGGGGTGCCCACAGGTAACAGCCGCCAGTTCCGAAGCATCGACATCGCGAAGTTTTTTGAACTCAAGTTTGGCCTTTTCGAAACTCTCGGCTGCCAGATTATCGGCAAAAACCAATTTTTCACCAGACTGCGGGCCAAAATCATTCACCGCGGCGGTTACTTCAAACAAACCATATGATATTTTGTTTGAAAAGCTGATGGCGCGGTTTCCCGGGATCGTCCAGGGCGTCGTGGTCCAGATGACGATATGAGCATCAGTCAAATCGTCTGACTTGCCCGGTTCAATCGAGGTGACAGGGAATTTTACCCAGATGGTATCACTTTGCACCTCATGATATTCCACTTCCGCTTCCGCCAGCGCCGTGCGCTCTACGACGCTCCACATAATTGGTTTTGAGCCGCGGTAAAGTTGACCGGACATGGCAAATTTATGCAGTTCTGCGGCAATAATTGCTTCAGACTGAAAATCCATTGTTTTGTAGGGCTGTTCAAAATCTCCCTCGACCCCAAGCCGACGGAACTCTTCTGCCTGAATGCCAATCCAATGATCGGCAAATTCACGGCATTCACGACGAAATTCATTGACCGGCACAGCGTCTTTGTCTTTGCCCTTGGCGCGGTATTGTTCTTCAATTTTCCATTCGATCGGTAAACCGTGGCAATCCCAGCCAGGCACATAATTAGCATCACGGCCGCGCATCTGAAACGAACGGTTGATGATATCCTTGAGGATTTTATTCAGCCCATGACCGATGTGCAAATGACCATTGGCGTAAGGTGGGCCATCATGAAGTATGAACTTGTCCCGGCCTTTCGATTGCTGGCGCAGTTTCCTGTACAGATCCATCTCGTTCCAGCGGGCGATGATTTCGGGTTCCTTTTTAGGGAGACCGGCGCGCATGGGAAAATCTGTCTTGGGCAAATTAAGTGTAGAAGAATAGTCTGTGGCTTGTTTGGTTTCACTCATTGTCATTCGATTCTTTTTCAGTCCGACCGCGCATGTTGCTGCATTAGCAGGGACAGTGTAAATAATTTGTACTGGAACTTAAACCAAGATTCCCGGTGCTCTGTGACGAAATCCTTTTTAAGAATGTCAGGCAGAGGCCGGGCAGATAATTCGGATTATGTGTATCTGGTAAATTTTCATATTCATATTCGCTTCTTTAGCAGGCAGACCTTAATGAATAAAGAGCATAGATGCGATGAATTCAAAAAGATTTCCTCACGCTTCAAGATATTGGCTTAGTCACAATATATCAACGATTAGCCCCGACAGGCCATGTCATATAATCCGGTTCGAGGTTTAATAGAAACTGCTGGGCTACGCGTTTATCAATCAGCATTTGATCGACAAGTTCCTGGGCATTTTCGAATCTTACTTCTTCGCGCTGCCAGGCATATAAAATTACCGTGAGTTGTTCACCGTACAGATTTCCGTCAAAATCAAACAAAAATGTCTCAAACAATGCTTCACCATTATCAAATGTCGGGCGTCGACCAAAATTGGCAACTCCATCATATCTATCGCCATTTTCCCGAATTGCCCGTACCGCATAAATACCATGCCTCAACCGGACATTGGCAGGAAGCTGAATGTTGGCCGTCGGGAATCCCAGGGTTCTGCCTATTTTTTGACCCATGATAACTGTACCGCAAATCCGGTGGGCATAACCAAGCAGATCGTTTGCTTCAGCCAGTTCCCCTTTTTCCAGATGTGCACGAATACGGCTGGAAGAAATAATTTCACCGTTCTGGTCCCGACAAGCCTCCATCAGTGTGACGTCAAAACCGTATTTTTTCCCTGCCTCAACGAGATATTGCGGTGTGCCTTGTCGCATTTTACCGAAATGAAAATCCTGTCCGGTAACGACATGTCTAGCACCCAGTTTCTCCATCAGAATCTGATTCAGGAATTCATCGGCGGTAAGTGATGAAAAATCATTGTCAAATGAGTGTATAGCCATTGCCGAGATCCCGAGCTTGCCAACCAGCCGCGATTTCAGGTCCGGCGGCGTCAGCAAATAAACCGGTTTTTGCGGGTTGAACCAGGTGCGCGGATGGGGATCAAAAGTCAGCAGGATAGACGGGCAGTTATTTTTTTTACCAATCGTCAGAGCTTCATCGATAATAGTACGATGGCCGCGATGGAGCCCATCAAAATTGCCAATCGCCACAACTCCCCCACGCAGTAACGCGGGGATGCTCTCATTATCAATGTCAAATGAATTAAATCTGTTTGTCATCATCTAATTAAAATACTGTCACCATGCCAACCGGGGCATCCAGGCCACGGGTGTCGAATTATTAGCATTCAGGAATTCCTGTAGTTTCTCTTCTTCCGGGGAATCTGCATCACCATATTCGGCAGCGTGGATTCCGGCGCTGATATATACTACATCCAACCCATATCCAAGTGCCCCGGCAATGTCAGTATTAATACCGTCACCAATGGCCAGAATTCTGGAATTATCCAAGGTTCTTCCCGCTGCCTGATTGAGCAATACGTGAGCATGTTCGTAAACCGGACGGTTTGGTTTACCGACAATCATGGTTTGCCCGCCAATCTCATCATATTTTTTTGCTAATGCACCAGCACACCAGCGCATCATGCCACCATGTTCTACAATAATATCCGGATTGGCACAGATAAACGGAAGGTCTCGTTTTTTAATATCAGCGAGTAGTTTCGAATAATCTTCAGGAGTTTCGGTGAAATCATCATACAAACCTGTGCATACAACTGTTCCTGCTGACCGCCAGTCCGCAAATTCAACATCCAGCCCCTCGAAAACAGATTTGTCAAAATCGGTGCCGATATGAAATATTGGATTATTGATATTTGAAATAATCCCCCGAGTAACATCGCCTGAGGTCACGATTTCATCAAATGTTGTTTCAAGTGGAATATCCAGTTTTTCCAGTTGCCTCAAAACCTGCAGATTTGGTCGTGGAGCATTGGTCAACAGGAATGTCGGTTTGTTCAACCTTTTAAATCCACTCAATGCCTCGATCGCCCGGTTGCTGGCTCTTGTGCCATTGTGAAGCACACCCCATACATCACACAATAAGGCATCATAGTTACCGGCAATTTCATTCAATCCGGTGAGACGTGGACAAAGGGTTGTCGGGGTCAAAGAATTCTCCAAAATTATCTCTGGTTTAACTCGATTAAAAAATTTGTCATTCAGAGCCCAAATGGTAAGTCGTGATTGTTTGCTTGCAGAGAACATTCATAAGGTGCTGATTATCCGGGTCAAGGGAAGTCGTAATATTTACTATTATCTGAAATTTCATTCCGCCGGCCGATTATTCGTGTTAATAATAAAATTGCAGTAAATCCAAAATGAATAGGCATAAAAATCCACTGTTTCCGGAATCGCATGCATTTTCCAATTTCCTGAATGCCGCATGTGGAACAGCATTTCTGTACTTTATTTTTTTGTCGGAAATTGCCCGGATTTCGATGAACTGAGCATATGGAAACAAAGGAACCTGAATGAGCCAGCAAACTAGAAATATTATTGTTTTCATCTGTATTTCAGTGATTGCTGTATGCTTCGCTATCGGTTTACATTTGTATTTATTTTTTGAAATTCTTGATGCGGCAGTTGTCGCAGCTATTGGATTTTGTGCATTGCTGGCGATATATAACCACCTGTTATTGAATCAAAAGCTTGCCAGTGTGGACGAGTACATTCTCGATATACGGCAATTCGAAAAAAGTATTACAAAACGCCTGAATCAAATCAAATTAGAAATTGCAAAGTCAGATGTGGACAAGCATGATCGTTTCCGCAACGAAGCAAATACTGATCCCAACGATCACAGTTCATCTCTCGCACAAATTGATCATGCCACTGAAATACTTGGCAGGGCTGCCAGTACATGGAGAGAACAAGACAGCCAGACCGGCCCGTCATCCAGCTCTGGTCAAGTGGATAATATTGATGGCTCGGACAACATTATCGAATTGAATAGCCGGCTGAAGCAGAAAGAAATTTCCGCAGGAGGTAAACAGTTCAAGATCAAGCCATCACAATTGACAAAAGCTCTGAACAATGATGGAGCGGAAATTTTTCTGCAGCCGATACTGGAACTGCCAACACGAAACATCCGTTATTTCGAAGCATTTATTCGTCTGAGGATTGGCGATAACATATTAGCGGCAAAACAATTCATGCCTGCTGCCAAAGACCGCGGGCAAATCGCCCGAATTAATTTGTTGTCACTGGAATTGACATTCAAGGTTGTGCGTGGATTGCAGCGTCAGGGTAACGAATATCCGGTTTTTTGGAACATCGCACCGCAATCTCTGGGTAACAAAAAAGTCTTTGGCGAAATACTTGAACAATTGCGAGCAAATCAACCGTTAAACCATCAGCTGATTTGCGAGATTTCCCATTCCAGTTATACAAATCTCAATATCGTACAGAGCAACAATCTGGCTCTGATACGCGACCTTGGCTATGAAATGTCGATAGATGAGGTGAAGATGGATTTACCCGGTGATATCAGCATCGCAAAAATTCTCTCCAATGGAATTTTTGGTATCGTCAAAATTCCAGCTGCGGAGTTAATATGCATAGGCAAAAGGGATATTACAAATTTTGCAGATTACATTGTCCCAGTTGCCATCAATAACAACATCACTCTGATTGCAAGCGAGGTCGATAGTGACGCGCAAACCGTTTCCATGATAGATTCGGAAGTTTATCTGGCCCAAGGTAACGCCTTGATCCCAGCCAAGGCCTTGAAAAAGGAAATTAGTGGGATCTGAATGTAACATTCATATATAAATTGTTTGATTCACACTTTCTTTGCAAAAAGATATTAAATGTCCAACCCGAAACCCATGGTGGGATTGGACACAAAAACAAATTCATCAAATAAATTCATTGTTTTCCTTGACAAATAGCTTGGTGCTGCCTATCTGAACGCCGTTAGCACTCATACAAGTTGAGTGCTAATATTGTTTGTGAGCTGGAAATATTCCACACAGCAATTTAAAGCAACCGGAAATTTCCGGGTAAAAACTTAATTATTATGGGTAGAAATCATGGCAAAAACGAAATTCCGTCCGCTTCACGACCGTGTAGTGGTTCGCCGGGTAGATTCTGAAGAGAAGACAGCTGGCGGCATCATCCTTCCTGATACAGCACAGGAAAAACCTTCTGAAGGTGAAATTATCGCTGTTGGATCAGGAGCACGCGACGAAGCAGGCAAATTGGTTCCGCTGGATGTGAAAAAAGGCGATGTTGTACTGTTTGGCAAATGGTCCGGCACTGAAATCAAAATCAATGGCGAAGACCTGTTGATCATGAAAGAATCTGACATCATGGGCGTAATGGCCTAAGGCCCGAACCCAATTGTTATCCTAATTAATTTAAACGGGTGAATACCACCCAAAGAGGAGCTGAAAATGGCTGCTAAAGAAGTAAAATTTGGAACCGAAGCGCGCAATTCCATGTTGCGTGGAGTGGATATCCTGGCTAATGCCGTTAAAGTAACGCTTGGCCCAAAAGGCCGTAACGTTATTCTTGACAAATCATTCGGCGCACCGCGTATCACCAAGGACGGTGTAGCTGTTGCTAAAGAAATCGAGCTTGATGACAAGTTTGAAAACATGGGCGCTCAAATGGTGCGTGAAGTGGCTTCAAAAACCAATGATGTTGCAGGCGATGGAACCACTACTGCCACAGTACTGGCTCAGGCTATCGTTAAGGAAGGCGCCAAAGCGGTTGCTGCCGGCATGAACCCGATGGATCTGAAACGCGGTATTGACATGGCTGTTAAAGAAGTGATCTCTGATCTGGCTAAAAAGGCCAAGAAAATCAAAACTTCTGAGGAAGTCGCCCAGGTTGGTACGATTTCATCGAATGGCGATACAACAATCGGTGCAGATATTGCTGAAGCCATGCAGCGCGTTGGCAATGAGGGTGTGATCACAGTTGAAGAAGCAAAAACTGCTGAAAGCGAACTTGAAGTTGTTGAAGGCATGCAGTTTGACCGTGGCTACCTATCACCATACTTCGTCACCAATCCGGACAAAATGATTGCTGACATGGAAGACCCCTACATTCTTCTTCACGAAAAGAAACTCTCCAACCTGCAAGCCATGTTGCCAATTCTTGAGGCTGTGCATCAGTCCTCACGTCCGCTGGTTATCATTGCTGAGGATGTCGAAGGAGAAGCTCTGGCTACTCTGGTTGTCAACAAACTGCGCGGTGGCCTGAAAATTGTTGCCATCAAAGCCCCCGGTTTTGGTGATCGACGCAAGGCGATGCTTGAAGATATTGCTATTTTGACCGGCGGCCAGGTGATATCTGAAGATCTTGGCATCAAACTGGAAAATGTATCTCTTGAAATGCTTGGCACCGCCAAGAAAGTTTCCGTCACCAAAGAAAACACAACCGTCATTGATGGAGCTGGCAAGAAAAAAGAGATCGAGTCCCGCGTTGGTCAAATCAAGGCACAAATCGAAGAAACCACTTCTGATTACGACAAAGAAAAACTGCAGGAGCGTCTGGCTAAACTGGCTGGCGGTGTTGCTGTTATTCGTGTTGGCGGATCGACAGAAGTTGAAGTTAAAGAGAAGAAAGACCGCGTTGATGATGCATTGAATGCAACACGTGCTGCAGTTGAAGAAGGCATTGTCCCTGGTGGCGGTGTAGCACTTCTTCGTGCTGCCAAGTTTATCAATGCTGTCGGTGAAAATGATGACCAGGCTGCCGGTATCAACATCGTTCGCCGCGCGCTTCAGGCTCCAATTCGTCAGATTGCTGAAAATGCAGGCGATGAAGGTTCAATTGTTGTTGGTGAAGTCAACAGCAAAAACAAAGCTGACTACGGTTATAACGCACAAACAGGCGAATATGGTGACCTGATCAAAATGGGTATCATTGACCCTGTTAAGGTCGTTCGTTCTGCGCTGCAGGATGCAGCTTCTGTTGCATCATTGCTGGTGACAACTGAAGCCATGGTTGCTGATGCCCCAAGCAAAGACACCGGCGGTGGCGCACCAGCCATGCCTGATATGGGTGGCATGGGCGGCATGGGCGGCATGATGTAAGGCAAGCCGCCTGCTGACTAATTTGATGAAAGGGCGGGCCTTGTGGTTCGCCCTTTTTTTTGTGATTATCGGAACTTGAAAAATGAAATCGGTTAGGAAATGGTAACCATGTCAAAATCAAAACGGGCAAGCATTGCCGAAGAAATTGCCTTTGAAAATCGTTATGTGACCATCGTTGGAGAGATATCGGACAAAGTAGCAAAAGAAACCTGCGAGAAACTTCTGGCGCTGGCGAGCAAAAGTGATGATCCCATTACGATATTTATTTCATCCCCCGGCGGCCATGTTGAATCAGGCGACATGATCCATGATTTGATCAAGTTCATCAAACCGGTCGTAACCGTGATTGGATCGGGTTGGGTAGCCAGTGCCGGAGCACTTATTTTTATCGGTGCAAAACTTGAAAACCGGCTTTGCCTGCCAAATACCAGATTTTTGTTACATCAACCCAGCGGCGGTGTTGGCGGTGCGGCGTCTGATATTGCCATTCAGGCTGAGCAGATTGAAAAAATGAAAGAACGCTTTGAGCGAATTTTTGCAGAGGCTACCGGTAAAACAGCGGAGCAGGTGGCTAAAGACACAGCCCGGGATTTCTGGCTTGATACAGACGAGGCAATTGCCTATGGGTTGCTTGGCAGTGTCGTTACAAGTACAGATGACGTGAAGTAATAGTGTTTCTGGAGGTTTTCATGGCAACTGAATTCTTTTCCTATTCCTGCTTGAACTAATTTTGCAACAATGTGATAATCACGCAATGTGTAGCGCCTCTGACGGTACGGGTTTATTGTCAATCATTCTGGGTATCAGATAAACCTGTCAGATCTGTTGGAAGGAGAATTTTTTTGCACTCAGTGTTGAACCGCAGTCTTGGAAACAAATTGACAACCAAATTTGGTGATAAACTGGAATTTGCGAAAAGTCTGGTCTCCAAACCGAAGACAGTTGGTGCCATCGCCCCGACCAGTGCTCGAACCGCGGCAAAAATGACCAGCCTCATTCGCCCGGACAGCGGATTACCTGTATTGGAACTTGGGCCCGGCACCGGTGTAATTACCAAGGCTATCCTGGACAGGGGTGTTAACCCAGAAAACATATATTCAATTGAGTATTCTGCCAGTTTTATCCCCGGCTTGAAGCGGCGTTACCCGGGTATCAATTTTATTCATGGTGACGCATTCAACATTGCCGAGATTGCAAAACAACTGGGAATTGAAAGATTCGACTGTGTAATTTCTGCTCTACCCCTGTTGAATTTCCCTATTTCACAACGCATCAGACTTGTGGTAGCCGCTCTCAAACTTGTTGATCAAGGCCAGTCGATGATCCAGTTTTCATATGGGCCAAACTCTCCGGTACCGGAACGTTCAAAGAATTTTGAAGTCGGCCACCTGGGTACAGTATTGCGCAATATCCCACCGGCACGCATCTGGACCTATACAAGTTCAAACCAGGGAAAATCCGGGTTATCATAAAACAAGCCAATCATCGTGAAACAAGGTCATTGGACCGGTAACAGTCAAAAAAATTCCGGATCAAAACCGATGACCCGGAGACAGTTTTCTAATTGTTCGGTGCTTTCGAGTATCCAGCGGCGGAAACTGCCCTGCCGGCCATTACCTTCACCAGATTTGCCCTGTAGGCTGCATCCGCATGGATATCTGACAACATATCCTCAGCAGCAACGCTTTCACCGGAAATCGCATCCGCGCTCCAGTTTGAAGCTAATGCGGCTTCCATACCCGGATGGCTGAATACGCCATCAGATCCTGCCCCGGTAATACCAACATGGGCTGAACCGTCACTCATTTTCGCGACAAATACCCCTGCCATGGCGTAACGCGATGCAGGATTGGCATATTTGGCATAGGCTGCCCTGGCAGGTGCTGAAAATGTCACCGAAGTGATAATTTCATCTTCTTCCAATGCGGTTTCAAACAAACCTACAAAAAAATAGCTGCTGCCGATGGTGCGTTTGTTGGTGTGTATTTGAGCACTGAGTGCAATCATTGCGGCCGGATAATCTGCTGCGGGATCATTATTTGCGATAGAACCACCAATCGTGCCTTTATGTCTTACCGCCGGATCTCCGATTGTCGAGGCCAGATCGCATATAGCCGGACAGGCAGATTGCAAAACCGCATCAGTTGCCACTTGCGCATGGGTGGTACACGCACCGATAGTTACCTGACCACCTTCGACCGCAATGCCATTCATTGCGCCAATTGCACCGATATCAACAAGGTCGCTTGGCGCTGCCAGGCGTTGTTTCATGGTTGGAATAAGAGTTTGGCCACCGGCAATCAGCTTGCCGTCTTCGGCCGAACCCAACAGGGATGAAGCTTCATCTGCGGAGGAAGCGCGGTGGTATTTTGTCTCATACATGATAGTTTGCTCCGTTCACGCGTTTAATGCAGCCCAAACCCTGGAAGGGGTGACTGGCATACTCAGGTTATTATTGCCGATTGCATCGGTTATGGCATTGATAACTGCGGGTGGAGAACCGATGGCTCCGGCCTCCCCGCAACCCTTCATGCCCAGAGGATTGTTCGGACACAAAGTTTCATGGGTCGAAAGATCAAATGATGGCAGATCATTGGCCCGTGGCATGGTGAAATCATCCGTATATTTGCCCTTGCCGGTTATGAATCTCTTGTCTTCCTTGCGGAGCACCCTTGCTCCGATACCTTCTGCTGCCATGGTATTTCTCCATTAGATATGCAAACCCGGAGGCGGAAATCATATATCGACGCCAACGCAGATTTGAAAAATTAAAAACTTAGGCCAGTTCTTTTGCTGCCGTTTCGATAGAACGCACGATATTGTGGTATCCCGTGCAGCGGCAAATATTGCCTTCAAGTTCCTGACGAATGGTTTTTTCATCCAGATTGGCACCACCGTGGCGGTTAATCATATCAACTGCCGTCATGATCATACCCGGTGTGCAAAATCCGCATTGCAAGCCGTGGTTTTCTTTGAAGGCTGTCTGTACGGGATGAAGCTCACCGCCATTGGCAAGTCCTTCAATGGTAGTTACTTCACTGCCGGAAGCCTGGGCTGCCAGCATTGTGCAGGATTTCACCGCCTTGCCATCAACATGAACAACACACGCACCGCACTGGGAGGTGTCACAACCGATATGTGTGCCTGTCAGATTCAGGTTTTCACGCAAAAACGCCGATAAAAGCGTTCGATCCTCAACATCAGCGGAAACCTGTTTTCCGTTGACTGTCATTTCAACAGTACTCATTGCCTGAATTCCTCCCAAAATTGACGGTAGATTAATTATGCAATGCGAATGGCTGGTAGCCAGGTATTAGTTTTACTGAATGATGATTCAGAGTCTGTTCAGCAATTCCTGATGGCTTTGTTTTGATCCATTTTGCCCGCTATCAGGAATCGTTGAACAGACTCTTAGCGATAAACTACAGAATTTTCAAATTGGTTCACTTGTCAATACACTTGCATAAATGGGTGTGACTCATTGTTACCATACGCATCGAATTCGCAATGACATTGACCAATCCACCCTCTTACTCTTGCGCACCAAATCGATTGGGTTCTTTAGAACCCTTTTTCAGGCTCCACAAAATTACCGGTGAAAAACTCAAGACAGCCAATCCTGTTGGGACAAAAGGTACCCAGGTAACAAACATAAAACCCGTACTTTGTGGTTGCAGACTTGCGGGGTAGTTTTCGGTCAGGAACAAATAGATTGCGGAAACAATATCGCTGCCAAAATACAAGATCAATAACATCGGAATTGCGAAAACCATCCACCATCCCGAGCGATTCACATCATGCAGGCGGCGAACATGCGAGGAAAGCCAGGGTGTTACCAGCAGCAGCGCCGCAATGGTCACCACATATTGCTCTTTAACATCTTCATTGGGCAGGTAACCCAATGTAGGAGCAACAAATTGCAGATCGATCCAACCGGCAAGCATGTAAAACAAAAATAAAAGTCCCAACCACCGTAAAAACCGACTCCTCGGCATACGACCCTGAAACTGGGCATAATTGCGTAATGGCGGAGGGATAATCTTAAGCATATCGTACTTCCGGGAAATTTCTTTTATTTAACCGGGAATGGTATAATAGCCCGGTCTGACAAATGTTTGTTTTGTTCAACAAGGAATTCACATTTTCTCGGTCACGACCAGATTTCTACCGAACATCATGGCCAAAAACAGACAATCCAAATTAGCGAATTGCAAATATTGCCTCTACCTCAACGCTAACATTCATTGGCAGTGCAGCAACACCAATCGCGGCTCTGGCATGTGCCCCACGTTTCCCCAGCACCTCACTCATAAAATCCGATGCGCCATTTATAACCTTCGGGTGGTCACCGAAATCCGGCGTAGAGGCAACAAAGCCTCCCAATTTTATGCATTGCGCTATTCGCTCCAGGTCACCCTCGCAGGCGATATTGACCTGAGCCAGAATATTGATGGCGCAAATACGTGCGGCGGCAGCAGCCTCCTCAATGGTTACTCCCGCGCCCAACAGACCGGTCTGGGTGATAACGCCATCCTGCATTGGTATTTGTCCCGAAACGAATACCAGGTCACCATGCCTGACAAAACCGACATAACTGGCTAGCGGGGTGGGTGGCTCAGGCAGTACAATACCTAATTTTGAAAGGTTTTCTGCAATTATGCTCATGGTCTAACTCTTCCGGTTTGTGTAATTCAAACAAGTTTAATTCAATTCGATATAGCGTTCCAGATGATGGTCTGTATCACCAAACAGATGGTCGATCATGATGATATGTTTGGCATAATGGCTGACGCTTGCCTCCCATGTCATGGCAATACCACCATGTATCTGAATTGCCTCCTCAGCGATTTGGCGACCTGCCCTGCCAATCAGATTTTTTGCAGCCGAAACATGTTTTTCACGCAATATGCGTCCATCTTCCAGATATCCGGCAGCATTGATGATGGAAGAACGCATCTGTTCAAGTTCTATCAAAACGTCGGCCATGCGGTGCTGAAGGACCTGGAACTTGCCGATAATCACGCCAAACTGTTTACGTGTATGCATATATTCGACCGTCATGTCTTTGGCCACTTCGCAGGCTCCAAGACATTGGGCACAAATGGCGACAATTGCCCTGGCATGAGCCAGTTCGATTAGCGCAAAAGCCTTATCCTTATCACCCAACAATTGTGCAGGCGAATTGACAAGGAAGACGTCTGCCGCACCATAACCATCAATGGTCGAATAGGAACGCAACTCGACACCGCTGGCCATGGGGTCAACCAGAAACAGGCTGATGCCGTTTTCATCATTTGCTTCGCCGCCAGTCCTTGCCGAAACAATCAGCCTGTTTGCAGAAGACGCGCCAAGCACCATGGATTTGTGAGCATTGATTACCCAGTCATCTGCATCCTGCACGGCACTTGCACTGATGTGGGCCAGATCATAACGGCTTTCGGGTTCCAGATGAGCAAGAGACACCTGGGTTTGACCTGAAATAATCTGTTCAACCAGATCACTGTTGAGCGAAGACAGTATCGTTCCCGAGAGAACAGCCGAGGACAAAATCGGCTCTACAACAAGCGCTTTGCCCAGTTGCTCGAACACCACCATCAGGTCATCACCGTGACCGCCATAACCACCGGCCTTTTCATCGAATAGTGCGCCGATAATGCCCAGATCGGCAAATTGCTGCCACATCTGAGACGAATATCCCTGTTCGCTTTGGGCAAATTCAAGTCGCTTTTCAATCGTATATTGTTCACGCAAAAACCTGCCAAGCGTATCCTGCAGCATGCGACGATCTTCATTCAAATCAAAATCCATGAATTTTGCCTCACAAGCCAAGTTTGGTTTTGGAAATAATTCCACGCTGAATTTCATTTGAACCGGCAAATATCGACAATTTTCGATTGTTGAAATACTCGGCGGCTATCGGATTGGCATAATGCGGACCGATCGGGCTTTCATTATAACCTTCATCCAAAGCCTCTGATACAAATGGCAGGGCATAGGGCCCCAATGCCCGGCGTGCCAGATCGTTTATTTCCTGGCGGATCACCGTACCCTTGATTTTCAGCATCGAACTCTCAGGTCCGGGTGCGGCTCCTGAATCCGCCTGTACAAGCACCCGCAGATTGGTTGTTTTCAAAGCCTCCAGATCAATTTCCACCTGCGCCATGCGGGCAGCAAAATATGGGTCCTGTTTTAGCGGCCGACCCGATTTCATCTGGGTTGAGGCGATTGATTTCAAATGCGCCAATGCGGCATTGGAAAATCCGATCCCGGCGGTGCCGGTACGCTCATGGGTGAGAAGGTACTTGGCATAGGTCCAACCCTTGTTTTCCTCTCCCACAAGATTTTCCACCGGCACTTTAACATCAGTGAAAAAAACTTCATTCACCTCATGTTCGCCATCAAGTAAAATGATTGGCCTGATTTCGATGCCTGGCGTTTTCATGTCGATCAACAGAAATGAAATACCTTCCTGACGCTTGCCTTCACTTGATGTTCTTACCAGGCAGAATATCCAGTCGGCATATTGGCCCAGGGTTGTCCAGGTTTTCTGGCCATTGACGATATAATGATCACCCTGTCGCTCGGCTTTGGTCTTCAGCGATGCCAGATCAGATCCTGCACCGGGTTCCGAATAACCCTGGCACCACCAGTCAGTACCATCGAGAATACGCGGCAAATAATGTGCTTTTTGTTGTTCGCTGCCAAATTTCATCAATACCGGTGCCAGCATACCAAGACCAAAGGGCAATATCCTCGGAGCACCGGCAATACAGCATTCTTCCTCAAAAATATGTTTTTGAACTGCGCTCCACTCAGCACCACCGTGTTCCTTTGGCCAATTGGGGGCAAGCCAGCCCCTGGCATTCAAAATAGCCTGCCATTCTTCATAATCACGCTTGGCAAGCCTTTTGCCATTTTTAACAAGATTGGCAATGCGCTTGGGAAGTCTGGTCGCAAGAAATTCACGCACCTCGTCCCGGTAAGCCAGTTCGCTTTCGCTGTATCCCAAATCCATCTGGTTCTCCTGCCAACAAGTGACTTGCAATTTATTAGCGCACCATGAAATATTGTGAGGCAGAATTCAATCCAGAAAAAGAGATGAATGGTAATGAGCGAACTGACCGCTGCAGATTTTGATGAAGTACTGGCAAGCGATGAACCCTGTTACCTGATCGAATTATTGCAGGCAGCAGGTTCAACACCGCGCGATGCAGGTGCCATGATGATTGTCGGACGGGACAAAATTTACGGCACGATTGGCGGAGGCAGTGCCGAGTGGGTGGCGATCAAGGCTGCCCGGAGTTTCATTGAGGGTGCAAAATATGTTGAGCGCCAAACTATAAAACTTGGACCGGAAATCGATCAATGCTGCGGGGGAAGCCTGGACATTTCCTACCATCTTGTCGATGAGAGTATTCGCGCCAAATTCAACAGGCTTGAAAAAGTGCAGCCTCCGATTGAAGTTCTGATTTTTGGCGCGGGGCACACAGGACTGGCGCTGGCTGACGCACTTGTGCCTCTTGGTATGAATATCCGGATAATCGACACCAGACCCGAATATGCAACGAGAACCGAAAAGCACAAAATGCATAACCTGGCCCTGCCGGAAGAGGCGGTGAGAGAGGCAAAGCCCGGGGCAGTTTATGTCATCACCACGCATGATCATTCACTCGATTTTATTATCACTGCAGAGGCGCTTGCCAGGGGCGATGCGGTTTATGTGGGAATGATTGGTTCACCTACCAAACGCGCCGTGCTAAAAAGCTGGTTGGGAGATAATAATTATGATGCAGCTTCCATTGAGAATTTGCATTGTCCCATCGGCGGGACCCTTGTCAAAAACAAACAACCAGAAGTTATCGCGGCAATGAGTGTTGCGGAAATTTTGTTGGCAATCCAGAATCAGACGACCTGATAGGCACGATCAAAAAAATGTTCCTGCAAATTGGTGCCATCGCCACCCCGGTCAACCACCAAAAAATCGCTGTCGCCCTCCAATGCGGTTAAGGTTGCATGCCAGGTATTTGCGTGAAAATTGACGCCCTGGGTGCCTTTTACGATAAAAGCGAGCGGACGTACCGGTTCAGATTTTTCATCTTCCGCCACAACCACCAGAAAGGAACGATTGTTTAACGGGACAAATGCCTGGGAACCGAGCGGATGGCGTTCCATCATTTCGACCTTCACCGGCAAATAAAACTGCTGGCCTCTGAAAATCGAAACCAAAGCGCGTGAATTTTCTCCCAGCAATTGCACCTCGGCCAGATCATGAAATCTGGTAGTCGTACCGTTGTTGATTTCAAATGAGTGAGCGCCTTCAGTTTCAATGACATCACCAAACGGTGCAAACCGGCCTTTTGTCAGTGGTTGTGATTTCAATATAGCCATGAAAGCCTTCCGATAAATCTCAATCCCTTGGCGGAATAGAATAGGTGGCCGTTGCCTGGGCGACAATATTATTGTCGTGGGCACCGGTAATATGCACCTCACATGTGGCCAATCGCTTGCCAAGTTTGATCAATCTGCATTCTGCCTGCAGATTACCGGCAGGTGGTTTTGCAAGAAAATTGATATTGAGTGATGTGGTCACCGCCAGTGCGACTTTCCCGATATGACCAAGTATCACCAGATAGGCGGCGACATCCGCCAGCGCAAACATGGTGGGACCGGAAACAGTGCCACCGGGGCGCAGATGGTCATCGTCAATTTCCATCGCCACTTTG
The DNA here is from genome assembly GCA_024225445.1 of Hyphomicrobiales bacterium. GTDB lineage: Bacteria > Pseudomonadota > Alphaproteobacteria > Rhizobiales > Rhizobiaceae > JAAEMP01. Next base: position 18,445 of record JAAEMP010000398.1, on the reverse strand, counting down.
ATCGATCCGGGAACCAGTTCCTCGACGCTCCACCGGTAGGTACCTGACTGTGGAAACACCTCCCTTACATAGACGGTTAATTCATCCTTGTTCAGCGCCAGCGAATATCTGGCATCAGGTTGCAGGAAATCTGTCATAACTACACCTATTTGGAATAGTCGCGCTGATCTTCAATGACCAGCCCGTCATTGGGCAGCGAGGAAACCTGCTCGACCTCACCTTTCAATTTGCAGATCATTGTCAATTTCGCGGCAATATCGGTCAAATCGACGTCTCTCTGCTCAGCAGTGAATTGAAAGGTCATCACATCTGTACCGCCCTGTCTTGCCACTACCAGGCGGGCAGCCCTGATTGAAGGACAGGCTTTGACAACTTCATCAACCTGTTTTGGATCAACAAACATCCCCTTGATTTTCGTGCGCTGGTCAGCGCGGCCCATCCAGCCCTTGATCCGCATGTTGGTGCGCCCGCATGGAGATGGTTCATCAAGGATTGCCGACAGGTCCCCGGTGCCAAAACGGATAAGGGGATAGGCTTCATTGAAATTGGTTACCACCAGTTCGCCGACCTCGCCGGCGGAGACCGGGTCATTAGTGCCGGGGCGTACAATCTCGACTATCAGGTTTTCATTGCAGACCATGCCCGGCAAAACCGCTTCCTCAAAGGCACTTTCATAGGCAATCACACCCAGATCCGCTGTTGCATAGGCCTGCATTACGTTAACCCCGCGGCTGCGGTATTCATCGCGCATTGATGGAAACAATGCACCGCCGGAAACCACCCCTCTCTTGATTGAGGACAAGTCCCTGCCCATTTCATCGGCTTTATCCAGAATGGTTTTCAGATAATCGGGAGTTCCGGCATAAGCATCAGGCTTGATGAACGCAGCTGCTTCGACCTGCATTTCCGTATTTCCGATGCCGCCAGGAAATATTCGTGCGCCCAACGCCCTGGCACCTTCATCCAGGATAAAACCTCCGGGCGTCATGTGGTAGGAAAGCGCATTGTGCACCAAATCGCCTTTTCTGATGCCGGCAGCGTAATAGGACCGTGCTGCCATCCAGGGGTCAAGACCCGGCGCCTGGGGTTCCCACACCGGACCCGGTGACATGAATAGACGTGAGCCATCCAGCATGGATGGATTGGCGAATCCGCCAAAGGGCGGTGAGTTTTTCTGCGCCTGCATCAACTCCGGTTTGCGTAATACGGGAATTGAAGCCAGTGCGCCGCGCGAGGTGATTGATAAACAATCAATATCGGCGAAACGCTCGCCCCAGCCTGCAACAGATGTTTTTGCAGATTGAAGATATCCGGGCAACCGGGTGAACAGGTCGCGTTCTCTGGCCTCAATGCTGCGGGTTTCCAGTTCATCAAAATGTTCGCTCATGAAATTGCCTTTTTAGTATTCATTGCGTATCGGCATGTGGATGTTAATGGCAGAGGTTATGGTTTCAACATCGCTTTCCAGAGCCTCAAGGTCAATGGAAAGAATTTCACTGCTGCCGGAAACTGGCCACAGATGGACATCAAGCTGAAATTCATTTTCGCGCTGGCGTAGTGTAATTTCCTTTATTCGCTCCCATTCTATCAATCCTCTTGCCCATCTCGCATCATTGATACCGGTTGGCAGGATTGCCAGAACCACATCATCGCGGAAATACTGCAGCGCCATTCTCGCAGAAAAGAACGCCAGAAAAACCAGACCGGCAACGGCAGTGATGGCATCGGCATTGGGATTACCCAGCCTTGTGAAAATCATCCAGGTCAGGCCGGCGACCATGGCTGTGAGACCAAGAGCGACAATGATTGCCAGCCAGAATTTTGTGCGTGAATAGCGGAAGCGGTTCATCCAGACCCTTTCAGCCTATTCTGAAAAAGCTATCAGGCCAGCCAGCGCTTGCGCCGTTTATAATGTTTAACATCACGAAATGATTTACGGCCTTCTCCACCGACGCCAAGGTAGAATTCCTTCACATCTTCATTTTCGCGCAGCTCCTTTGCCGCCCCGTCCATCACCACCCGGCCTGATTCCAGAATATAGCCATAGGTGGCATAACGCAGTGCGACATTGGTATTTTGCTCTGCCAGCAGGAAGGTCACACCTTCATTTTCATTCAGCGCGTGAACAATTTCAAAAATTTCATCAACCAGTTGCGGAGCAAGTCCCATGGAAGGTTCATCCAGCAGAATCATTTTGGGACGGGACATCAATGCGCGCCCAACCGCGCACATCTGTTGTTCCCCACCCGAGGTATAACCTGCAAGAGAACGACGTCGTTCACGCAGACGCGGGAAATAGTTGTAGACCATATCCAGATCCCGTTTGATCGCAGCACCGCCATCCTTGCGGGTATAGGCTCCGGTCAACAGGTTTTCCTCAATTGTCAAATGTTCAAATACATGGCGCCCCTCCATCACCTGGATACAGCCGCGACGGACCAGCTCATTGGGCGTCAGGTTATGAATTTCATTGCCATCAAAAACAATATTGCCTTTGGTAACGACACCGCGTTCACCATGCAGCAAATTGGATATGGCTCTCAAAGTGGTGGTTTTACCGGCCCCGTTTGCGCCGAGAATTGCAACGATACCTCGCTCGGGTACCGTTAGCGACACCCCCTTGAGAACCAGAATTACGTGATTATAGATCACCTCGATGTTGTTGACCTGCAGAATATCAGGTGCGGTTTGCGGTTCGATATTTTCAGCAACGCTCATGGGGTGACTTTCGGACAAATTTGGTTTTGAAAAACCGACCCCGAATACTTTCGGGGCCGATTGATATTACATTTATCAGTTTATCAGCAGGACTGGGTTTTCCAGTCAGGCTTGTCTGCTGTATATTTATCTGCAGCTTCCTCAAGCAATGGACGAACAACATCGTTCATAGGCGCAATTGCATCGGAGATTTTTTCCCACGCGGAGCCATTCCATTGTTGAAGGAATACACTACCAGCACCTTCATGATCTGAGCATGATGCCTTGACCGGAGCGGCAAATCCTTCCAGACCAAGCTCTTTCAGGCGAGCTGCAGAAAGATCGAAAGTCTCCAGACCAACGCGCATGTCAGCACCGGTAATAGCTTTTTTGCCGGTTGCCTTTTGCGCGGCGGCAATGGCTTCAGCAACAATTACAGCATTGAAAAGACCACGGTTATAGAGCACATCGCCAACCAGGCTTTTATCTTTTACCTGGCTTTTTCCTGCATCAACAACGTGTTTCAACACATCTTGAAGGGCTGGGAAATCTGTACCAATACCTGAGAAGTTAGCAGCAACATAGCCCTTACCAACTTCACCGACAGGACGAAGGTCAGCGTCGGCACCAGACCACCAGTTACCGATGAAGTGATCAAGCGGATATTTAATTTTGGCGGCTTCCTTGATAGCTGTAGAGTTCATCGCTCCCCAACCCCACATGATCATCCAGTCCGGACGTTCTTTACGAACGTTCAGCCAATGGGATGACTGGCTCTGCATTTCCTTGACACCAACCGGGAATTTTGCGGTGGTAAAGCCCATTGATGTGGCAAGCTTGTCAAGCAACGGAATTGGCTCTTTACCGTAACCCACATCAAGATAGATAAAACCGATTTTCTTGCCTTTGATGCCACCTTTGGAATCAATATATTTGAGGATTGAAGACAACTGGTTCCAGTAGGTTGTCGGATAGTTGAAACCCCAGGGGAATTTCTCGCCAATTGCGGTTGCAGACAATCCATAACCCATGGACAAAACCGGAATTTCGTCAACTGGTGCTTTTGGAACCAGCTGAAGCGTAATGCCCGTGGACATCGGATTATAAACCAGTGCGCCCTTGCCTTTGGTAGATTCGTAGCACTCAACGCCTTTTTGGCTGTTGTAACCGGTTTCGCATTCTTCCACGACGATTTTCACGCCGCCGATACCACCATCACGCGCATTCAGCATGTTCATGTAATCTGAAAAGCCGTTGGCGACAGGAATACCGCCACCAGCAAATGGGCCGGTACGATAACTGAGTGATGGAACATAATGCATGTCTTCTGCACTGGCACTCATCATTTGTGCGCCAGACAGCATTGCAACAGCAGCTGTTCCTAGTATGAGTTTTTTGAACATTTAAGTTCCTCCCGAGACTCTGCGGACTAGCGTTGGTGCAATCCGCTTCACATATTGAAACCTGTATTGATGAACCTGACAAGTCGGGTTTCTCGACTTCTTCGGTTATGATTAACCTCCACAATTGACAGCGTGGAGGATTGGTGCGGGCATCCTAATATGGAAATGGCCACACACGCAATTTCTGTTTGGCAAGCGCCCATAATCTGGCGAGGCCATGGGGCTCGACAATCAGGAAGAAAATGATCAATCCGCCAATGATCATGAAATTGATATGCTCAACTGTTGCAGCATTAATATCCAGACCGATTGTATCGGGAATTGCACGCAAAATTACCGGTAAAATCCAGATGAAAGCCGCTCCCAGGAACGAACCGACCAGAGAACCCAGACCACCGATCACCACCATGAACAGGATCAGGAATGAATGGTTGACATCAAAACTCTCGACTTCCGCAGCACCAAGCCAGAAAAACACCATCATTGCGCCAGCCACACCACAATAAAACGACGACACGGCAAAGGCGGAAAGCTTGGCATAAAGGGGGCGAATACCCATCAACTCGGCGGCGATATCCATATCCCTGATCATCATCCAGGAACGTCCGATGCGGCCATGAATGATATTTGAGGCAACCCAGGTCATCGCCACAACAATCGCCAGAACAATCAGATAACGGGTTGTTGGTGTGGCCGATGCACCGGTAACGATCACGCCCAGGGCCTCTCTTTGGGGCACTTCAATCGCACCTGAATCGTTATAATTATAAAGCCAGGGAACACGGATAAAACACCATTCAAGAAAGAATTGGGCAGCGAGCGTAGTAACGACCAGATAAAAGCCCTTGATACGTAAAGAAGGCAGTCCGAATATCATGCCTACAGCGGCAGAGAAAATGCCCGATGAAATAATCAGAATAATAATATTCACATCCGGGAAAATGGAAGTCATTTTATAGCAGGCATAAGCCCCAACGCCCATAAACGCTCCGGTTCCCAATGAGATTTGTCCGGTATAACCCACCAGAATATTCAGTCCGATCGCTGCAAGGGAAAAGATCAGAAACGGAATCATCATCGAAGTAATAAAAAAATCACTGCCAAAATATGGGATCGCAACAAAAGCGACCAACAAATAAAAGACAATCGCCATTCTGTCCTGGAAGATAGGGAAAATTGCCTGATCAGCCTTATAGCTGGTTTTGTATTGTCCTGCTTCACGATAAAACATGGTGAGCTACACCCTCTCAATAATTTTTTCACCAAACAGGCCCTGTGGCCTGAACAGCAGGAATATCAGAGCGATGACATAGGCAAACCAGCCTTCAACACCACCGCCAAGCAAGCCACCCCAGTAAACTTCGAACAGTTTTTCTCCAAAACCGATAATCAAGCCCCCGATTATTGCGCCTGGAACCGAGGTGAAACCACCAAGAATAAGAACAGGCAAGGCTTTTAGAGCAACAATTTGCAGGGCAAAGGATACATCCGATCGCGCGCCCCACATGATACCGGTGGCCAGTGCAACGATACCTGCTGCAAACCAGACAATTGCCCAGATCTGATTAAGTGAAATCCCGACCGACAACGCTGCCTGGTGGTCGTCGGCAACAGCGCGAAGGGCACGCCCGATGCGGGTTTTGGAAAAGAACAGTGCCAGACCTGCAACCAGAATGGCGGCAATAGCAGCAGCTGCAATATCCAGATGTTGTAAAATCACAATGCCATCAAAAATCTCAATGGTGGTTGATCCGGTTGGAAGACCCAACTGCTCGGTAATCATGGACTTGGGTTCGCCACCGAATATCAATTCACCAAATCCGATCAGGAAATAGGACAAGCCAATAGTCGCCATAAATAGTATCAGATCCGGCTGGTTTACCAAATGACGCAGCACCACTCGCTCCACGCCCCAGGCCAAAAATCCCATTACCGCGAGTGCCAACACCAGGGACACATAAGCAGGCAGGCCAGCAGCATGAAATCCCACCAAGGTAAGGGCTGCGAAAACCACCATGATCCCCTGGGCAAAATTAAATACGCCCGATGCCTTGAAAATCAGCACAAAACCCAAAGCGATCAGGGCATAAAGGGTTCCGGAAACGAATCCTTCCCATAAAACCTGAAGAAGAAAATCGGGCATAGTTACCATTTCGATAAATGGACTGACAAATATATTAAATAGTAAATCCATTAGTGGGCTACCCCCAGATAGGCATCAATGACATTTTGATCTGACTGAACATCCTTGGGCATGCCATCTGCAATTTTCTTGCCGTAATCCATGACAACAATCCGGTCCGCCAAATCCATCACCACACCCATGTCGTGTTCAATCAGCGCAATGGTCGTGCCGAATTGCTGATTCACATCTATGACAAAACGGCTCATATCTTCCTTTTCTTCCAGATTCATGCCGGCCATGGGTTCATCCAGCAACAATAATGAAGGTTCGGCCGCCAGGGCACGGCCCAGTTCAACGCGTTTCTGCAAGCCATAAGGCAACTGTCCGACCGGGGTCTTGCGGATATGTTCAATTTCGAGAAAATCAATGATTTCCTCGACTGCCCGCCGATGCTCAATCTCTTCATTCAGAGCAGGTCCATATCTGAACATCTGCCAGAAAAAATTCCTGTGCATTTTCAGGGAACGCCCGGCCATGATATTGTCCAGTGTCGACATGCCGGTGAACAAGGCGACGTTCTGAAAGGTGCGCGATATTCCCTGGCTGGCGGCCCGATAAGGTCGCATCTTGCGGCGTTCTTCACCCAGAAAGGTAATGGTTCCTTCCTGGGGATGATAAAACCCGTTAATCACATTCAACATCGAGGTTTTGCCGGCGCCATTGGGACCGATAATGGCGCGAATCTCACCTTTGACAATATTGAAGGAGATGTTCTGAATGGCTTTTACGCCACCAAATGACAGAGAAATATCATCCACATGCAAAAGATCTTCACCTACAGCAATATCTGCGGCTGTTCTGGCGCTCATTCAGCCGCCTCCTTATGAGAAACCGGCGCAAACACTTTCACATCACGTACTTCAACGGTTGCTGAAATACTGCCTTTCCGGCCATCTTCAAAAATGACTTCAGTATCGACATATTTTTCAGTTGAGCCGTCATAAATAGCTTCAATCAAAGGCGCATAACGCTCCGATATGAAATTTCGTCGTACTTTCAGCGTGCGGGTCAATTCCCCGTCATCGGCATCCAGTTCCTTGTGCAACACCAGAAAACGGGAAATTTGCGCTCCAGCCATCATTTCTTCGCCCGACAGGTCCCGATTAACCTGTTCGATATGTTCTGCCATCATCTTGTAGACCTGCGGATGAGCAGCCAGTTCCTGATAACTGGCATAGGCAATATTGTTGCGCTCGGCCCAGTTGCCGACAGAAGTCAGATCAATATTAACGATGACGCCAACAAATTCACGCCCGTCCCCAAAGGCCACGGCTTCTTTAACGTTGGGGAAAAACTTGAGTTTGTTCTCAATATATTTAGGCGCAAACATTGAACCATCGATCAATTTACCGACATCCTTGGCCCGGTCAATTATTCTCAAATGCCCGTTGTCATCAATAAAGCCTGCATCTCCGGTATGGACCCAACCATCTTTGGTTTTTGTCTCTTTGGTGGATTTTTCATTTTTGTAATAGCCGACAAACACGCCGGGTGAGCGATACATAACCTCGCCTGAATCGGCAATTTCAATTTCCACACCGGGACTTGGCCGGCCTACGGTTTCTGCTCTAATCTCACCATCGGGCTGGGCAGAAATATAAACGGAGGCTTCCGTCTGGCCATAAAGCTGCTTGAGATTTATTCCAAGGGAGCGATAGAATCTGAAAATCTCAGGTCCAATTGCTTCACCAGCCGTATACCCAACTTTCACATTGGTGAAACCCAGCCGGTTCTTCAGTGGTCCATAGACCATCAATTCGCCGATAAAATATTTTATCCGATCAAAAACCGCGACTTTTTCACCGTTAAGAATTTTCTCGCCTACCTTGCTGGCATGATCGAGAAAGTAGTGAAACATTTTTTTCTTGAAGGTCCCGGCATCTTCCATGCGTACCATGATTGCGGTCAGCATGATTTCAAATACACGCGGTGGAGCAAAGAAATAAGTTGGCGCGATTTCCCGTCTGTCCTCATTAACAGTCTCAGCACTTTCAGGACAACAAACACAGTATCCTGCGGTAAAGGCCTGACCGTAGGAAAACACGTGGTCGCCAACCCAGGCCAGGGGCAAATAGGCTACGATCTGTTCCGTTTCGTCAAAATGATCAAATTCGTTGGCACTGATCGCGGTTTTTACCATATTGTCATTCGACAACATCACACCTTTAGGTCGACCGGTTGTACCTGACGTATAAAGCATTACCGCCAGATCATCGCCTTTCGCCTGATAGATATTTTTTTCCCATTCATCTGCGGCATCTTTGCTACCCAAAGTCTTTTCACCGAGTTTCTGCACATCTTCAAAAGACCGGAGTTCGTCAAGATCATAATCACGCATGCCGCGCGGTTCATCATAGATGATTGTCTTCAGCGTTTTCAGTTTTTTGCCCATGGAAAGGACTTTGTCTATCTGCTCCTGATCCTGACATACTGCCATGACCGTTTCGGCATGCTCCAGAACATATTCCATTTCTTCTGCGATAGAGTCGGAATAAATGGGCACCGGAACGGCACCCAGTGCCTGGGCTGCGCAAAAAGTCCAATAAAGTCTGGGTCGGTTTGCGCCGATTATCGCGATTTTCTGACCCTTATCGAGACCCAATTCTTTGAGACCCAGTGAAAATGCACGTATTTCTTCATGCATTTGTAACCATGTCCAGCTTTGCCAGATACCATAATTCTTGTGCCGCATTGCCGGTCTGGTGGCAAAACGCCTGGCATTCAGAAGTAAATATTGTGGAAACGTAACAAGCGAATCAATAGAACGCACTTCACCACGAGCTGCGGATTTGTCTGCAGACATCAGTCTCAATTCTCCTCCAGCTCGGTCACTTGCAACATTCTAGTATGTTGGCAGTTTTTCTGCCTTATTTTCCACAAAAATTCCCGACCGAGCTTATTATTCTCACGCCTTATAGCCATCAGGACGATTTGTTACAAATTTTTATTGTGAACGCAAATGTTTGTCACTACTAATTTTGTATTAGTTCAGAATTGAGAGTGTCTAATTGTCGCAAGGCCAGGTCACAGACGGCAAGGCCTGATGATTTCTTGAGTGTCCAACCCGAAACTCTGAGACAGGATACCAGTTGCAGCAAGAGTGTCTGCAGTCAAAGAAATAAATCCAGAACAAATAGAATTTCCTTTTGTATGTTAAACTGAACGAATGGTGCTACAAACAGTATAGATTACGATAACGAGAAAATGCATGGCCGATATTGCACAATCAAGTCCATCGTTGCAGGAGAGATTACGCAGCGCATTTGGAAGTTATGTGACCGGAGTGACGGTGGTCACAGCCCACACAAACAGTGGAGAACCGGTAGGATTTACAGCAAATTCCTTCACATCCGTGTCGCTCGATCCGGCATTGCTATTGATATGTGTCGGCAAAGGCCTGTCAAGTTACCATATATTTTCAACGACAAAGCATTTTGCGGTAAATATTCTGGGAAGTGAGCAAAAATTGCTGGCTGACCGGTTTGCGCGATTTCGAGGCGACCGATTTGACGGAATAGAATGGCGAAGCAGCGAACTGGGCAGTCCGTTACTGGCCGGCAGTTGCGCCTGGTTTGACTGCCAGGTATTTAACCGCATTAATGCAGGTGATCATGATGTACTGATCGGAAAAATTCATAATTTTTCCGATCAGGGTGAGAATGGCCTGGGCTATTTCCGTCATGAATATTTTTCGACAGACCGACGGATCCTTGCCTGAGCAACTAGAGCGACCTGCGCTTAGGTAGGGTCATTTGACCGTGTTTTCGCGTTTGCTGGCAAGGCATACTTCACGCCCTGGTCTATATGACCACAAGTGAAGTATAACGAAGTCCAGCGAGCGCGAAAATACGGCCTTCGGTGGGTCATATAGGCCCATCGATGTTGTTGCGAAACTTGCCTGATATCATAATCTGATGGCGATGTTTTTTGTCTGGACATAATTGAATAGAGCTTCCCGGCCCTTTTCGCGACCATAGCCGGATTTTCCATAGCCGCCAAAGGGTGTTTCCACCCCTCCGGCAAACCACTCATTCACGAAAACCTGGCCGGCACGAATTTTTCGCGCAGTATTCATGGCGCGATCCAGATCCCTGGTAAAAATCCCGCCAACGAGGCCATATTGAGTTGCGTTGGCAATTTTAACAGCCTGATCTTCATTTTGGTATTTGATGAACGAAATCACCGGTCCAAATACTTCCGTCTGGCCCATTTCACCCGATGGATCGACATTGTCGAGAATAGTAGGCTGCATAAAGCTGCCCTGGTGATTTAGTCTGCGCCCGCCGGTAACAATGCGTGCGCCATCGCTGTCGGCACGCCGGCAAAGGTTTTCCGCGCGATCGCGCTGCGCTTCACTAATCATCGCTCCCATATTGAGGCCGGGCTCCGTTCGCTCAATGCCCGGACCTACTGATAACGCCTGAGCGAGGGCAGCGGCACGTTCAACCACTTCATCATGAATGTCTTCATGAACAATGGCACGCGACATGGCCGAACAAACCTGGCCGGAATTGGTAAAAATTCCGGCGCGAAGTGATTTGATAAAATTGTCCAGATCAGCATCAGAACTAACAATCGCCGCTGATTTTCCGCCAAGTTCCAGCACACAGGGGACAATGTTTTGTGCCGCTGATTGCGCTATTTTTATGCCGGTAGCGAGCGAACCGGTAAATACGACTTGACGCACATCCGGGTGTTCACTCATGGCAGCACCAGCCTCATGCCCATGCCCGCAAATCAAATTCAGGGTGCCCGCCGGCAGGCCAACTGCTTCTGCCGCACGGGCAAAATACTGGCTGCTTAACGGAGCCAGCTCCGGTGTTTTAACAACACATGCATTGGCGGTTGCTATCCCGGCAGAAATTGAACGGGCACTTATTTCAAGCGGGAAATTCCAGGGAATGATTTGCGCCGATATCCCGTAAGGTTCATAGATTGTGAAATCCAGATAATTCTGCCCAAGGGGAATTGACTTACCCTCAAGTGTCTCAGCCTGATTGCCATAATATTCGTAATAGCGAGCGCAGTTGGTTGCTTCATTTTTGGCCTCCCAAAGCGGTTTTCCCTGTTCAAGGCAAAGAATGTTGGCAATTTCATCAACGTGGCCAAGCAGCCACTCACCCATCTGTTTAATCAAACGGCCGCGCTCAACCGGTCGCATCGCGCTTAAAACACCTGATTCATAACAGGCCTTTGCGGCTGATACCGCTTTGGCAACATCTTGCCTGTCGGCCATGGCCTGCCAGGCCAGATGTTCACCGCATGCCGGATTTTCCACGGAAAGACGATCAGACCCTCCGTCAACCCATTGGTTATCAATATAATTTTTCCAGTATTCGTCAATTTGTGGCATTTGGAAATTTCCGTTTTAGTTCAGCAGCAATTTATGGTTATTGGTAATGGTCTATCCTGTGTAAAACAACACACGTCCTGGACTAATTTTTGCCTATTTGCAGACTGGAGGTTAATACTATACCCAACAGCAAATCTGAAAATCCGTTTTGTTGGCTTACCGGATTTTACAACGTATGTCTTGGAGGAAAACATTAGTTCAAGGGATCATTTATGGCTTTAATATCAGAAAACCAGTTACGAAGTTGCAAGGTGTTCAGTGATGCCAGCGACGATACTATTGCATCCCTGATTGCCAATTCCAGACTGATAAAATTTACCAAAAACCGTCAAATTGTTGGCCAGGCTGATGCATCGACCGATGTATATCTGGTTGCAGAGGGTATCGTTCGGGCAAAGTCTTTTTCTGAAAAAGGCAAGGAAGTAAGTTATCTGGACATAAAACCGGGTGAGCTTTTCGGAGAATTTTCTGCAATCGACAAAGAGCCGCGGTCAACCGCGATACTGGCTGTATGCGACTGTGTCGTGGCAAGATTTACAGCCGGTGTTTTTCGAGCGGCTATCGCTGGAGACCCTGACATCGCGCTGGCGCTGATCGAGTTGCTGGTGGAAAAAAACAGGGCACTGACGGAAAGGATTCATGAATTTGGCACAATGGCGGTACGGTTTAGAATCCAGAGCGAATTATTGCGGCTGGCTGAAGCTGTTGTTGAGGAGGATGCAGAAAGTGCCAAATTTGATATTCCAACACATTCGGAACTTGCCAACCGCGTATGTACCCATCGCGAGGCAGTTACCAAGGAATTGAATTACCTGGCTTCTTTCGGTTTGTTCAAGATAATCAAAAGTGTTGTCCATGTGAAAGATTATCAGAGATTCAGGCAAATAACAGGGAATACAGATTGGTAAATTTGCCAGTAATGCGGTGTTTGAATTTGACACCGCAGACTTGGGTGTTACAAATATTTCTACAATACTGGTGTTCATGGCTGGCCTATGATTTGTCCGGATAATCGGACAAATCATACGTCACCTGAAAATATTTTGGCCGTTTGTTGAAAAATTGGCTCGCCACAGTTCAGTGATGCTTTTTCAACGATAAATTAGGGAAATTCTACAATGACATCTTCTCGCACTACCCAGGGGCGCGGACGCCTTTATGACAATATTCTGGACACAATCGGTGACACACCTTGCATCCGCATCAACAATCTAGCCCCAGATCATGTGACAATGTATGTGAAGGCGGAATTGTTCAATCCGGCCGGCTCTGTAAAAGATCGCCTGGCAATCAGCATTATTGAGGAAGCAGAAAAAAGCGGTGCGCTGCAACCAGGCCAAACGGTGGTTGAAGCCACCAGCGGTAATACCGGCATTGGTCTTGCCATGGTCTGTGCGGCAAAAGGCTATCCGCTTGTTGTTACCATGGCAGACAGCTTCTCCATCGAGCGACGCAGAATGATGCGCTTTTTGGGTGCAAAAGTCGTCCTCACACCGCGGACTGCAAAAGGTTTTGGCATGGTACAGAAAGCCAAGGAACTGGCGGCGGCAAATGGCTGGTTCCAGGCCCGCCAGTTTGAAACCGAGGCCAATGCAAAAATCCATGCAAATACTACCGCTCAGGAAATATTATCAGATTTCAATGGTGAAAATCTCGATTACTGGATTAGCGGCTATGGCACCGGAGGAACAGTAACCGGGGTTGGAAGGGTGATAAAAGAAAAGCGCCCTGATATCAAGATTATCCTGAGTGAGCCAGCAAATGCGCAACTGGTTGGCAGTGGTGAGGCTCAGGAACGTAATGAAGATGGATCACCCAGTGTTGGCCACTCAGCCTTTGAACCTCATCCGATCCAGGGCTGGACACCGGATTTTATTCCACTTATTTTACAAGAAGCGATTGACAACAATTATTATGATGATCTGATTCCTGTCCCCGGTCCTGTGGGTATTGAGCACTCTCAGAAACTGGCGCAAAAAGAAGGTATTTTCACCGGCATATCCGGTGGTTCAACTTTTGCGGCAGCTTTCCAGGTTGCGGAAAAAGCCAAACCGGGATCGGTAATTTTGTGTATGTTACCAGATACCGGGGAGCGCTATCTGTCTTCACCCCTGTTTGATTCCGTTCCTGAATACATGACGGAAGAGGAAGAGGCTATTTCGCATTCAACACCTGGATATCATATGCCAGCTCCTGAGGCTTGATCCGGTTTACGTCTGTAAACTGGTGGGCATAGATTTAGACCGTTTCTTATAGTTTATTGAAAGCACGAATAGCATTTTGCTGTATGCGTGCTTACAATCTGATGGTTGTGAAAGTGAAAGCAATTCAAACACCACGAATTTAGTATTGTTGTCTGGTAATAATTCCGGTTTTGGATGCCCGCCCGTGTTGGCATATCAAATATCGGGCTTGTAAACTTGACTGCATGATTTGAGAGATATAACAGAACAGCTTTATTTTGATTCAGTTTGAATTTTTTTGCTCACGGCTATTCGGGCTAACGCCCCGCCTCCACGGGGGCGGCGCACCAGCGCCAGTCGCTTTTCGCTCCTGATTGCATGATCATTATAAAGATGTTCTGCTATACGAAAATGACCCTTGATTTTTCAATAATATGCATATATTAGAATATATAGATATAACTTCAATTATAGAAAGATCGTTATCATGAACGCACAACGCTGGACGATGAACCTTGCCGGATTGTTTATTATCATTAGCCTGGCGCTGGCCCATTTAAGCGGCCAAATCAATATGGGTAATATCAGTTGGCTATGGTTTACCGCCTTTGTCGGACTTAACCTGTTTCAAGCCGGGCTTACGGGTTTTTGCCCATTAACTAAAATTCTCAGGGCAGTTGGCGCCGATTGATCAAATAACGCTCAGCGCCAACTGGATATCATTGGCGTTAATCTGATAACCAAGTTTCAATCCGGTCGGGTTTACAGATTTGATAAAATCTGTAAACCCATTGTCTATTCTAATCCGGTGGGAACAATGATTAATCCGCGAATAGCTGTATCTGCATTGTTCCTGATGAACGGATTCATGATCGGCAACTGGGCCCCTCAAATCCCTGAATTTGCAAACCGGTTATCGCTTGATGAAAGCCAGTTGGGGCTGATGATAGCAATATTTGGGTTTGGTTCCCTGGTAAGCATGCCGATAACCGGTATTGGCGTGGTAAAATTCGGTACAGCCCCGGCAACCAAAATCACCAGCATGATTGCAACAACTACATTGGTATGGCTGGTACTTGCACCGGGTATAATTACCGCCACAATCGCGATATTTGTTTTCGGCGCTTTTATTGCCGGAATGGATGTGGCGATGAACGCAATGGCGGTTGATGTTGAGCGCAAAATCGATTCACCGATTATGTCCTCCTGTCATGGGTTCTGGAGCCTTGGCGGCCTGATTGGAGCGGTATGTGGCGGATATCTTATCCAGTATTCGGGAAGCTTTGATCAGGCGATTTTTTCCCTTCTGGTTGCGCTAATGCTGGTGGCTGCCTCCTGGCGGCAGATCATTAGCCACGAAATGATTACCCATAAACAGTTGACCCCCATCGGTATTCCAAAAACACTTTTGCCTTACCTGATTGGAATATCCGCTCTTTTTTCAGCATTGCCCGAAGGGGCGGTTATTGACTGGAGCGCTTATTATCTACGCGATGAGATTGGTGCCAATGCACTTACATCCTCTTATGCTTTTGGTGCATTCTCGGCGGCCATGGCGATAGTTCGATTTCTCGGCGATCCAGTGCGCAGGCGATTGGGAGCCGTCAAAACAGTAAAAATCTGTTCTTTGGCAGCCGCATTGGGTCTGTTGGTGAGCGGCATTGCCAGCACACCGGAGTTAATTATTATCGGATTTGCTATTACCGGACTTGGGCTTTCAAATCTTATCCCAATCGTATTTTCTGCGGCAGGGAATCTTCCCGGTGTGGCGCCGGGTATCAGCTTGTCTCTGACGACAACCATTGGCTATTCAGGCGTGTTGATAGCTCCGGCAGCACTGGGTTACATCTCGGAATTTACGGGTTTTTCAATACTGTTCTCAGGACTGGCCATATTTCTGTTTGCTGTATTTTTTCTGGCCCCGATTACCAGACACGCAGATTTCGGGCAAAACCAGAGCACAAACCGATAAACAGGGTCGAAATGAGTCTGTGGCCGGGAATATCTGCCGATTAATCCACCGCGCCACCCAAAAAAGCCTGACTTTCGCATGTTGTGGCCGGGATTGCGCTTTGCGTGGCCAATAGCAATTGCCTATGCAGAAGAGCCTCTGACCGGAACAGCAGGATTTCAGCTGCTTTTTGACAACGACCGGCGGTGCGGGGCAAATAGTCGTTGTAATTCTCTGTGGGTCACAGACTCATAAACAGGAGTGTGAAAACCGGCCTTAGCCGCAGTTCTTGGAGGACCAATCCGGTTCATCTGCGGCGTTGTAAAACTTGTCCGATCAGCCAGGTCGCCCAAAAACATTTTCGTATTTGGCACATTGCAAAGTGAACCGGTTTGGTTCATCAAATGCTTCCGTGTAAACAAGACACGGTCTAAATTTATTTCATCACGTTATTACTGTTATCAAGTTATGCTTTTGGAACAGGCCTGATGAGGAAACAGTGAACTCACTAACCCTTGGCAACTTTTTTGATTGCGCTCATGGTAGCTGGCCCAAATTCTCCATCAAGGGCTCCATCATAGTAGCCTTCCTTTTTCATTTTACGCTGAAATTCAATGCGGAATTGTAATTCCCAGTTCTTGGAATTTTCCAACATATCATTGAGGGCAAATTCATATCCCTGATTGAGAGACCTGAAAATCCATTCAGCAGACAGCTTCTTGTCGTCAGCAACGCCATTTCCGCTGTAGTAGAGACTGCCAAGATCATACATGGCGCCGACGCTGTTTTGTAACGCAGCCTTTTCGAATAGTCTGGCGGCTTCTTTGTAATCCTTGGCTACACCCTGCCCGTTTTTATATAAAAGCCCCAGATTTCGTGTAGCGCTCACATGCTTTTTGCTAACGGCAATCCTGTAAAGGCGGGCAGCTTCCTTGTAGTCTTTCGGCACGCCCTGACCTTTTGTGTATGCTATTGCAAGATTGTATGTGGCACTCAGATGACCTTTGGATACCGCAATCTTGTATAGCCGGGATGATTCATCGTAATCCTGTTTAACGCCGCGACCTTTTGAATAAAAGACTGCCAGATTATACATGGCATACTCATATCCCTTATCGGCAGACATTCGATAAAGGCGCGCTGATTCGACATAATTCTTCTTTGATTCTTCCGCCCTGGCTTTGGTAAACAACTCTTTTCCACTCAGTGGAGAACCGAGGTCTTTAGGCGGCGGGTCATTTCTTGGCGGAGGCTCAACTACAAGCCGCGCCTCCTTCAGAGATTTGATTCTGACACGAACAAATTTTGTATAAATCGAGTCAGGGAATTGCTCGGCAAATATCTCCAGTACCTCGATATTCTGGCTGTCTTTGATTTGTTTGTATATGCTCTCGGCCTCATTTCGGACAGGAGATGTATGCTGGATGACAGGGTTATTTACTACCGGCTGCGGAGTAGGATTTATGGTTATTCGCTGATTGTGAAAGTAGAAATTTCCGGTAATTGAGCTAGTTTCCCACGGCACCTGCCTGCTGGAAGTTGCTTCAAGTACGGCTCTTCTGGCCTGCTTGAATACCTGCTCAATGGTCAGGCCGCGGGTCTTGATAGCCTTGGCAAGTGCCGTCGAATAAGGGGAGTTTCTCCCGCGACCGTCTGCTGCAACATCTCCTGGTGCTGTGGCATAGGCGATGTAAGTCCCCTTGGGCGCATCAACAGGGGCAAGTCCGCGTGAAACAGAGCGGAAAGAACGGGCGAACGGGTTATTCCTGCAGGCATCCAGAACAACAATATTGATCGATGAACTGGATGAATTCATCACCCGCAGAAATGAATTGATATTGATGGCCTCCAGATCAACTTCATCCTCATCACTGATTTTTGCGTTAACCGGAATGAGATAGTTTTCTCCGCGTACCTGCACTCCGTGACCGGCATAATAAAACAGGCCAGCTTCAGGGTTATTGCGCAGGTCACGTCCAAAACTCAGCATGGCTTTCTTAAGGGTCCTGAAATCCGCATCCAGAATTTTGTTAACCTCAAAGCCCGCATCCTCCAGCGAAGTCGCCATGAGATTGGCATCGTTAACCGGATTTTTCAAAGATGCAGTGTTTTCATAGGCAGCATTACCTATCACCAGGGCTACCCTTTTGCCGGCCATTGCCGTACCGCCAGCCAATAAAACAGCAGCGGTTACAAGCAGTAACCGGCCAACGAGACTGCCAATTGTAATCTTCATGACTTTCCTCCCGTGCAAATTCTATCAATATTTGTGGATCAATATAGCAAAATTTGCACCCCTTTTGGGTAAAATATTGTCTGTTATACGTTATAGTTTATTTCAGACCATAAAGACTTGAAAATCTACACACATCAGTCGGCAATTCAAGAGCACTGCAAATTTCCCAAATCATCCTACTAAATCAATCAAATCCGGGAAACATTATAAAAGTTCCGATCAACGGGTGGTTCGGTAATTTGGGATGATTTGTGCTGATTTGATGGACCAATATATAGAAATATATGAATTTGTCTTGAATTTGTCGGATAAATAGTTAGAGTTGGCGGTTACAAGATATTGGGGAGAACAGAATTGCTGCTTTGGGAGGAGCGAATGACAAGAGCACATGATTTGTCTTTAGTGGGCAAGACCGCAGTAGGCAAGACCGCAGTAGG
>JAAEMP010000397.1 GCA_024225445.1 Hyphomicrobiales bacterium | reverse complement strand
GGCGAGATGATTGGTCGCGGGGCAGTTGATATGAAGGGAGGCATTGCCTGTTTTCTTTCAGCCGTGGAAACCTACCTGCAGGATAACCGCCAGCCAGACGGATCGATCTCGTTCCTGATCACCGGTGATGAAGAGGGGCCATCGATCAACGGCACTGACAAGCTGCTCAAGTGGGCTGACCAGCGCGGCGAGAAATTTGATGCCTGCATTGTCGGGGAGCCGGTCAATCCGGACCAGATCGGCGACATGATCAAGATCGGCAGGCGTGGTTCGTTATCAGGTGTTCTGAGGGTTCATGGCAAGCAGGGTCATTCAGCCTACCCGCACCTGGCGGATAACCCCGCCCATGGCATTATTGATCTGCTTGATCAACTGCTTGCCACACCTTTTGATCAGGGTACGGATGATTTTGAGGCGTCAAATCTTCAGGTCACTACGATTGATATTGGCAACCCGGCGGTCAATGTCATTGCGGCCAGGGCCAGGGCAACTTTTAATATCCGTTTCAACGATTCCTGGAATGGAGATACAATCAGGCAGGAAATCTTGAACCGCTTTGAAAAAGGCGCCAATGCCAAACGTATTCGTCACGGCAAGTCCGACAGACTGGATTATGATGTTGAATGGGTCGGGCGGGTCAGCCAGGTATTTCTCACCCATGACGATGAATTGATCACACTGCTTACAAAATCTGTGGAAGCGGTAACCGGGAAGATACCGCAACTGTCGACAGGCGGCGGCACATCTGATGCCAGATTCATCAAGGATTATTGTCCGGTGGTGGAGTTTGGACTGATCGGCCAGACGATGCACCAGGTAAACGAACGCACAGCCCTTGATGATCTGGATATTCTGACAAGAATATACCACCGGTTTCTGCAAGATTATTTCGCTGCAGAATCGGGAATGTGACCAGGGGAAGCCTATCATATCACGCATCAAAACACTGGAACAGCTGGAGAAGATTTACGGCCAGCCCGGCAAAGCATCCCTGATAAAGGAAGTGCCACATATTATTCCGCATTATCGCCGGTTTATTGAACTTTCTCCCTTTTGCACCCTGGCAACGGTGGCACCGCAAGGCATGGACTGCACACCACGCGGAGACCGGCCGGGTTTTTGTACGCGTTCATGATGAACGCACTTTGATGATGCCGGACAGGCACGGCAACAACCGCACGGATTCGCTTTCAAATATTGTTACCGATCCACGTATCGCGCTTTGCTTCATGGTACCGGGTTCGACGAATTGCCTCAGGGTGAACGGAACGGCCTATATTTCTGCCGATGAAGAACTGAAAGCTACATTCGCAGTCGAGGGAAAAGAGCCGCGCTCGGTAATCGTGATGCGCACCGAAGCAGTATATTTTCAATGTGGCCGGGCAATTTTACGTTCAAAGTTATGGGATATGGAAGCCCAAAGCGACGCCGACACACTGCCAAAACCAGGAGAAGTTCTGGCCTGGCTAAGTGACAACCAAGTTGGCGGGGAAGAGCGGGCACAAAAATCCTTGTGGTAGGGGTAGTTTGAAACAGAACCGCGAATCGGCGGGATCAAACGGGATCAGGCTAAAAATTTCACACAGCTTGTTGCAAACCAGCAAAGAGACTGCACTGTTTGTTGTAGTAGAACACCTTACATTTTGATTCAGTTCCGATTTTTTTTTGCTCACGGCTATTCGGGCTTACGCCCGGCCTCCGCGAGGGCGGCGCACAGGTGCCGGTCGCTTTTCGCTCCTGGATTGCAGGATCATTTTAAAGGTGTTCTGCTATACAAATGCCAATGAAACAGAAAAGGCAACCCTGTTTCCTGTTGTCGGTTGGATAATGGTCATTAAGTGTAAAAGACTCGATTTGATCCAGAGTCTATCAGGTTTAGATTAAACGATTTGATGGAGCCAAACCAGTTCACTCTGCTAGACCGTGTCTTCTTTACACGGAAGCATTTGACCGGTTTTTCACGATTTCTGGACTCTGTTGTGCTTTTCTTTTGGTCATACAGACCAGGGCGGGATGGATTTTTTCAGGGCAGATTTCAAAACCGGTGACCGTCCACCTCAAAGTGGGTAGCCCGTTCTCCTGTCAGGATACGAAATCTGGCGTCTGATAGCCGTGATGGCTCCGACCAAAGCAGACCAATTCGTTCAGCTGTTTGAGCGTCCCGAGCTCCCAAACATGGGAAAAACCCACAACGACCAAGTGTTGTGGCGTTGAAGTCCATACCATCGCGTTCAAGCAAAGCCATCGCACCCCACCAACTTTCATTGGTTAAAGGTATGAGCATTCGCCCGTTTGGTTTCAAACAGTTGATCCAGGATCGAGCCGGGTGTGTGACGCCTGCAAAGGCGACCACCAGATCAAACGGCCCGTCTTCTGCATCTATATCAGTTGCACCGTTTCCTTTCCTGAATGACACGTTTCGCCTGTCGTCAAGTGCGTCAGTGGCAAAATCCGCAAGATTGCCGTTCGTTTCTGTGGCCAGGACCCGGCCGTGTTTGCCAACAAGTTCCGCCAGGATTGCGGTGTAATATCCACTGCCCGCTCCCACCTGCAAAACGGACGAGCCCTGGGTAATGGACGTGCGAACAAAGAAGCGTGCCCACATCGACGGATCACCAATATTTATGCCTTGTTCTTCATCCAGAGCGATCAAAACGTTATGGTAAAGATGTGAGGGGTTGGCATCCGGTGTTCTACGTGATGCCATACCAAACAATGGTGAGCGCAAGAGCCAAGGGCCTGCACCAACATGATCTTCACGCGGCACAGTAGCGAATGCCCGAAGAACACGCTCTGTTTCCGATCCTTCGGGCAGCGCGGCAGCAGCTCGAATTTCCTCGGTAAAAAATTGCATGATTTGGGAGTCTGGATTCATTCGCCTGTTTTCCATTGGTGCTCTGAAATTTCTATTCTCCAAATTAGAACATACCTCATTTCGTTTCAAAGTCGCATAATTGAAAATATGGAATCTCGCGAAAACCATCCAGACCGTGTGGAAACAGGAACCCGTGCATCGTATCTTGATAGCGCAGGACTCGCGGGCAGCCCGGTTGCAATAGTCAATAAGTGTTGTATCGCGTGGCTTGCGCCTGCAACGGGGCTCAAGATATGCTCCGACAGGACAGGCATATTTATCCCTGTCCGCATCATAGTGAAATACATCCTTGGAAAAAAGGCCCTCGCGCACCGCCGGGCCACGCGGAGGTTTGGCGACATATGGTACAAGGCCCTTATTCTCACAGGCTTCAATATCCTCAATCTTGAAGTAGCCACGGTCGCCAACAACATCGATCTTGTCACACCCAAGAATTTCCCGGGCAGGCTCAGCCGTTTTGGCCAGCAGACCCAGATCACCTCAATATTGCGGTGGGCCTCCACCTCCAACCGGCGGCTTAAGCGCACACGATTGAGATAACCATAGATATTAAGCTTCAACAGATCAGCCGGATAATAGCCCGGGCGTCCGGTCGCCTCCGCATCAACCCCGGCAAAGCCTGCTTTTTGCAAGTCCAGCTCGTCAACAAATGCATCGATGAACCTAACCTGATTATCCGCCCCGACATAATCTTCAACCCGTTCGGGCAATAGCAACATTTGGGTGCGGTCAATTCCAGATATATGAGCCATGGCCCAATCCAGCATGCTACAAATTGACAGGGAACCCCATACACTCCCACAATCGGACTAACGGATTATACCGCCCGCAAATTTGAGAGCATACCGGCTGATTTCATCGGTAAACACTTCTTCTTGTCCCCAAAAGAATTCCAAATCACCGTGACCTGTCATCTTATACGAGAGACCCGGTGTGGAAAATGCAGATGGTCCGCGCACCGGAAACTCCAGGGGAACCTTCATGAGAGCGGAGCGCAAAAATGTGTAAATTAGTTTGGCCTCTTCAACTTCGACATCCGGTCGTGCGCCGCCTGAATAACTCATGGACCAAATCGGTTTATTCTTGAAATAGACCACTTCCATGCCCGTAAACAACGACATGCCATAATATACATCACGGTAAAACCAATCTTTGTCCTGCCATTCAAGTTGCTTGCTGCCGCTGAACAATGGGTTCGTTATCGTGGCGTCATCGTCCAAACCAGCGTAGGCGCGGCGTTTGGCATCGACCAAAAAACTCGCCAGCTCATTTATTGGTGACTGAGTGCTCATATTTGGAAACTCCTGATCTGGGCACCATAAATACCACAGGAACCAATTGACTGTAACTCCAATTCAGTTTTCACACGGTCTGGAGAGAGGTTGTGTGAAAACTCTGGCTGAGAAAATCTTGGTAGAAAGCCATTCTGTCAAACAGACTCACATGAAGCACCGACCTCTTGGGAGCACCAAAAACATTGGAAAATAGAAATCCATTCTATTGGTGACGCAAGATTTCGGGTTTTCACACAGCATCCTTCCATTTTGCAACTGTCAAATGACGGCAGTGCAGACATTTTACCATTTTGGAATTCGATTGTTGATCAGCGAGCGACATACCCATCAGCGTCGCTTTGTGCCAATAACCTTCATTAGATCACTCGAAACTTGATCGATTATTCATTACAAGTTCCAAAGTATAATATCTGCCCCACGCCCATTATTTTACTCGGTTCCGTGCTCGCGAATCCCGTCAAGCACACCAGATAGGTCATCCGCTTTGCCGTTAACAGCGGTGAGAGGAGCACCCTGCAATAACGGTTTGTGACTGACTCCAGACAAATGATTTAGCATCTTCAGTGCCGCGGGCATTCCTAAATTCTCTATCAAAGCCATAAAGACCAAAACTTTGAGTTAAGCAATTCTGTATATGCTAATTATCAATTGCCGCTCCTTCAGCCAAACTTGTTAATTTAGCATAGGCGATTTGCGGGTCGATAACGCCAAAGCCGGCGAAAGTGCCAAAGCCGCAGTCAGATCCGGCGATCACTCGCTCGGTACCGACGATATTTGTAAATCTATCAATTCGCTGAGCAACAACCTGGGGATGCTCGACAAAATTGGTTGTTGTATCAACCACCCCCGGCACCAGAATCTTGCCATCGGGAATTTCAGCCTTTCTGTCACGAAAAACCGTCCATTCATGGGCATGGCGCGGATTGGA
This sequence comes from Hyphomicrobiales bacterium, assembly GCA_024225445.1. Taxonomy (GTDB): domain Bacteria; phylum Pseudomonadota; class Alphaproteobacteria; order Rhizobiales; family Rhizobiaceae; genus JAAEMP01. The sequence continues at coordinate 7,703 of JAAEMP010000397.1, read as the reverse complement.
GGTTTCAAAAAGCACATAGCGTGATCTGGTATTCATCAATGTTGAGAAGACCTTGTCCATAGGAATATCGCAACAATGAGGGCCTTCGTAATTGCCCCAACATATATGAACCCGAATCTGCTCCTGCGGAACATTTTCAAGGGCATAGTTCAGGGCCTCGACATGCATGTCGGCAATCTTTAAGAACTCATCGTCCGTCTTGTCGGCGAACAGCATATGGCGCGACAGCGCAAGGTCAGGGCAGTCGAGTTGCAGATCTAGGCCAGCAACCGTGATCGCCTCATATTCCGCTTTCATGGCTTCGGCCAATGCCGCCAGGTAAGCTTCGCGGTCGGCATAGAATTCGTTTTGCAAAAACAACGAGATAACACCCGGAGATGCAGCATTCATGAAGCCGCGTTTTGCTCCGTGCTCGGCCATGGCGGCCTTGAGGTTGGCAATATCTTTTTCAAGTTCGCCATTGCCTTTCGAGCGGACCTCGCCGGTACACATGGGACGGGCATATTGCGGTGTGCCACCATCATCCGCCAGACGTTTGAGAAAGCCGGGAAACATCTTCAGATCGGCCGGCGCGTTGCGCGGACTATCGCCCGAAAAGCCCGTGTAGCGATCCTTTACATAGGTCGCATAGGATATTTTGGAAGTTTCCCCGTCGCTGACAATATCAATCCCGGCTTCTACCTGCTTACGTACTGTTTGCGATACCGCCGCGCTCATGCAGGCATCGAAGTCCGCCTGATCATAGGGCTGGTCATTCTCGCGGGCGAATATAAAATCAACTACATCTTGTGTGCGCGGTAGTGAGCCAACATGGGTTGTTAAAATCTTTGACATTAAAGTCCCTTTCCCTTGGGTGAATTCAGTGCTGCACTGTGCGCAAATTATTGCTTATTATCAGGTTCGCGCCTGTTCAAATGCCGCCCAGGCGGTTTTTAGCTTTTCGAAATTGAAACCGGGTGTACGGGCCGGACCCAGAATGAGGTTTTCGGTCGAAAACAATTTTTCAATCGCCGATTTCATATCCATGATTACCTCGGGTGGAATAACCAATGCCCCGTGACGATCGGCATGAACCAGATCACCGTCATTGATCACGAGGTCAAAGATTGTAACTGGCGTTGCCAGTTCCCGAACATGGACAAAGGCATGACTGGGCCCAACGGAGCCGGCAATTACCGGGAAACCGGGCTCCAGATCGCCCAGATCGCGCATGACGCCATTTGTCAGCGCACCTTTCAGGCCAAGGCCTTTGTGAACCGCCGTATGAACCTCGCCCCACCATGCGCTGACGCAATCGGGAAAGTCGATATCTTCAACCACAGCTAATGCAGGGCCGCTTGCCGAAGCCATGTGATGGAAATAATCCATACGGCGGGCGCGGATCGTCTCGGGCGGCTCAGTTGGTGCCTCGCGACCGGCAATTTTTGCTGTGCGGGCAAATCCGACTGTCGCGGTGCATCGGCTTCGCTGGCCAGCATTGTACCCCTGGTATAGGCATCAAAACCGCGCTTGCCTTGCGCCACTTCGATAGCATTGCAAACGGTGGGGGTGTCGACTTTCTGCAAAAGTTCAAGCAGGTCATCGGGGATTATTGGTGCAGCCATCGGGAAAGTGCCTTGTTGGTATCATCTGGATTTTCCAGCGTAGGAAGGTGGCCGGCATTTTCGACCACCGTGAGTGTCGCGCCTGCAATGAGATCGCGCATCAATTCATGCCGTTCCAGCGGACATAATACGTCCTGGCTGCCGCAAAGGATCAGCGTTCGAACGCCAATCGCGCTCAAACTGTCGCACTGGTCCGGTCGTGTTTGCAGGGCTCTCGACTGGCGAATAAATACATCCGGCCCCAATGTTTCCGCCATCGCCATGCACAAATCAAGGATCGATTGCGTATTGGGACCTTCGCACAGATAATTGGGTTTCATTTCATCACGCATCACAGCGCGAAGGTTATCTGCTATCACAGCCTTGATCTGAGGTTCACGCCTGGCGGCAACTTCAGGCAATTCGGCAAGCGGATTGGTGTCAAGCAAGGCCAGGCGCAAAACCCGTTCCGGTGCCTGTCGGATAACCTCCATGGCAACAATACCGCCCATCGAAAGACCCGCCAGCGCGAACCGCGCCGGGGCGGAATCAAGAACCTCCCTGGCCAAAAGTTCAACGCTTTCATGGTCGACAAGTGGCGCGACCATTACCGCCCGCTCATGTGAAAATGCAGCCAGCTGTGGCGTGAACAGCCGGGCATCACACATCATGCCGGGTAAAAGGACAAGCGGTTCACTCATGGCTTATCCTGCCCAGGTCGCGCCAGCAGGGTCGTCAGTGTTGCGGATGCGGTAGAGACTTACCTCACCACTCATTGACGGTTCAAGGCCACGGCTAAGGCCTGGAGGCACGGCGCAAGTATCACCGGGATTCAGGGTAGTTTCACCGCCTTGCCAAGATAACTTCCAGTGACCGCGAACCGGCATCAGGATTTCGTGACGGTCGATGGCATAGTTCTCCACCGGGATTGAACCACGTGTCAGAAATTCTACTTCAAAACCCGGTTTGTCTTTCAGCAGGGCATCTTCTCCAATCACCCTGGCAGGCTTGTTGGCTGCCAGTGCCATCAGGTCCCAGTAGCGTGCAACATAATCGCGGATGACACCTTCCACAGGAACTTCCGGATAGGCTTTCAGTTGCTCCTCGCTCAACTGCGGCATCGGACTGACATTGTGAGGCAGTTTTTCACCGGTTTTGGTGTCATAGATAACGCCGTTTTCACCCAGCACAAGACCGTGTTCAATCGCGTCCTCAATCACTTGCGGTGCCCAGGTCACGCCGCCGCCCGCATCGTCACCACCCAGTATGGCCATGATCATTCCATAATCTGTTCCGACATTTTCAAAGCCACGGAAAATACCGGTGGGAATATTGAAAATATCCCCCTCGTTGGCGATAAATTCACCGGCTGTTCCTGTGCGCCCCCAAAAGAACCGCCAGCGCCCTTTGAGCACAAAGAAAACTTCGGCGGTTGTGTGGCTATGCAGGGAATTCCTGCATTTGGGGGGTTGTCCGGCAGCGCCAATGTTGAAGCCCGGCGTTTCGCGGATATGGATATGCTGATGCGGACTTTCGGTAACGCCGCCACCAATGATTGTGAAGTTTTCCTTCTGATCACTGCCTGGGGTGTGTGTATCGATAAAAGCCGTTCGGCATGGTTTGAGTTCACCATAGCGAACAATGCGGGTTTCCATTTGCTGCGGTGTCATCTTATATTCTTTCGTTTTATGACGCGGGCTGATCCCGGTGTCAAAGTTATGTTTTCTGATATTGTCATCCTGCGGCCATCAGGATTTGTTTCCAGATGGCGACCTCGTCATAGAGGGTAAATTCACGGCGTAAACCCCAGGGTCCGAATTCTGCGTGGCTCACTCCCATGACATAAATTTCAGCCCCGGTTGGACGACCAAATGCACCCCAGCCATCATGTTTTCCATGCAACGACCAGCGCAAGGCAGCGCGTGGTGGCATCATCGGATCCTCGCGGCCAATCTGGTGATCGATCTTGAACGTGGCCGAGGGAAAGGCTGAACGCAGCCCAATCCAGAAACGATCAACTTCGGCCCAACTGCGCGCTGTCGTCATGCCCGGATATTCACCCTGTACGGCACGGTCATATTTTTCCCTGATTACCGCCAGATCAGCATTCATGATACGGTTCAGGTAATCGGCATATTCGGCTCCCCATTCATTTTCATTACCGCGACCCGTATAGGGTCCGTCAACATAGGTTTCCGGGGTTAACGGCTTGTCACAGTTCTCGATCCCACCTTCATCATCAATCAATTTTTGAGCTGCATCACGAGACGTCCAGCCAAGCTGTTTTGCAATCGCACCATAGTCGCGTACCAGCCATTCGTCAGTGATGGTATTGTTGATCGCATAACAATCGGCGATGGCACGAAATTGCACCTGCTTTCCGGTGGGCACACCGAACATGCTTTCGCCCAGATGGGTGCCGGTACAGTACAAACGGTGCGAACTGAGCATTCCGTCATCTTCATTGCCGGACCAGATAACATCTTCGCCAAGCAATTCACGGTCAGGGAATTCAACCAGCGTGGCCATGGTCTTGGCGATCACCCCGGCATTACCACGATAGGCGCCCATTGGCATGCGCAGATAAATGTCCTTGCCATAATATTCATTCAGTGTGGCAATGCCACGATCTTCCCAAATTTCCCTGGTGATCCCCAGGATATAGTCGGGGAAATCTTCCCAGCGGTTTGAAAAGCCTTTCATTTCTTCCATCCTTCGGGTATGCGGGCCGAGCCACGAATAATCAACGGGCCATCAATGGCCAGCCGTCTTGAGTCTTTAACTCCGGTTGCTATCTGATCCATCAAAATTGAGACGGTTTCAGCGACCATCTGATTGGCCCGCTGGCGCACTGTCGTCAGGTCATAGGCCAACCAGGCAGCGGCTGGAACATCGTCATATGCGACAACCGAAACATCGCCAGGGACGTCAAGTTTGAGTTCCGAGCGAAGTACGTCCATTACCACAATGGCCATGTGATCATTGGCGACAAACACGGCATCAGGCCGGTCAGGTTCTGCTACATCAAACATTCGGCGTGTAGCTTCCTGCGCTGTGGTCATTTGAAAATTGCCAACCTCGCGGGCAAACAGTGTCTGGCCTGCGCTCTTCAATCCCTCAAGCAATCCGATTTCCCGGTCGCGTTGGGTCGAGGCACCTTCCCAACCAGTGATGTGACCAATTTTATTATGCCCGCCGGCAATCAGAAATTCGGCAATCTTTCGTCCACCGCCAATATTGTCCGAGGTTACCGATGACAGGCGATCATCATCTTGGCTGCGGTTGAACAACACGACGGGAATACCCGCCATTTGGCATTGCGCTGCAAGATCTGAGGACATCGCAACTGAAGCCAATACAATTCCGTCAACCTGATAATCCAGGATTTCCTGCAGGACCGTATCGATATTGACAGTGGTTTGGGAGGTCATGAAAATCAGGACATGATAGCCTTTTTCTTGCAATGCGTTGGACAATTTCTCCAAAGCTTCCGGGTAAAACTGGTTTTCCAGATAGGCGACAATCAGGCCGATCATACGGCTTTTTCCCGTGATCAGCGACCGGGCCAGAACATTCGGGCGATATCCAAGTTCAGTTGCGGCCTTGCGAACCTTATCGGTGGTTTTAAGCGAAGCCGACGCGCCGGGCGTGAACACACGACTGACTGCAGACTGGCTGACGCCTGCACGCTTTGCGACCTGCTGCGATGTGACTTTGTCATTTGCCATCAATCTGCAGTCCAACCTCCGTCTATCATCAACGAGGTACCTGTCACCAGCGCAGAAGCATCCGAGGCCAGATAAACTACCGCCCCCATTATGTCTTCAACTTCGCCAATTCGTCCAAGCTTGATCTTTTCAAGCACCCAGGAGCGTTTTTCCGGATTGTCGAAAGTAGACTGGGTCAGCGCCGTCAGAATGAAGGTTGGGCAAATTGTATTGATACGAATTCTTGATGGCCCAAATTCAAGCGCCATTGCTTTGGTAAAACCCTCGACGGCAAATTTTGAGGCGCAATAAACAGCGCGTTCCCTGCCGCCTACATGGGCCATCTGCGACGAGATATTTATCAACGAGCCGGGTAGCCCTGCCGCAAGCAGTCCTTTGGCAACAGCCTGGGTAACAAAATAAGCACCGCGCAGATTGATATCCAATACAGCATCAAAATCCTCTGGCGTGGTGTCGATTGCAAGAGAATGGCGTGCCTGTCCTGCGCTATTGACCAGTATGTCAAAAGGGCCATGATCGCCGACGGCTTTTGCCGTCGCATCCACATCGCTCACATCAACCGGCAAGGTGCGGGCCATCCAGTTTTCGGCTGTCATTTGATCGGCCAGTTCGACCAGTTTATCGCGATTTCGTGCCGCAAGTGTTACATCAGCCCCGTGTTCTGCCAATGCGACGGCGCAGGCAAGCCCAATACCTGAAGTTGCTCCGGCGACCAAGGCACGTTTTCCAGAAAGGTCAAAGGTGGGGGTACGGGGGAAATCAGGCACTTTTTTTGGCTCCATGGGTCATTTCAGAACAAAGTGGTATCAGTGCCGGTAAATTGACGAAAGTGTTCAGATGGATCAAGCTGTGATCCCCCGTGTTCTGGCCTGCGCGAGCATTCGGGCAAACAAATCAACACCGAATTGCGCAAAAAGGTGGACCATATCCACAAACACCCAGTTCTCGGTTAACCTGTCACCGCTTCGCAGCCAGAAATCGAGGCCGCTGAACTCGATCTCCTTTTGGGTCGCGGGTTGGTCAAGATAGGGTCCAGTGTGGGTTGCACGCACGGAAACAACGCCTGATGATCCCAAAAGTTGGCCCTCGGCGAAAAGCGAATCAAGATCTTGAACTTTGCGATCAGGAAAAGCCACCAGCCACGGTCTTTGGTGCAGGGTTTCAAATTCAGAGAATGACAGGCAGGCTCCAATGCCGCCTGGACCATACCACTTCAGGTTGGGATGAAAGAAGCGCGCCATGCCCATTTTGGAGAGGTTCTGTTGGTCAAAATTGTTCAAGCCGCCGTAGATAAAATCGCGACCAAATTCCAGTGTTTTGCGGGTTTTACCATCGTCTTGCCGAGCCTCCAACACCCCATTGTAACCAGTTGGTGCTGGAAAGACATGCGCCGCGCCGCGCGGCGGAGGCAGAACAGGCAGGCCTATCTGCTCGAACCAATCTACAAAATCAATGATTGTTTGCGCTTCGACGATATTTTCGCCGTCAAACCTCAGAAACTCGCCCCAGCGAATGCGGACTGGGCGACCAACTGCTGGAATGCCCAGAAATGACTTGGAAGGCAGGCCGGAAAGATAGCCGGTGCCACAGACCCACATGCGCCCATCCTGGCTGCCATCGGCGTGCCCGGACGAGGAGCCGCCAAAGAATAAGTGAGTCTCGCGCCTGAGGTCGGGTATCGCCTTTTTGAGCGGTGCCCAAAACGAATCTGCCAGAACTTCGGGCCGCTTACACCTGCCCAGCGGTGCGGGTCCGTTCCAGACAAAATTCGGGTACAGATGATCCGCGCAAACTTGCTGTGATGCACCCGATCCAACTTTGTCCAACGCATCCCAGAACGCCAGAACCCTGGCCTTGTTACGCTGATTGTCTGTTTGCAGTTGCGACATGATTATTCTGCAGCTTTCCCGTAAGCGATGTTTTTGCCGCCATACCGGCGAACACGCAGATTGCACTGTTCTGCATGACCGACAAAGCCTTCCAGCATGCACAGACGGCTGCCATATTCACCAATCATCGCGGCAGCCTCATCAGTCATAATTTTCTGATAAGAGTGTGTTTTAAGGTATTTTCCCACCCAAAGTCCGCCGGTGTAGCGACCGGCTTTTTTTGTCGGAAGCGTATGGTTTGTGCCAATCACCTTGTCGCCGTTTGCCACGTTGGTCCGCGGGCCTAAAAATAGCGCACCATAGCAGGTCATGTTATCAAGGAACCAGTCATCACGATCGGTCATCACCTGTACATGTTCAGAGGCAATGTCATCGGCCACCGCCAGCATCTCATCATAGCTATCGCAGACGATGACTTCGCCATAATCTTGCCAACTGACCTTTGCCGTACCGGCTGTAGGCAGGATTTCCAGGATGCGATCAATCTCGTTCAAGGTAGCACT
>JAAEMP010000396.1 GCA_024225445.1 Hyphomicrobiales bacterium | reverse complement strand
GGCACTGGGTGCCGCCACCCGGCATCTGGGCTCCTATCAGGGACACGGCTCGGTAGCTCACCCGCATGGTATCCTGATCAGCTGGGCGCTGATGATGGAAGGCGGTTTTCAGCTGAACAGCGAAGGGAAACGGTTTTCCAACGAACATCAGGGCTATTCGGAACAGGCGCGGCGGGTTTTAACCCAGAGCGGTGGCATTGCCTGGGATATTTTTGATCAGCGCCTGCGCCAGCTGGCTCTTGGTTTTGAGGATTTTCGTCAGGCCGAAGCGCTTGGCGCGGTGCATCAGGCCCGGACCATAGCTGAACTGGCAAAGCTGACCGGCGCACCTGAAGCAAATATCAGGGCAACCCTTGATGAAATTGACCGCCTTGCCGCAGGGCAGGGGCAGGATACTTTTGGCCGGGATTTTAGTTCAAAACCATCGCTGCAGGTGCCTTTTCATGCGGTAAAAGTCACCGGCTCGCTTTTCCACACCCAGGGAGGACTGGTAATCAACCCGCAAGCCTTTGTGCTGGATACCAAAGGCAACGCATTCCCCAACCTGCTGGCCAGCGGCGGTGCCGCCTGCGGTGTCTCGGGACCCGATGAGCGGGGATATCTATCCGGCAACGGATTATTGTCCGCTGTATCACTTGGCCGCATTGCGGGCGGGTCAGCGGCGGAACTGGTGCGGTTGGGCGAGGGGGATTGAATTGGCAGAGCGTCAGAACTGGTCGACAGATGAAGTGCGCCATGCGCTGGCACTTTATCTGCGAACTGATTTTGGTCGCCTCCACCGCCGCAATCCAGATATTGTTGATCTGGCAAAATATCTGGGCCGTACGCCAGGTGCGTTGGCATTAAAGCTGGTTAATCTTGCGGCTTTAGATACGAGCATTCCACAAAGAGGCATGTCCAATGTCAGCAAGATAGACAAGCAGGTATGGGCTGATTTTCTTGCTGATCCCGATGGCGTGCTTAAGGCTTATCAATATCAGACATTACAATTTCCTTTGTCGGGCAATACGACAGCCCAGCAATATCAAGCACCGGGCATGGCGGACGTGACCGTTGAATATAATCATGCAGGTGCAAGCGAGAAACGTGTTGAAACAACCCAAAGAATAGGTCAGGAATTTTTCCGGAAGATTATCCTGACTTCCTATCGTGAACGCTGTGCTGTAACCGGTATTGAAGACAAACGCCTGTTAAACGCCAGTCATATTGTTGCCTGGAAAGACGATCTGCAAAACCGTATCAATCCCACAAATGGTATCTGCCTGAATGCATTACACGACCGTGCATTCGATCGCCACCTGATAACCTTTGATGAAGACTATTGCATGAAAATTGCACCTCATGTGCCGGTTGTGGCGCGACGTGAGCTGGAACGGGTGGAGACAGGAAGGCTTGAACTGCCAAAAAGGTTTATGCCGGATCAGAGATTTTTGGAAAAGCACCGGCGGGAATTTTTTGAACTGGTACAATAAAGTCATACAGTTTTCGCCATAGATTGGAGCCTGAATGTCATATTCAAGATTACCTCCAAACAATGCAAAACCTCCCCACCACCCAAGCCCTCAGTCAAAACCAAGCGAGCGCATGAGATTGTCGCGTTGTTTTTCGCCGATCAGGCAATCGATGGGATTGGCGATAGGATTGGCGATCTGACTGGTGACAGAGTTGGCGGTCAGGTGTAGCGGCAGGCGGGGCGGGGCCAGGCCGGCTATTTCCAGCAGCATTTTCTTGACGATGGTGCCGGCGAGAAGGTTTTTGTCATAGACCGGCAATACAAAAGCGGTGGGGCCGCCGGTGACGCACTGGCGGTAATAAAGATCAAGGTCATCTATCTGGAAGCCGCCGCCGCCCTTCTTGATCATGATCGGCAGGCCGTTGATTTCGATGCCGCGGGCAATG
>JAAEMP010000395.1 GCA_024225445.1 Hyphomicrobiales bacterium | reverse complement strand
GCCCGATCAACCAGATCGCGCTGCGCACCGCGCTTTGCATAATGGGCTGATCTTGCTCCATCAAACGGTTCAACATAAACATGAAAGCCTCTAGATTGATAGAAATTATACAATTGTATAATTAGTGAAAATACACATAATAGCAATTGGAAAATATGAAGTCCGGAAACCTCAATCAGATAGTCCGTTTACCAAACCCGGGAAAGTACGACCATGACAGAACAATCCTATACATTTACCAATGCAATTGTTCGCGCGCCAGGTCGAAATGTTGTTGGCGGTTTGAGGTCAGTGGATGTCGGGCAACCGGACTTTGACACTTTTGTCCGTCATCACCGTGATTATGTGGCGGCACTGGCAAGCACCGGAGCGCATGTTACAGAACTGGAATCACTGGACGCATTTCCTGATTCCGTGTTTGTGGAAGATACCGCGCTCTGCCTGCCCGAAGGCGCTGTTATCATGAGACCTGGTACGCCAACCCGGTTGGGTGAGGCAGCGAGGATTACGCCAATCCTGAAGCAATTCTACGATGATGTGGTGACGATTGAGGGACCCGGTTCCATAGAGGGAGGCGATATTCTGACGAGCGAGCGCGAGATTCTGGTCGGGCGTTCACAGAGAACAAATGTGCAGGGCATTGAGGAATTCAGGCAACTGACGGCAAAATGGGGATATGAAGTGCGGGAAGTAAATACACCACCGGGCGTATTGCATTTCAAGACCGATTGCTCGCTGCTCGATGAGAATACAATTCTGGCGACAAAGCGTCTGGCTCAATCCGGGTGTTTTGAAGGTTATGATGTAATTCACCCTGTCGAGGGCGAAGAAGCTTGCGCCAACGCAATCCGTTTCAATAATCTGGTAATTTTTCCAGCAAATTTCCCGATGACTGCGACCAGATTGAGAAATGCCGGGTACGAGGTAAGGGAGATAGGCAATTCCGAAGCCGCCAAGCTGGACGGTGGCATGTCCTGCCTGTCCCTGAGGTTTTCACCAGTCTGCCAGACTTCATCAAACGGTTCAATATAACCATCAGAAGGTCTGCACCCCAGACTGGGCGAAAATATTGATAAATGAAAACTGCCGCAAAATGTTCTTCTGCGGCAGTTAAAGCGAGCGCGGTATTATTGCTTGGCCATTTTTCGCAAGCCCAGATAAAGACTGACACACATCAGCAATAATACAATGGTAAATGGAAATCCGGTTGACACAGCCATTGCCTGCAATGCATTGAGGCTTTGCTTGCCGCCAACGAGCAGCAAAGTTGCTGCCACAAGACCTTCAAAGACACACCAGAATACCCGCTGGGCTGCCGGTGCGTCGGTTTTCCCACCTGCAGTAATTGTGTCAATAACCAGCGAAGCTGAATCTGACGAAGTCACAAAAAACACCAGGACAAGGACAATGCCGATGAATGATGTGACTGTTGCTAGCGGCAGAGGTTTAAGCATCTCGAACAACTTGAGTTCAAGTGCGGCAGATTTAACTGGAGCCGCCGCATCTGCAATAACCTGCGCAATGGCTGTTCCACCGAAGGCGCCCATCCATATCATGGTTACAATTGTCGGTATGACAATCACACAGAATACGAATTCGCGAATGGTTCGTCCGCGTGATACACGGGCAATAAACATACCGACAAACGGTGACCATGATATCCACCAGGCCCAGTAAAATGCTGTCCAGCCTTGAGAGAAATTGGCATCTTCACGGCCAAAGGGATTGGATAGCGGGATCAGATTCTTTACATAAGCTATGCCACCGGAGAAAATCGCGTTGAATATCGAGGCAGTTGGCCCCACGATAATGACAAATGCCAGCAACAACATTGCCAGGGCGATGTTGATTTCCGAGAGAACTTTCACTCCGCCATCCAGCCCGCGCAAGACCGAAATCAATGCCATTGAAGTGATCACCGTGATCAACACAACTTTGGCAACATCGCCGGTACCCCAGTCAAACAGGAAGGCGAAACCGGCCAGCGCCTGTTCCGTACCGAAGCCCAGTGAGGTAGCGATACCAAAAAGGGTGGCGAAAACGGCCATGATATCGATGCAATGGCCTGGCCACCCCCAAACTTTTTCACCCAGCAACGGGTAAAATGCCGAACGAAGCGTCAACGGCAATTTGTAATTATAGGTAAAGAAGGCGAGTGCCAGGGCAACAACAGCATAAATTGCCCAGGGATGCAGTGCCCAATGGAAGATTGTAGCGGCCATTCCCAATGAGCGGGCTGCTTCAATATCACCGGATGCGGCACCCAGGGGTGCCCAGTCGGTGCGTATCCCGTTTTCGACAGAAGTGCCACCCAGGGATGAAGCAAAATGAGACATTGGCTCGGAGACGCCAAAGAACATCAATCCAATGCCCATTCCGGCGGCAAACAGCATTGCAAACCAGCCCATATATCCATAATCCGGTGTGGCATCATCTCCGCCAAGGCGAATCTTCCCCATCGGTGACACCAGCAAAAAGACGCAGAAAAGAACAAAAATATTTGCAGCGCTGAGAAAAAACCAGTCAAATGTTGATGTCAACGCAGGGCGAAGCCATCCAAAAAATTCAGTCGCACCTTCCTTGAACATCAAGGTTATGATGACAAATGCCACAATTGAAAGTCCTGATATCATGAATACGGGATTATGAATATCAAGCCCGAATGGCGTAATATTATCCTGCCCAATTTTATATTCTGTATCAATTTTGTCAGTCATGGTTACCACCCTCCTTTTTTGGTACTATTACCCGTACTATTATTTGTCGCTGGCAGCAACAGTGCCGGATTGGTCGACGAGTGTCTGTGTAGCGATATCCTAAGCAACGATAACAGTTAAAACCGTGTAATACTGACAGCAAGAAAGTCAACATGCGACCTATTGGGTCAGTTTTGGGCTGTCTTAAGTATCTTTAGGGATGAAGTTTGGCAAAATCTGGCGCCTCATACATATTGCAAAATTGGTTTTCAGCGGACTGTCAAGCTGGTTTCCTGGCGAACCAATTGTAATCATATCCATAAAAAAAACCCCGGCTAGCCGAGGTTCTTTTTTGAAAATTATCGTATTGCCTTAGTAGCAAACGTTGATTTTTTTCAGGTAGCGGTAACCATAGTAGTTGGTACGCCATACCCTTTTCCAGTAGCAGTTGTAGAAGTTGTTATAGCGGTAGTAGCGCTTGTAGCCATGGTGGTGATGATTGTAGTGGCTGAAATGACGGTACCCTGCTTCTGCCTGGCTGGTTGTTACTGCAGTACCTGCAGTTGCGATTGTCGCTACAGCAAAACCGGCCAAAAGCATTTTTTTCATAATGCTCATTTGTATTCTCCTTGTTAATGAAAAATTGCTTTCTGCTGCCTTTCAATATCGCAATATGGGAGTGCCGGTTGATGCCCGGTGTGCATTCCATCACCATGGAAACGGGATGATTTTTTCAAATATCAATCCACTTCACAACAGGATTTCTTCTGTTAGGCTGCCTGAATGACTGCGAAATTGAAAATAAAATGGCTCATGCCGTCAAAATACCGAACATTGAAACTGGGCATGATTTTTTTGGCAATTTTACTGGCAATAGGCAGTTTCTCGAATAATCAAAAATCGCAAGCCAGATCCGCTGTGGATTTATTGCTTGTCATTGCGCTTGATGTTTCTGCAAGTGTTGATGACGGTGAATATGCATTGATGATTGACGGGCTTTCCAAAGTTTTTTCTTCAGCGCAAATTGCCCAGGCGATCAGCGCCGGTAAATATGGCGCTATCGGTGTGAGTATCATGCAATGGTCTGGATTTACTGAACAGAAGGTGAAGATTGCCTGGACCAGGGTTGGCAGTCAAACAGAACTTCTGAGGCTGGCTGCGAACATCAAACAGATGAAACGTCGCTATGATGGTGGAGCAACCGATATTGGCGGCAGCATCGATTTTTCCGTGAAATTGTTCGAGAAGGAAAATTTTTCCACCGCCAGAAGAGTAATCGATATTGTTGGCGATGGACCGAATAATGTAAATTTCTCGCCAAGCCAGGCCCGGGACCGGGCCGTTAAAACCGGTATTATCATCAATGCTCTTGTTGTTACCGGAAGATTTGAGGTGCTGGCCGATTATTTTGTCGATGTGGTTATCGGTGGTCCGGGTGCATTTGTTGAAAAGACCGGTGATTTCGATGGATTCGAGCGGGCTATCCACCGGAAGCTGTTACGTGAAATCGGTAGTTTGTATTTGTTTTGATAAATTCGTTGCGGATTTATTTTCCCTTCCAGACCGGATCACGTTTTTCTGCAAACGCTTTAAATCCTTCCAGTCCATCCTCGCTGCCATACAGGATATCGACGGTTGGAAACTGGCGTTTGGTAATGCGATTCAGGGCGTCCTGAAATTTTATCGCCTCGGCTTCGCGTGCGACTTCCTTGATGGAGGCAAATACCAGAGGCGGGCCGGAAGCAAGCTGGCGGGCAATGTCCCAGACATGGTCATCCAGTTGCTGTTTTGGCATGACGCCATTAACCAGCCCCCATTTTTGCGCTTCCTGCGCATCCATCCAGCGACCGGTCAGCAGCATTTCCATGGCGATGTGATAGGGTATGCGGCGTGGCAGTTTCAGGGTAGCTGCGTCAGCCAGTGTTCCGGCACGAATTTCCGGCAGGGCAAAGGTTGCATGGTCAGCGGCATAAATCAGGTCGCAGGATAATGCCAATTCGAAACCGCCGCCAACGGCCATGCCATTGATGGCGGCAATTACCGGTTTGTTGAGATCACGTAGCTCCTGCAGTCCGGCAAATCCTCCAACACCATAATCTCCATCCACCGCATCGCCGGTTGCGGCGGCCTTGAGGTCCCAGCCGGCGGAAAAGAATTTGTCTCCGGCGGTTTTTACAATGGCAACGCGCAGGCTGTCGTCATCACGGAATTTCTGAAATGTTTCACCCATCAAACGGCTGGTCACCAAATCAATCGCATTGGCTTTCGGCCGGTCCAGGGTGACTTCCAGAATGCCACCTTCTACTTTAGTGGATATTACATCAGGCATGGTATTTACTCCGTTCCGGGTTGGACACTAAAGGTGGTATTTGTGGGTTGGCGAATTTGATCAGTGCATCAGCGGCTACTGTCCCTTGCCCCTGATGGCGAATAATCAGCGGATTTATATCAAGTTCCACCAATCGGCGCGAATTCTCAAGCGCAAATTTCTGCGCTGCCAATATCGTGCGCACGGTGTCGGTAAAATCAGCTTTTGGGCTTCCGCGAAATCCATCGAAGAAGACACTGCTTTTCAGGTTTCTCAGCGCTTTTTCAACCATTGACCGGGACGCGGGAAGTAGCAGCGTCTGGCTGTCTGCGAATACTTCAACCAGCGTTCCCCCGGTGGCAATTGTCATTATCAAACCAAATTGCTCATCGGTTGAAAAGCCAAGCAGCAATTCAAAAACCGGATTTTTAACCATTTCCTCAGCGTATAGTTCGCAGCCTGTGTGAGACAATTCATCTGCCGCCACGCGCACGGCATGATGATCGCGCAAATCAAGTTTTACTGCATTCATTTCGCTTTTATGGGCAATGCCAAGAGACTTCAACACAACCGGAAAACCGATTTCTTCGACGGCCGCGGCGAGACTGTCATTGTCGTCTGCACCTTGCCGGTGGGAAATTTTTTTCCCCACTGGTATATTGATGCCGTGCACAGACAGAATTTGTTTTGCTTCCGCTTCATCGGGTATGAGACAGTCTGCCGAATTCATCACAGTAGGCGGCACTACCGGCAAAGATTCCGGCTGGTTCCAGCCTTCACCGATTGCTGCAGCGGCCTCAATTGCATCAAGCGTTTCACTAATTCCCAGCATTGGCGCGATACCCAGTGCGATCAGTTTTTCAGCCAGT
>JAAEMP010000394.1 GCA_024225445.1 Hyphomicrobiales bacterium | reverse complement strand
TAACGCAAGTGCTGAAATCGACATCGCTCCGGAGCGTAGTATGGTAACTGAACCTGTAGACACTAAAGCAATTGTTGCTGACGAGCGTCACCGGATTAGTGAAATTGCCGCTACGGGTAAAGCCTTTAATATGGAAGATGCCGCCAACCGGGCGATCGCTGACGGTTCTAGTCTTGATCAATTCCGCAAAATTGTACTTGACTCTAAGGCCAGAAGCTCACAAGTTGAGTACCAACCTCCAGTCGAAGCTATCGGCATGAGTAAAAAAGAAAAGAAAGAATATAGTCTCTTCAGGGCTATTCAACTGGCTGCTTTGGGTAAACCATTAGATGGCCTCGAAAGAGAATGCTCCGATGAGCTCGCCCAACAGATTAGTAAACCTGCCAAAGGTTTTTACGTCCCGCCTGAAGTGGTCAACATGCGCGGTAATGTTGCAGGTGATGCTGCCAAAGGTGGTAACCTGATTGATACTGATCTTCGTATCGGCTCCATGGTCAGTGAGTTGCACGATGCTATGGTGCTGCCGAAGCTTGGCGTTAAAATGCTGCATGGCCTGACTGGTAATGTGGTAATTCCTACTGATGATGGTGGAATCAATACTTACTGGCTGCAGGAAAACGGTGAACCCAGTGTCTCTGAATTCAGCATAGGCCAGCTAGCAATGCGTCCGCATACGGTTGGTTCTTTAATCAACCTGTCGCGCGAACTGTTGCTGCAAACTGGTAACTGGGTTGAAGGTTTTGTGCGCAGCAAGCTAATGCGTAGTATGGGCTTGGAAATCCAACGCGCTGCACTGCTCGGTTCTGGTTCAAGCAATCAGCCCACAGGTCTTTTGAATGCTCTGACCACAAGTCAGATTGTGGCGATTGCCACCAATGGCGGCGCACCGCTCCTGAAGCATCTGATCGCACTTGAAACAAAAGTGGCTGACGCTAATGCCGACTTTGGTACTATGGCTTACCTGACTAACTCAGTAATGTTTGGTCAGCTCAAGCAGACTCCGGAGTTTGCCGAAGCCTTTACCCGTCCGATTCTTAAAGTTGGTAGTGATAACAGTGGCGAAATGAATGGTTACAGAACCTATCGCACTAACCAGATTCCTAAGGACCTGACTAAAGGTACTAGCTCTAATAGTTGCTCTGCAATTCTTTTTGGTAACTTCTCTTCACTGGCAATTGGTTTCTGGGCTGGCTTGGATATTGTCGTTGACCGGGCAACTGGTTATGCCGCAGGTCAGGTCAATGTCCGGGCACTGCAGTCCTGTGATGTCGCGGTAACTCGTAAGGAATCTTTTGCTGCGATTAAGGATGCGAAGGTAACTGCCTGATGTTCGAAAAATTAAACAAAGCTGTCTTGTTGTCATTTGGCGAGCAGGTCGGAAGCAATTCCGGCCTGTTCACTGCCATTGT
>JAAEMP010000393.1 GCA_024225445.1 Hyphomicrobiales bacterium | reverse complement strand
TGGGTCACCTCGCGTTTTGGTGCTATCTTCGATATTTTCATGTTCTTGTTTATCCCGCAGACTGGTACTTTTCCCGGTCTGATGATTATCATCATCATCCTGATGAGCGGTGATTTTTCGCTCTGACCAGCGCGCTGCAAATCCCTTCTTCTCACGGCTCATAGATTAGTGCCTTTTCTTTTCCAGGTCTCGAATCTCATGCAAGGATTGCTGGCCGAAGCTGTGATCATCATGGTACTTTTTCTTCTGTTTTCGTTTGATGAATTGTTCTTCTTGCGGGCAATGGGCAACATAATCCTCAATGTGCTTTCGTAACAATTCCGGCATATCGACGGCTTCAACAATCAACTCCCCGGAATCAAGATAGTCTTGGGCCTCATAGGGGGACGCAGTTACCAGCTGCACATAATAGGGCAGAGAACTGTCTGGTTCACCTTCTTCACCAAGTACCACCCAAAGCAGGGCTTTGCCCTCCTGAGCCAATCCCTCACGATAGGCCGGCGCATCTTTTCGGTGCAGCTCCAGGGGGTCACATTCCAAAAGATAATGTACCCAGCCATCTCCCTCATGCCGGATTTTCCCGTGTACTCCCCTGGGTGCATCAAGCGCAACTCCTATGGGTTCCCACACATAATCTGTCCATTGAGACTGGATATCCTTGCGCAATAAAATCACACACAAGGGTATGGTTTCTACAACGTTGGCAAGTTCATTGGGACCAATATCCACTGTCAAACCCATATATATTTTCTAGTATTTATTCTCAAAACCAATATACTTTAGCCATTCAAATTTGCAAGGGAAGCTGAAATTGTCCGGGTCATCAACACCAAATAATTTGCTTAAATGTCAATTACTTGCATGTAATTGCGAGAAATCCATGTCCATTGACGGTGACAAATTGGGCAAAGATCTTGGATTTGACCGCGCGGTTGAGATTCATTCCAATCTGTGCCGGTCTCAACTGGCGAAATTCGAGGATGCAATTGCTATTGGCCCTGATGAGAAAACAATCGTCACCTGCACCCAGGAATTACCCATGTTTCAGGAACTGGCTGATCAGTCCGGTAAAAGTGAGCTGACATTTGTGAATATTCGCGAGACCGCCGGTTGGGGTAAATCCGGTGGTAAAGCGAGTGCAAAAATTGCCGCCTTGATTGCAGACGCGGCTTATGAAGTAGAGCCCACCGGGTTGATTCCAGTAGTGTCAAACGGTGTCTGTACTATTTATGGTGCAGGCCAGCAGGCGATGGATATTGCGTCAAAACTGTCCAAGCATTTGAGCATGGTGCTTGTACTGACCAATGCCACTGATGTCCTGGTGCCCGGTTCCACGGATTTTCCGGTATATCTGAGTAGTATTTCAAAAGCCTCTGGTACGATTGGGAAATTTGAAGTCACTATCGAAAATCAAGCGGTATTGAAGCCCTCGTCAAAAAGCCACCTGGAATTCCAAAATTCCGAAAACGGAGCGCACGTGGAGTGTGATCTGATATTTGATCTTTCAGGTGGAAATCCGCTGCTGGGAGGCAGTCATGGCCGAGATGGCTATTATTGCCTGGATCCCGATGATCCGATGAAACTGTATGATGCGATGTTTGAAATTGTTGATATGGTTGGTGAGTTTGAAAAGCCGATATTTGTTTCTTATGACAGTTCGATCTGCGCTCATGGCCGCAATGGTAAAACTGGTTGCGGCAATTGCATAGATAACTGCCCGACTTCAGCAATCACCAGTGAAGGTGAGAGCGTTTTGGTCAACAAGGAAATCTGTGATGGCTGCGGTCATTGTTCTTCCGGGTGCCCGACCGGTGCAATTTCATACCTTTATCCCGGCAGACTGGATTTGGTCAGACGAAGCCAGATTTTACTGTCAACCTATCTGGGTGCCGGTGGCAAAAACCCGGTCCTTCTCGTGCATGAAACAGCTCATGGTGGAGAATTGATATCCGCAATGGCGCGTTACGGCGATGGATTGCCAGATAATATTCTGCCTCTCGCGGTGCACTCGGCAACCCATATTGGCCATGATGCACTTACGGCTTTTTTTACGGCCGGTGTTCAAAATGTCATTGTGCTGGCCCCGTTGAAAAAACGGGATGACCTGGCCTCGCTGAATTTTCAGATCGATCTGACCAATACATTTTTACGGGCGATGAAGATTGAAGAATCCGTGCGTATTCAACTGGTCAACGAAGATGATCCGGACATAGTCAGTTCAATACTGGAAGATATTCCAAATGCAACAATGCTGGCGCCCAACAACTTCATACCTGGCAAGAACAAACGCGAAAACGGGCGACTGGCACTGGCAAATCTGGTTGCCATGGCGCCTTATTCGCCAAAAGCAATTGAGTTGCCTGAAAATTCTCCTTATGGGGAAATCAGCATAGACGGTGATAAATGCACCTTGTGCCTGGCCTGTGTCGGAGCTTGTCCGGCCGGGGCTCTGGCGGATAATGAAGACCGGCCGCAGGTGTCGTTTACTGAATATGCCTGCCTGCAATGCGGCTTGTGTCGTAATAGCTGTCCTGAAAAAGCTATCAGCCTCAAAGCAAGATACAATTTCGATAATTCCGCTATGGTTCCTGTTGTTCTTAATAGCGAGGAGCCACTGGAATGCACGGAATGCGGAAAGCCGTTCGGATCGAGACCTGCTATTGAAAAAGTCATCGATATTCTCCAGGGAAATAACCCGATGTTTCAAACAAGCAAGCAACTGGCGATGTTGAAAATGTGTGAAACATGCCGGGTGATGGAAATGGCAAAATTGCGCGATGATCCAATGAAATTAGGCACGGTGCCAAGGGTAATGACCGCTGATGATATTTCACCGGAAGACGAAGAACCGACTAGACATTAATTGCCGTTCCTGGGGAAACTCAGTTTCAGGCAATATCCCAGATGTTACCGTGATGCACACATCCATCGTCTTCGACGTCAACCACGTGGAAGGATTCATTGATACGTCCACTTGCATTGAACTCTCGTCGAACTGCAAACACTTTTCCAGGATTCACATCAGCGCATAATTCATTGATATAGGAAATCTCTTCAAGTGCCGCTGCCATGGCTGCTTCCAGATCTGGTGCACCAAATTCCTCAAACAGGTATCGGGCCAATTGCATCTGTGCCTGATCGTTTTGTGAGGATGAAATACCCGTTACACAGCCAAATGTCGAATAGCCAAAAGACGACAGGCCGAGAAATCCATTATTGAAGGCTTGTCGGGGCTTACCATCAATATCATCCCACTGTTTATCACAAAACTGGAATGCCGATGAGATAGCCCATTCACCCTCTTCAGCGGCACAGTCGAAGACTTTTTTGTCGCTGTCATCAAAACGAATGGTTTTAAGCATTTTTGTCATGGCACTACGTGCTTTCAAATATCAATACGCGCTCACCAAATTTGCGCATATCCGGCTCCAGTTGTTCTTCTGCCTTGAATTTCCAGGCTCGGGCAATGGCGCTAAATCCGTCATCATTCCATGCTGCCAACCAGGAAAGAAAATGTCGTGCAAAAGTTTCGGTGAACCTGCTCTGACTGACCATCTCCCAGCCCTCTTCATCCAGTGTTGTGATTTGCGGGTTGAGGCCCGGCTCATCATCACTTTCAGCGCGGCTAAGACCTGTTGTCAGGGACAATACCATCCAGTCGGGAATGTCATTTTGCGAGCGGGTAATAGCTATTGCAGCTGTCAATTCACCGACGATACCGCCATTGACCACGATACTCTTGCTATCTCGAAATTGAACTGCAACCTGTGGCGGCAAAAGCACTGCCAGGCAGTCACTCAGCGCAACCATCGCCAATGGCATCATTTCCAGGGCACGAATACCAGAAACTTCCGGCTCCAGTACAATTGCAATATCGACATTGTTTTGTTTATAAAACCAAAACAGGTCGCCGGCTCCTGCTATACGCTGTCGCACATGACTAACCGCTGTATCAAACGGATTTTGCGCATTGATGGCATTGAGCAGAGGGGGTAATATCAACTCTTCCATATTGTGCTATTCGTCCAGCTCAATGGTTCCCTCGACCACATGCATCAAATCTGTTCCCTCAACGGTCAAAACCATTTTTGCTTTCATCAATGACGTCCCGTCAGGTAGTTTATTAGCAGTTTTTTCCAGTTGCTGCTGTGAGGTTACGCCGACCTGTTTGAGGAATTTACGCATCGACATGTTAAAATTATCACCGCTCATCTTGTTTACTCTTTTGGTTTTGAATTGCTATCTAGAGGCTTTCATTGGCAAAATTGTATCTGCCATGCAAACGGGCAATGCGATATTTGCCATGACCGGCAATATTTTCAAGGCGAGGCCATTGGCAAACAACCGGCTGGTCATTTCGTTGAAAGTGTCTCGGCAACCAATTCGCCAAGGCCAATCACCTCCAGTTCGACCTCGAATTCATCAAGGCCATCTTCAAACACGGTACGGCAGTTGGCGCAGGGAACGACCACCGCCTCGACTTCACCTATATCATTGATCTGTTTCAACTTTTGCGAAAAGGCCGCCAGTTGCAATTCCCCGGCCCGCGGATTAGCCGATACTCCACCGCCGCCGCCACAACACAGATTGCAAACCCCGGCTCCCTCCATCTCGACAAAATTACTGCAGGAATCATCCATCAGCTGGCGTGGCTCCTGCAACAATCCGCCACGGCGGATAATCTGGCAGGGATCATGCAGGGTAATGCGGCGAGTATCTTTTTCACCAACCGGCAATCGACCCTGGTGGCGTAATTGCTCGATCAGTTCAATGATATGAACCACTTCGAACTTGAACTGGCGACCAACCATATTGGGACCAGCCCAGCGTAGTGCACCATAAGCATGGCCGCATTCGGGGCTTATCACATATTTGACTTCCAGCTTTTCAGCCGCATTCACAACCCGCTGAACAAGGCTTTTTGCCATTTTGCCTGACCCAATCTGAACGCCGACATTTGTTGCTTCAAAGGCTTCAGAAGAAATGGTCCAGCTTATGCCAGCCTTTTTAAACAGTTTTGCATAGGAGCCAATAATTTCGGGAAATCCCATGATCTCCATTGACGAGAGTAGTGCCAAATAGTCGGCACCCTTTTTGTCAATCTCGATTTTAATGCCGGTTTCAGCTTCCTGATGCCCAATTTGCGCGGAAAGCGCCTTGAAGGTCACACCCATTGGGCTGCCGGTGCGTTCAGCATTTTTCCCCGCGTCGACCAAACCATCGGGTATGATGCCTGCTGCAACATAGCCCTCGCGCATTTTTCTAATAGATCCGGCAATATCAATTCCCATCGGGCAAACCAGGGTGCAACGTCCGCACATGGTACATGAATCATAGACAAGCGGCTCCCATTGGCGCAATTCCTCTTCTGTCACTTCGGGTGGCACAAGTCCAAAAAGTTTCTTCAGGCCAGACATTGGAGCCTTGTGCCTTTTGTAGGCTTTGACCATCGGAAACAGTTTGTAGGTGGGACTATATTTTGGATCATTTGTCGCCATATAGAAATGACAGGCTTCGGCGCACTCACCGCAATGTACGCAACTGTCAGCATAAGCTGCAATATCTGAATCGGTGAATTCAAGAAACTTGTCGACGGCTTTTTGCGCAACTGCATTCATAGGTTCATTCCTTTTCTGCCATAGGTCATACCTGTATATCCTCGCGACAGGAAGAATGTCATGGCATGCATCAGACGGCTGAAGGGAAAGTAAATCAACCAGATATCAACAAACAACATATGGGTGGCTTTCAGCGCGTCATGGGATTCTTGCAGTGCAAGACAGCCCGTCAGCATGACCAGAAAGGTCAGCCAGCTGCCGATGTGATCATCCCAATCCGAAATAAGTCGCATCACCGGGTCGGAAAAACGCCGTACCCAAAGCATAATCAAGCCGGCGAAAGCAAACTGTGCTGCAATGATAAAACCCCAACGCGGCAATGCCGGCCAGCGGATACCCCATATGTGATCATGAAAAAATGCAATATGCGGTGCCGCAAAAATTACCAGGACAAATAACCCCAAATGAAATGAATATCCGGCAATTATGTGCACCCATGTACGTTTGGCGAAAATCTTTCGAGGCAGAAAATGCCGCAGATTTCCCGCGACAAACCCTACCTTGGCTGAAGCCTTTGGCGGGGAAATATCTGTTTTTCGCCCAATTGCGATAATGCCCCAAATCCGCCAAATCGCACCTACTACAAACACTGTGACGGCAATGTAAAACAACGGCCCTTCAAATATTTGCAATAATGACATTTCAAGTCTCCGTTATCTGGCTTTGCACACTAACCTGGGCACGGTCAGGCGCTGATTGATCGCCCTCCGCTTCCGGATTTGCAACCTTCTGCCCTGTTACCTCTTCATACCAAAGATCATGATGTTCTTTCGCCCAAACCACATCCACGTCACCGGTGGTCATGGAATCCAGTGCGCCTTCCATACCCAGGGTACCAATATAAATGTGTCCAAGTGCAGCTGAAATGAGAGCAATTGCGCCGATCGCATGAACGATGATCGAAATCTGTAACAGTTGCAAATTTTCTGCTAACCACGGAAACTCCAGTATCATCCCGCTAATCGCCATAATCAATCCGGCAACCACCACCAGCCAGAACCAGCCTTTTTCTCCGAAATTGTAATGACCAGCACTGGCATGGGGCCCGAGCAGACCGCCGCCTTTAAGTATCCATTTCAAGTCTACCATCTTGAAAAAATTGCCCCGAATAAACATGAATATGAGCCATACCAGCGCAACAATAAACAGCGGTCCGAACAGGTTGTGCCCCTGCATAGCTGCGCTAGCAAATATTGAATAGGTGCTTTTTCCTATCACTGGAACCAATACAGTTCGCCCCAGCAACAAAATCAGCCCGGATATCGAAAGCAGGATAAAAATACTTGCCATGAACCAATGGGCTGTACGATGCGGCAGTGAAAATCTGGTAATTGTTTTACCAGAGCGTCCGGCCTTGAGGAGAATTCTTCCGCGTATGAGATAAAACAGGGCAATCATAACAATCACCGTTGCCAGTACCCAGCCACTGTATTTGATAATGTATAATTTGCGAATATTCCGCCATTGTTCCCCCTGCGCCTGGATCAATTTACTACCGGTTTGCCCGCTGGTTGCAAGTCCATCCCTGCCCTGGCGTAAATCGCGCCAGTAATCGCTCCGCGAATTTGTCCCTAACGTATTGGAGGTGCCAATTTGCTCGTCGCCAATTTGCTCGTTAATGCCCTGATTTACTGCATTTGCGGGCGGGCGCACAGATTGGGCCTGTAGTGGTGCCAATGGCATTACCATCAACGCAAACAGGAACATCGCAGCAATCAACTTTTGCAAATCCATGTTTATCTCCTGTCCTGGATAATTTTGCTTTTGCCTGCCGGATGTTTATCGCTGACAACTTCCATTGTCCGATTTACATGTCCGATTCATGATTGGCGCATGAATATTGAATAATTGAGACGGTGCGCAGACCGAACCTGCGCACCGTTATCAGATTGTCTAGTTCAAACCGTCGCTTGTATAGGCGCGGCTCCAGCCCCATGCTCCGGAACCAAATCCACGTCCGACTACACGTTCACGATAGATGTTGGAAACAATGTTTCCGTCTCCGGCAAGCAGTGCCTTGGTTGAACACATTTCAGCGCAAATTGGCAATTTGCCCTCAGCGATGCGATTGCGGCCATATTTTTTGAACTCTTCCGCCGAATGGTCGTCTTCGGGACCGCCGGCACAAAATGTACATTTGTCCATTTTGCCACGAGAGCCAAAATTGCCGGCTTGCGGAAATTGAGGCGCACCAAACGGGCAGGCGAAGAAACAATATCCGCATCCGATGCACAGGTCTTTATCGTGCAACACAATTCCGTCCGCAGTCTGGTAAAAGCAGTCGACCGGGCAAACGGCCATGCATGGTGCATCAGAGCAATGCATGCAGGCGACCGAGAGCGACCGTTCGCCGGGTTTGCCGTCATTCAAAGTGACAACTCTTCTGCGGTTGATTCCCCAGGGAACTTCATGTTCGTTTTTGCATGCTGTGACACACGAATTGCATTCGATGCAGCGCTCGGCATCACAAAGGAACTTCATTCTAGCCATTGTGTGTCTCCTTAAGCTCTGGTTATTTTGCAAAGAGACACTTTGGACTCTTGCATCTGGGTTACCGAATCATAGCCATAGGTCATCACAGTGTTTGCTGCTTCACCCAGGACATAGGGGTCTGCCCCTTCCGGATATTTGGATCTCAGGTCCTTACCCTGGAAGTGCCCGCCGAAGTGGAAAGGCAGGAAGGCAACGCCCTTGCCGACACGTTCGGTCAGCATGGCTTTCACCCTGATTTTGCTCTTTTCAGGCGTTTCAACCCAGACCATTTCTCCATCCCTGATACCAATATTATTGGCGTCAGTGGTGTTGATTTCTACAAACATGTCCTGTTGAAGCTCGGCCAGCCACGGATTTGAACGACTTTCGTCGCCACCGCCTTCATATTCAACCAGACGGCCCGAGGTCAAAATGATCGGATAATCTTTTGAATAGTCGTTTTTCTGGATCGATGCATACATGGTCGGCAGACGGTAGGCCTGCTTGTCCGCGTAAGTAGCATATTTATCCAGCAGATCACGACGCGGTGTATAAAGTGGCTCACGGTGGGTAGGTATGGGATCAGGGAAGTTCCACACCACTGTACGCGCTTTCGCATTGCCAAAAGGTGCACAGCCATGCTTGATCGCGACACGCTGGATACCCCCGGTCAGATCAACTTTCCAGTTGGTCTTGTCACCGGACAGGCCCTCGATGAAACTGCGTTCATCAGCCGTGAGATCCGAGTCCCAGCCAAGTTTTTTCAGCATCCCCATGGTGAATTCCGGATAGCCGTCCTTGATTTCTGAATCAACCGGATAGGATCCATCGGCCAGCAGGTTCTCGCTTCCCCATTTTTCTGGTGATTTGAGGCCGAAACGGTTACGGAAACAAAGTCCGCCCTCGGCAACCGGTTTTGACGGGTCATAGAGGTTCGGAGTGCCCGGGTGCTTGATGTCAGCCGTTCCCCAGCAAGGCCAGGGCAAACCATAATACTCGCCATCGGCTGGTCCACCTTTGGCCTGCAAAGTGGTCTTGTCAAAGGTGTGCTGGTTTGCCATGTGCAGTTTCAGCCGTTCCGGTGATTGACCGGTATACCCAATGGTCCACATACCTTTGTTGAACTCGCGGGTCACATCTTCAACCAGTGGTTCATCATTGTTGATGGCAATGTTTTTAAACATCTCATCAGCAAAGCCGAGTTTCCTGGCGAATTTGTACATTATCGTGTGATCAGGCTGAGATTCAAAAATCGGCTCGATAACTTTTTCACGCCACTGCAAGGAGCGGTTTGAAGCTGTCACTGAACCATAGGTCTCGTACTGCGTCGTAGCGGGCAGCAAATAGACACCATCTTTGCGATCATGCATAACTGCAGAAACGGTCGGGTATGGATCAATGACCACCAAAAGATCAAGTTTCTCCATCGCTGTTTTCATTTCCGCACCGCGTGTTTGCGAGTTTGGTGCATGGCCCCAGAAAACCATGGCACGCAGATTGTCCGGCTGATCGATATTTATTTTGTCTTCAAGCACACCGTCAATCCAGCGTGATACCGGAATTCCCTTTGACTGCATCAGTTTCTCGGAAGCAAAATTGCCAGCGAGATAATCATAACTGACATCCCAAACGCGAGCCCAATGTTGCCATGAGCCTTTCTTCAGGCCGTAATAACCGGGTAACGAGTGAGACAATACGCAAAAATCGGTTGCGCCCTGCACATTATCATGGCCACGGAAGATGTTCGCCCCGCCGCCTGATTTGCCAATATTGCCCAGTGCCAGTTGCAGGATACAGTAGGCACGGGTGTTATTATTGCCGTTGGTGTGCTGGGTTCCGCCCATGCACCAGATCAAGGTGCCAGGTCGATTGTTGGCCAGCGTGCGTGCAACGCGTTTTAGCTGGCTGCCAGGCACGCCGGTAACGCGTTCACATTCTTCCGGGTTCCATTTGGCTACTTCTTCGGCAACATAGTTCATACCCCAGACACGCTGGCGGATATATTCCTTGTCTTCCCAGCCATTTTCAAGAATATGCCACAATATGCCCCAGATCAGCGCCACATCCGTACCGGGACGCATGCGCACATATTCAGTAGCCTTGGCCGCTGTGCGGGTGAAGCGTGGATCGCACACAATCAAGGGTGCATTGTTGTTTTCCTTGGCTTTCATCAGATGCTGCATGGCAACCGGATGGGCCTCGGTCGGGTTCGACCCGATCAGGATCATGGCTTTGGAATTGTGAATGTCATTATAGGAATTTGTCATCGCCCCATAGCCCCAGGTGTTGGCAACACCGGCAACTGTGGTTGAGTGACAGATACGCGCCTGGTGGTCACCATTATTGGAGCCCCAGAAGGCATAGAATTTACGGAACAGATAAGCCTGTTCGTTACTGTGCTTGGCTGAGCCGAGCCAGTAAACCGAATCGGGACCGGATGCTTTTTTGATATCCAGCATTTTATCGCCGATTTCATTAATCGCATCATCCCAGGAAATTCGTTTCCATTTTCCATCGACCAGTTTGGTTGGATATTTAAGACGACGGTCACCATGGGCGGCTTCGCGGGCTGCCGAACCCTTGGCACAATGGGCTCCAAGATTGAACGGCGAATCAAATCCGGGCTCCTGGCCTATCCAGACGCCGTTTTGAACTTCTGCCATTACCGTACAGCCTACTGAACAGTTGGTGCAGACAGACTTTTTCAGTTCAACCTTCGCATCAGAGGCTGCCGCTTGTGCCTTCTGCACCCGAGCGCCGGTCAATGCAGCCGCAGCGCTAATACCGCCTACTGCCAAACCTGATTTTTTGAGGAATGTCCTTCGATCAACCGTTCCCTTTGTCATCTCTTTAAGAGCTGATGACAGTCGGGGGCCTTTCGCAACCTCGCCTATCTTCTTTCTTAACATGAAATACTCTCCCTTAATGGTAGCGCCGTTATCAGCACACCTCGTTTAATTGCACCTGAGTTAGAAATTGTTTTTCAGGTGATGCTACACTGTAAAGATCAAACCGGCAGAATCAGAATCTGGCCAGTTCATAGACTTTCTTTACATGGTCGGTTTCTGAATAGCCTTTGGGATCGTCTTCAGACAGGCCCTCGCCTTTTGCTGTTTGTACGCCAGCGGTTGCTGCAACAGCCCCCGCAGAACCCAAACCTGCCCATTTCAAAAACGAACGACGGTCTGTCGTTGATTTTTCAGCCATTTATCCAGTTCTCCTTCACTTGTTAAACAGATAGCATCTCGCAATATCTGCGCCTCATCAAAACAACACCTAGTTCATTTCAAAGGCCTGCTGCTCAATTTTCATGAACAACCTGCCGATGGTTCCAAGTGGTGCATACAAAACAGATTTTTTGGCGCCTTCCAGATCGCTAAAGAAATGGCTGGCCCAGGAATTTATATGGGTTTCAAAGAACTTTTTCTGATCTTCCAAAGATGAAGGTGCGCCATAAGCGCCCTCAATTAACCCGGCCATCATTTCAAAAACTGACGAAACATGGTCTTCAGGCTCTTTTTGCTGCTCAACGCGCTCAATGCCGATTTTTGTCATTTCAGCGCGCAGCCTGGCCAATGGTTTTTCATTCAGGAACCCGGTCTGGTAATAGGATCCAAATGGCAGCAATTCACCACGGGTCACGCCGACGAACAGATCGTGAAATTCGTTACCGGCGACATCCACAGCAGTTTGGCCTGCAATTTTCGCAAAATTGTTGACAGACGTGCCAAATTCACCATCATCTCCGAGAAGAGAAGATGCCAGTTGAAGGTTGAAATTATCGGGGGGACAGGAAAGAAACCCGGCTATTAACCGGTAAATTCGGGCGCGCGAGAGGTCCTCTTCGCTAATCGAGCGGGTCGACAACCCGTCCGGCGATTTGGAAATGCTGCTATTTTCAGCGGCTTCCAATTGCTTTTCCTCCTAAAAGAATTGGCATAATAATGTATTGTGGGCGCACATCAGAAATAACTCAACTAATACTATAGTAGTAGATCGGTATTATTCAATGTTTCGTTCCAGGCGAGGTCGTTTTGTGGAGAGGATCTCTATTGAAAGCGTGGGCGGAAGGAACTGGACAGGCTGGCGATTGTCATCGGATATTGATCCAACCCTTCAAAAGGTAAAGCCATTGCTGATGGCACAATTGACGGATTTGCATCTGGAGATATCAAAGTGAATGGCAAATTGATTTTTGCTGCTATTGCGGTACCGCTCATACAGATCAACCCGGCATGTGCCGACCCCGTCAGCGAGGGAAAACTGGTGGCTGAACAACACTGCAGCCGATGCCATGTTGTCGGTGGTTATAATCCCAATGGCGGCATTTCTTCGACCCCATCATTTCAGTTACTGGTCAATGTGCTGAAGGACTACGAGGAGCGCTTCGATACGTTTTTTGATCGGCCGCCACATCCAGCCGTAATCATCATGAGGGGCATCAAAAAACGCGACGACTTACCCTACAATGCGGCGCCGATTGAAATTAGCCTAGAAGATGTCAAGAATATCGCAGCTTTTGTAAAAACTTTGCGAAAATAGTTCCGGTCCTATTTTGCTTCCTGTGCAATTTCTTCATCAGCCAGATGCTGCCTCAACATCTCGGTATATTGTTCAATCATGTATTTGACGAATTCCTCATGATTATCAACTTTCATAATAGCGTTGGCAACATAGGCATTATAGCGCGCAGCAGCATATAAAAATGCCATATGCAAATCAGTTGCAGGAACTTTCTTATTTTGTCGATTGGCCATATCGATGAAACGATCAGCGGCTTTCAGAAACGTTTTGGTATCAATATCTCCGGAAATCGGGCCTGTGTTGTTTCGATCATTTGCAGTTTTCATTGCTGTTTTCCTATCATTGACGCTTTGGCCGGCTGGTTGCCGACAATGGGATAATCCGGAATTGGAGCAATTTTTGTAATGCATTTGTTCCGGTTTAGGCCAGTGTAACAATTATTGTTGCCGATTACAGTGATTGCTGAAAGTGATGGTGATGGCATTGATAATCCGGTCAGCATCTTGCCGCTGGATCAATTACTTCTTAGTGTCGTACTGTAAGTTTTGAGTACGGTTTTTGCCAACAGGCGGCTCGTGATTCAACAACGGCTGGAGTTTCCGGTCAACCTTGATCCCGCTTCAACCCATATAGTTGAAGCCATGTTGCATGAGGCAGTCGCTGAGGGGGCAAAATTGTATTCATCACCCATGATATGCGTCAGGCAAAAAAAATTGCCGATGAAATATTGTTTATTCATCAAGGCAGGGTCATCGCCCATAATCCGGCAAGAGAATTTTTTCATGGTCCCGGCAACAATGAGGCACAGGCATATCTGGATGGACGGGTTCCCAATCAGCAAATGATACAAAAACAAGGCCTACGATCTGATCCATCTTCGATTGTCGGTTGGATCAACTATAGAGAATGCGCCAAGTTCCGCTTTGTCTTTGATTACGTTTTCCACTATTTCCAGACTAACTCGTGAAGCGTCCAGGGAAAAGGCATAGACGAGTGAAGTATCACACAAGATATTTATCACGCGGGGAATGCCTTTGCTGGTTTTGGCAATCAGCGC
>JAAEMP010000392.1 GCA_024225445.1 Hyphomicrobiales bacterium | reverse complement strand
GAAAGAACCAGAACAAACTTACGAGCATCTCAAATGGATTAATACCATTACATCGAATCTGAAACGATACCTTCTTTCAACCCATCACTGCGTCTTCCCCAAATACCGCAAGGCGTTTCTGGCGGAATTCGCTTACAGATTCAACCGAAGGTGTTGACCATACCAAGCCTTCGATAGATTGCTTTATGCGTGCGTTCACGCTCATCCCGTTCCCATTACCTGTCCTAACTGCATAATCAGAGATTGGGCGACGGATATGGCGGTTTATGTGGGTGACGCAAAGGGTGAACCGATTTCCGCGCCTTTAGCGGTGGGATTTGACCGGCGCGTGAAGCTTCAGTTCCACGGTGCAAAGCTCAGTTCAGATTGTGGGCTGCTGTTGTATCGTGAACTGGATGAAGCCATTGGCCTGAGCAAGATGGCCTCATGGGAATTGCGCGATAACCGCACCGGCAAGAACTCCTGCCACGGGATACTGGCCATGTTTCGCCAATCACTGTTTGGGCGGATTGCAGGTTATGAAGATGTCAATAGCGACATAAATCTATTGAGGTGACCATAATGGATCTGACTACAATATCTGCTAGCGCTTCAATCTTAAGAGTTCCTGCACAAATAGATAAATGTCATGTTGAAGGCCTCCAGTTCATAGCGGAAGTTGGAGAGTTTGTTCAAAATTTATCGTGGAAATTATCTGACGATTTGGATGAATTACATTTTGAGGGCCATTCGTCAGGCCTGGAAAATCTCTTCAACTCGCGTTGGTGGGTGGATTGCTGGATTGAAACAGTTGCAAGAGATAATGATATTACTGTCAAAATATTGACTGGATCAGTTGCAGAAAAAACTATCATTGCGATGCCCCTGGCAATCAAGTCATACAGATTTACGACTGGTGTACAGTTCATCGCGCAAGACGTAAGCGACTACAATGGTATTTTGATACACCAGGAATTGGCACAGAATTTATCTCCACAACTGGTGAACAAAATTATAGAACACGTTGGAGTACTTTTCCCAAATGCAGATTACATCGATTTACGCAAAAGTTTGCTTGGGGGTTTTTCACCTCTGAATGGTAAAGTGCGTTGGCAGGAAGATCCAGACCAGGCCCATCATTGCACCCTGAGCGGTGACTGGGAAAAAGATTTCTCTCAATTTATCGGCAGAACAAGTCGAAGAAACCTAAAACGAAAACTCAAGAAGCTTAAATCCATCGGCGAGGTGACGTTTGGAGAAATAGAAACCCGCCAAGCAAAGGAGCACGCAATTGGAAAATTGTGCGAGTGGAAGGAAAAGCAACTTGAAGAACTCGGATCAGCAAACATATTTTCTCATGGGCCATTCAATAATTTTATGAAGTCTACCGTTCAAGATAGCAGTTCTCTGGCTCGCCTATTTGGAATGTTTATAGATGGAAAACCAATTGCATTGATACATATGATCTGTTCACCGAAGCGCTGGTTTTTGTACCAAACTGCATACACTTCTGAAGAAGAAGGAAAATATTCGCCAGGATTTATGCTATTGCTAAATGTAATGGAAGAAGCATGCCGCAAAGGAGTGCCAATTTTCGACTTCGGCTGGGGGAACGAACCATACAAGTTACGTTTTGCTTCGCAAAGCCTGCCATTGCACCATGCCTTTTTACCACTATCACTCAAGGGGCACTTTATCTACATTTCAAAAAGCTTGATGGGACGAGTAAAGAAATTTATTAAGTCAAACGCTCACGCCCGATCAGCAGCCACATTTGTGCTACGCATTATGGCGCGCGCTAAAGCTGAGAAAGTCTAATTGTTATATATATCTCTAGTATTTGCCAATAGTTAAGTGTTGTAAAAGTACCTTGCTGTAGTTGTATAGGCGAGTGGGAAATCAAGTTTTAAGGAGTATCTCATGATAATTCACGATTTTCAAACTGGTCGCATTAGCGGTGCCGGAATTTCCGAGCGGATCGGCTTGGAATTGATGCGCTTGGGAGCAAATATTCTTGCACAGTTTGAGTTTGTGGGATTTTCTTGGATTGCTCGAATTGCTCGTTCTATTTTTCGAAGCAGCAGACCTGTACGTGTGATTTTCAGTAAAGATTGTGTTTTTGAATACCCTTATGGAGACGGCTATTGGGGAGTTTTGCTACACAACAAGATAACCTATGCTCCTGAAATTGAGCCATATTTAAAGGCCTTTTCTAATATTCCATACGTTTTCATCGATTGTGGTTCGAATTATGGATATATGTCAGTTTTGACAAGTAGCGCTGAATACGGATCCAAACCAACCATCGCCGTGGAAGCTGATCGGCAAAACTTTCAAATGACTGCGCGCAATGCAGAAATTAATGGTTCCCGATACACGTTTCGCCACAACGCTGTCTTTTCAAAAAGCGGAGAAAAAGTTACGCTTGGTGGAACGAAACATGAAGCGCGTTCAATAAATCAGGACATTCAAGCGGGTCACTTGGAAGAAGTGGACACGTTAGCTCTAGATGATTTGTCAAGCTGGTTAAATGATCAGGCAGACAACCTCCCTGTTATTTTGAAACTTGATGTGGAGGGAGCGGAAATCGATGCCCTGAAAGGGGCTGGCACAATCTTGGAGCGTGATTGTTTGATCATTTATGAGGAACATGGCGCTGACAAATCCCATGAGGTCTCGCGGTATTTAAAAGATGTGCTCGGCATGCGTTTGTTTGCCAGTGATGAAAAACGCCTACAAATTACCGAAATATCCAATTATGATGAACTAGATGTTTTGAAGACGAATCCAAGAAAAGGCTATGATCTTTTCGCGTCCTTCAATGACTTTTGGATTGAGCATTTGGGGCAATTAAATAATACTGAAAATTAGAATAAACTTCGATCTACATATTTTTGAAAGATCAGCTTTTGCTAGATTTTACCAACTTAATAGAGTTTCTGGAATTGATGATTCCATGTTGCGTGCCTGACATGGGCTGAAATGGAATTGTTACAAGCACACCCATTAGCTCTATGAGAAGTATTGCGCAGCATACATTATTGGACAGTTATCAATTCCAACGCCACAATATCCTAATCAGGTTTCAGGTCAGAAATTCAAGGGCCTAACTAACTTTCTCAAACAGCTCGCAATTGCCGATCACACAGAAAGCAGTATTAACCGTTCAGGTTCACATGCGATCGCCGACCCGATAGTAAACTACCCGAATTACGACGCAATGCATCAGGTCGGCTATCGTCTCTGAGCAGTCATTTGACCTGCCTGTCAAATGAACGTCAGGTGGGCAACTCAGGTAGCAGCCATTCTGTCCAGTCTGATAAGGTGTTCCAGACCCTAGAACTCTTCTGGTTTACACGGAAGCATTTGATGATCGCATCTGACACCACCCGCACGCGCTCAAGATTTGCGTAATCCTCATGCACGACAAACCAGAAGGAACGGGCAAACGAGATTTGTTCGGGCAAAACCTTTTGTAGTTGTTTGAAGGGTGCCGCCATAAAATCATGCAGGATACATACACCCGCATCATTCAACGTTGCCTCCAGTTGAACATGAAAGGAGGTACTGGTCAGGTGCGGCTTGATATCCGGTGACACCAGTGGAATATAATCAAGCTCCTTGTCATAAATCAGATCATGGACATAACCGATACCCCGGACTTTCACCAGATCATCAATGCTCCTGATTTCATCATGGTTGTCCAGATATTTTTTTGTTCCGTACATATGCAGTTTGTAATCGGCAATCTTGCGAAATTTCAGCCGTCCAGATGTCGGCGGGGAAACGGCAATGGCAATATCAGCCTCCCGTTTTGACAATAAAAATCTGCGTGGCAAGGCAACAATCTGTATTTCAAGTTCCGGATGACGGCGACATAATTCACCGGCAATCTTGGCCAGAACCGAGGTGGCAATGCCTTCTGCAACGCCAATTCTGATAGTGCCAGAAATATTTTTGTGCTGTCCCCCCAGTTCCGCCTGGGCCTGGATGGCACCACTTTCAATCGATTCCGCTATGCCAATCAATCGATGGCCCGCATCGGTCAGCGAGTAACCCTGGGGCGAGCGGTCAAACAGTTTTGTCTCAAGATTTTCCTCCAGAGCCTTGACCCTTCGCCCGACAGTCGCATGATCAACGCTCAGTTGCTGGCCCGCAGCACTCAGGCGACCGGAACGGGCAACCGCCAGAAAAACCTGTAATCATCCCAATTCATATCGCCTCAATCCGGGTACAAAACGAAATTCCATTTTCATTGTGCATATTTTCATAACAAAACTGAGAAATCTATGGTTGTGCATGAATTTTTACTCATCTATGAATTAACGAGATCAGAGAGGAGCAATCATGCAAACAGTTGGACATTATATAAACGGCAAGAATATTGCAGGTACATCAGGCCGCGAGGCCGATATTTTTCTGCCGATGACCGGAGAAGTCCAGGGTAGGGTCAGTCTTGCTACCAAGGCAGAAGTTGATAATGCCATTGCCGCCGCCAGTGCTGCCCAGCCGGCATGGGCTGAAACCAACCCGCAAAAACGGGCGCGGGTGATGATGAAATTCATTGAACTGGTACACCGTGATTACGAAGAACTGGCCCAATTGCTGGCCCGCGAACACGGAAAAACTGTTCCTGATGCCAAGGGTGATATCCAGAGGGGTCTGGAAGTCGCGGAATTTGCCATCGGTATCCCCCACCTGATGAAAGGTGAATATACCAGTGATGCCGGTCCGGGCATTGATATGTATTCCATGCGCCAGCCTCTGGGTGTAGTTGCCGGTATTACCCCTTTCAATTTTCCGGCCATGGTGCCCTTGTGGAAAGCTGCCCCGGCAATCGCCTGCGGCAATGCTTTCATTCTGAAACCTTCCGAACGCGATCCCGGTGTGCCGATGCGGTTTGCCGAACTGTTCAGGGAAGCCGGGCTTCCCGATGGAATTTTCAATGTACTCAATGGTGACAAGGAAGCTGTTGATGCAATCCTGGATAACGATGACATCAAGGCAATCGGATTTGTCGGTTCAACACCAATCGCTGAATATATCTATTCGCGCGGCACAGCCAATGGCAAGCGGGTACAATGTTTTGGCGGAGCAAAAAACCATATGATCATCATGCCCGATGCGGATATGGACCAGGCTGTTGATGCACTGATTGGAGCCGGATACGGTTCTGCCGGTGAACGCTGCATGGCAATTTCAGTAGCTGTGCCGGTTGGCAAGGCAACCGCTGAAAAACTAATTGAAAAACTCGTTCCACGCGTCGAAAGCCTGAAAATCGGCCCGTCCACCGATCCCGATGCTGATTATGGCCCACTGGTAACCAGGCAGGCACTCGACCGCGTAAAAAATTATGTCCAGACCGGCGTAAACGAAGGTGCCAGCCTATTGGTAGATGGTCGCGATTTCCAGATGCAGGGCTATGAAAAAGGCTATTATATGGGCGGCTGCCTGTTCGACAATGTTACCCGCGACATGACCATTTACAAGGAAGAAATCTTTGGTCCGGTGCTCAGCATTGCACGTGCCAGAGATTATGAAGATGCCATTGATATGCCTTCATCGCATGAATATGGCAATGGCGTGGCAATTTATACGCGCGATGGCGATGCCGCCCGCGATTTTGCTTCCCGCGTTCAGGTCGGCATGGTCGGTATCAATGTTCCCATCCCGGTACCTCTGGCCTATCACACTTTTGGCGGCTGGAAGCGATCAGGCTTTGGCGACCTCAATCAGCATGGCCCCGATTCGGTCCGTTTCTACACAAAAACCAAAACCGTCACCTCGCGCTGGCCATCCGGCGTGAAAGAGGGAGCAGAATTTTCCATTCCAACCATGAGTTAATACCAAAGGTCCTTGGCATTGGCTGACCAACAGGGAGATGTTGAAATGGATTTTGCACTGAATGAGGAACAGCTGGCCGTCTACGACATGGCCCGTGCCTTTTCAGACGACAACATCGCGCCCAATGCCATCGAATGGGATGAAACCGGACATTTCCCCATTGATGTTATCAAACAGGCCGGCCAGCTTGGCATGGCCGGTATTTATGTAAGAGAAGATGTCGGAGGCTCTGCATTATCGCGCCTGGATGCCACGCTGATTTTTGAGGCACTCGCCTATGGTTGCCCCTCCATCGGCTCCTTCATCTCCATCCACAATATGTGTTGCTGGATGATTGACCAGTTTGGCAGCGAAGAACAAAGACAAAAATGGCTGCCAAAACTGACCGGCATGGAGCTGGTATGTTCCTATTGCCTGACCGAACCCGGTTCCGGCTCAGATGCTGCGGCGTTGAGGACCAAGGCACGCGCTGATGGCAATGGCTGGAAACTGAATGGGGCAAAGTCGTTTATTTCGGGTGGCGCTGCCTCCGATTTGTATCTGACCATGGCACGCACGGGCGAGGATGGTCCCAAGGGCGTTTCAGCAATTCTGGTAGAAAATCCCAGCGACGGCCTGTCATTTGGCGCCAATGAGAAAAAAATGGGCTGGAGGGCACAACCGACATCCCTGGTACAATTTGATGACTGCAAGGTCCCCGCAGATCATCTGATAGGTGAAGAAGGCAAAGGCTTTTCTTACGCTATGGCCGGACTTGATGGCGGGCGTCTGAATATTGCCGCCAGCGCTTTGGGAGCTGCACAAAGTGCGTTGGACAAAACACTGCAATATATGAAGGAACGCAAGGCTTTCGGCAAACCCATTGCAGAATTCCAGGCACTGCAGTTTCGCCTGGCTGACATGGAGACAGAACTATCTGCCGCCCGTGTCTTCCTGCGCCATGCGGCCTGGAAAGTCGACAATAAGGCACCAGACAAAACCAAATATTGCGCCATGGCAAAACGTTTTGTTACCGATACCGCATTTGACGTTGCCAATCAGGCACTGCAATTGCATGGCGGTTATGGATATCTGAGCGATTTCGGCATTGAAAAAATTGTCCGTGATTTGCGCGTTCATCAAATTCTTGAAGGCACCAACGAAATCATGCGTGTGATAATTGCGCGCCAGATGCTGGCGGAGGTCTAGAGCACTTTTAATGGTTGAATTGACCAACAACGATCCAGATATCGATATTCGCATTGAGAAAAATGTCGGAAGGATTACCTTAAACCGGCCTGACAAATTCAACGCGCTGACGTATGAAATGGCAACTGCCATCAATGCCGCTTTGCTTAAATGGCAAGCCAATGAAGATGTCCGGCTGGTAATGATTGATGCCAACAGCACCAGGGCCTTTTGTGCAGGCGGTGACATCCAGAAACTTTATCACACCGGCATCAATGGCGATCTGGAATATATGCATCAGTTCTGGGCCGATGAATACCGCCTCAATGCACTGATTGCCAATTATTGCAAACCTTATATTGCGTTTATGGATGGTGTCACCATGGGCGGCGGCGTTGGCGTTTCGGCCCATGGCTCTCACCGTCTGGTAACCGAGCGCACAATGCTGGCTATGCCCGAATGCGCCATTGGACTGGTGCCTGATGTTGGCGGCTCGTTTTTGCTGGCAAAGGCTCCAGGCCATGTCGGTGAATTCATGGGAATCACCGGTGCGCGATTGAATGCAGCTGATGCAATTCATGCCGGATTTGCTGATACCCTTGTTGATGTTGATGATCTGGATGAATTGAAATCCAGGTTGATTGCAACCGGCAAAACAGATTGTATTGCAGAATTTGAAAAAACTCCCTCTACCCTGGGAATTTCATGTACGCTGGAGGAAAATGCCAGTCTGATTGAAATATTTTTTTCCGAAGACAGTGCACTGGGCACATTGAAAAAACTGGAGGAGAGCAATGGCGACTGGGTCGATGCGCAAGCCAAAGCCATACGTCAATCCAGCCCCTTGTCCATTGCCTGCACCTGGAAAATGTTGCTGGCGGCACGCTCTTTTGGTTCAGTGGAACAGGCACTTGCGCAGGAATACCGCTTCGTCTGGCGATCAATGGCCCAGGGTGATATTCTGGATGGTATCCGTGCAATGATAATTGACCGGGATCGTAAACCGGACTGGAAAGTCAAAAGCCTTGAAGGCGTGAGTGATGAGATGGTTTCAGCCATGCTGGCGCCATTGGGTGAGAATGAATTGAATCTAGTGATGAAATCATGAACCAGAATCTATCCCGGGAGAATAAGTGTGAGTAAAATCGGATTTATCGGTCTTGGCAATATGGGTCTTCCCATGGCCAGGAATCTTGTAGCGGCAGGCCATCAGGTGAGTGCCTTTGATAGGGTGGAGACCGCATGCGCAGAGGCGAAAGCGGCAGGAATTAATATCTGCCCGAACAATGGCGAAGTTGCTCGCGATGCCGAATTCATCATAACCATGCTGCCAAACGGACCCATTGTCCTGTCCGTATTCGAAGAAATCCTGCCCGCAGCGACAAAAGGAGCGATTATCATTGATTGCTCCACTGTCGATGTTTCAAGCTCAAAAAAGGCCCATGATATGGCCACCAGTGCCGGGCTGGGTTGCCTTGATGCACCGGTATCGGGAGGCGTTGGTGGAGCTACTGCGGGAACCTTGACTTTCATGGTCGGTGGTAAAAAGCAAACCTATGACAAAGCGCTGCCCATTCTTGATATTATGGGTGGCAAGGTGGTTCATTGTGGCGATGGTGGTGCTGGTCAATCCGCAAAAATCTGCAACAATATGCTGCTTGGCATCTCAATGATTGGTGCCGGGGAAGCTTTTGCCCTGGCTGAAAAACTTGGTCTGGACCAGAAAGCTCTGTTTGACGTTATCTCAACCTCTTCCGGTTTCTGCTGGTCGGTCAATACCTATTGCCCGGTGCCCGGTGTTGGTCCCCAAAGCCCGGCTGACAATGATTACAAGCCCGGCTTTGCCGGTACATTGATGTTGAAGGATCTGAAGCTTTCCCAGCAAGCTGCGGAAGAGACAGGAGCGGCAACACCAATGGGTCGCAAAGCAACACAGTTTTATCAGCAATTTGTTGATGACGGGTTTGGTAATACTGATTTTTCCGGTGCGATCAACACCCTTAAATCCATGAAGAGAGATACCTGATGAGTGATGCAGTTTTAAGCGAAATTCGCGGCAAAGTTGGCCTGATAACATTTAACCGGCCACAGGCACTAAATGCGGTTAATCTGGAAGTGATGAATCAGCTAATCACGCAAGTCGAACAATTTGACAGTGATGAAAATATCGGCTGCATTGTATTGTGCGGCAATGAAAAGGCATTTGTCGCTGGCGCCGATATCAAGGAAATGCAGGATAAATCCTACATGGATATGTTCATCGCTGATAAACAGTCCGAGTGGCAGAAATTTGCCGCAACCAGGACCCCGATGATTGCAGCAGTATCCGGTTATGCACTGGGTGGCGGTTGTGAAATTGCCATGATGTGCGACATGATCTTTGCTTCTGATACAGCGAAATTCGGCCAGCCGGAAATTAAACTGGGCGTCATTCCGGGCTGGGGCGGCACGCAGCGCCTGACCCGTGCGGTGGGCAAGTCAAAAGCCATGGATATGATTCTGACCGGGCGGATGATGAGTGCGGACGAAGCTGAGCGTTCAGGACTGGTTTCAAGGGTAATCCCTGTCGAGAATTTGCTGGATGAAACCATCAAGGTTGCCAGCCAGATCGCCGACTATTCCTCACCCTCAGCGATGCTGGCAAAGGAAGCGGTTAATCGGGCATTTGAAGCAAGTCTGGCGGAAGGAATTCAATATGAACGGCGGGTATTTTATTCCCTGTTTGCCACCGAAGACCAGAAAGAAGGCATGGAGGCATTTGCCGCCAAACGCCAGGCTGAGTTCAAAAACCGCTGATAGTCAACAACACAATCGACTAAACAGGTGAAAATCAATGAGTGACTCAATCGTAATTGTCGGAGCATCCAGAACCCCGATGGGTGCTTTTCAAGGTGAGCTTGCGTCACTTGATGCATCTGATCTGGGTGGTTCTGCCATCGCCGGTGCTATGAAAAATGCCGGTATTGAAGTTGAAAATGCCGATGAAGTTATTATGGGTTGCTGTCTGCCGGCAGGACAGGGACAGGCGCCGGCCCGCCAGGCCGCATTCAAGGCTGGTTTGCCCGAAGATGTTCCGGCAACGACATTGAACAAAATGTGCGGTTCCGGCATGAAGACCACGATGGTGGCCTATGACCAGTTGTCCGCTGGCAATGGCGATGTTGTCATTGCTGGCGGCATGGAGAGCATGACCAATGCTCCATATCTTTTACCCAAAATGCGCGGCGGGGCACGTTTGGGACATGGCGAAGTTATTGATCACATGTTTCTCGACGGTCTGGAAGACGCTTACGACAAAGGCCGTTTGATGGGAACATTTGCCGAGGAATGCGCTGAGAAATACCAGTTTACCCGCCAGGCTCAGGATGATTTTGCCC
Source organism: Hyphomicrobiales bacterium (assembly GCA_024225445.1). Classification (GTDB taxonomy): domain Bacteria; phylum Pseudomonadota; class Alphaproteobacteria; order Rhizobiales; family Rhizobiaceae; genus JAAEMP01. Next base: position 4,750 of record JAAEMP010000392.1, on the reverse strand, counting down.
TGCGCTCTCTCGAAAATGCCAACAGGGCTCGTGAAAACGGGACATTGACCAATGAAATCACCCCGGTCGTAATAAAGTCGCGCAAGGGCGAGACGGAAATTGTCAGCGATGAAAGCCCGCGAAAAGCGATGCCGGAAAAAATACCAAACCTGCGTCCCGCCTTCAAGAAGGACGGCACCGTCACCGCCGCCAATGCGTCATCAATATCGGATGGGGCTGCTGCACTGGTTTTGATGCGCGAAAGCGATGCCAGACAACAGGGGTTGAAAATTCGGGCCCGCATTCTGGGCCATGCCTCTCACGCTCAGGCTCCCAACTGGTTCACCACAGCGCCGGTTCCAGCCATTAACAAATTGCTGAAATCAATTGACTGGACCAAGGATGATGTGGATTTGTGGGAAATCAATGAAGCTTTTGCCGTAGTGCCGATGGCTGCACAGGTGGAAATTGGCATTGACCGCGATAAAGTCAATGTTCATGGTGGTGCCTGTGCAGTTGGACACCCCATTGGTGCATCAGGCGCACGCATCATTGTCACGCTTCTCAACGCTCTGGAATCCAGAGGCTTGAAAAAAGGCATGGCGGGAATATGCATAGGTGGCGGTGAAGGCACTGCAATAGCCATCGAACTTGCCTGAGAGGACTAGGGTCAATATATAGCCAGCAAATATGTGAATTCGCTTTGGGAGAAGAATAAATGCAGGATATTTTAAGCGAACTGGAAGCACGCCGCACCCAGGCCAGTCAGGGAGGTGGACAAAAACGTATTGATGTCCAGCATGCAAAGGGCAAGCTGACTGCCCGTGAACGTATTGAATTGCTGCTTGATGTCGACAGTTTTGAAGAATACGACATGTTCGTCACCCATCGCTGCAGCGAATTTGACATGGACAAAATCAAGATGGCAGGTGATGGGGTTGTCACCGGCTGGGGCACTATCAATGGCCGCATGATTTACGTCTATTCCCAGGATTTTACCGTCTTCGGAGGATCTTTATCCGAGACCCATGCCGAGAAAATCTGTAAAATCATGGAAATGGCCATGAAGAACGGTGCGCCGGTTATCGGTATCAATGACTCCGGCGGTGCCCGGATTCAGGAAGGTGTAGCATCCCTGGGGGGCTATGCCGATGTCTTCCAGCAAAACATTCTCGCATCCGGCGTTGTCCCGCAGATTTCCATGATCATGGGACCCTGCGCGGGTGGTGCGGTTTATTCCCCAGCGATCACCGATTTTATTTTCATGGTCCGTGATTCATCCTATATGTTTGTCACCGGACCCGATGTTGTCAAAACCGTTACCAATGAAATCGTCACAGCTGAAGAGCTGGGAGGCGCGCTAACCCATACGGTTAAATCCTCCGTTGCCGATGGCGCATTTGAAAATGACGTCGAGGCGCTTTCTGCCCTCAGGCGGTTCTTTGACTTCCTGCCGCTGAACAACCGCGAAAAACCACCACACAGACCATTTTTCAGTGATCCGAACGAAGTTGACAATTCGCTTGATACGATCATTCCTGACAACCCTAATAAACCCTATGATATGAGCGAAGTAGTCAGGAAAATTGCCGATGAAGGAGATTTTTTCGAATTGCAGGAGGCCCATGCCAGGAACATTCTGACCGGCTTCATACGCATTGAAGGATCCACTGTTGGTGTGGTAGCCAATCAACCCCTGGTACTGGCCGGCGTTCTCGATATCAATGCCTCACGCAAGGCAGCCCGTTTTGTCCGTTTTTGCGACTGTTTCAATATTCCCATTCTGACCCTGGTCGACGTACCTGGATTTCTTCCGGGCACTTCCCAGGAATATGGCGGTGTTATCAAACACGGGGCAAAACTGTTGTTCGCCTATGGTGAGGCAACAGTACCCAAGGTAACATTGATTACCCGCAAGGCTTATGGCGGCGCCTACGACGTGATGGCCCCAAAACACCTTCGTGGCGATATCAACTATGCCTGGCCAACCGCGGAAATTGCCGTGATGGGCGCAAAAGGTGCAATCGAGATTTTATATCGCTCGGAACTGGATGATCCCGAGAAAATCGCTGCCCGTATCGATAATTATGAAAACCGTTTCCAAAATCCGTTTGTTGCTGCCGAACGCGGCTATATCGATGATGTTATCATGCCCCATTCAAGCCGCAAAAGAATTGCCCGCGCTTTGGCATCGTTGGCCAGCAAGCAACTGGAAAACCCCTGGAAAAAACACGACAATATACCATTATAACATTTGCAATGAGATTCGGTGAACTTCCAATGCCAAAACTCCCGCCCATGACCAAACATCGAGGTTTCCCCTCTGGCCTGCATGGCACCGGATTTCAATTCACCATTCGACGCGCCAATCCCAGGGGCGTGACACCGATAAAGATCCGCAAGCGGGTTGCAGATCGAAGTTCAACCGATCGCAAGGCAGATGCGGCATTTCTGCATGCCATCTGGCATCATTTTGGTGCACAACCGTTTGAACGCGGCAACCTGGATGCAGGCAGGCTGTCATGGTTGTTTGGTCAGGAGATAATACCGGCCGGAGAGGATTTTGATCCTGCCAGTTATGAAGCTATGCTGGTAATCAATGAACAACAGGCCAGGCGGAATTTTCCGCAGGCTTTTGAGGAGATTTTTGAAGTTTGACAATCCCGGACAGTAATACAATTTGTCGTCCAGCTACCTTTCTATTCACCATTCACCGCCAGAATCCGGCGAGTGGAATAAACCAACCGGAACTGTAAGAAACATCAATGTTCAAAAAAATACTGATAGCCAATCGCGGTGAAATCGCCTGCCGCGTCATCAAGACCGCCCACAATATGGGCATCAAAACCGTTGCCGTTTATTCCGATGCAGACCGGGACGCATTACATGTAAAGATGGCTGATGAAGCCATTCATATTGGCCCGCCAGCAGCCGCAGAATCCTATATCGTAATCGACAAGATATTGGCTGCGGTAAAACAATCCGGCGCCCAGGCGGTTCATCCCGGCTATGGTTTTTTATCTGAACGCGCGGAATTTGCAGAGGCTCTCGACAAAATCGGGGTTGCCTTTATCGGACCACCCACCGGTGCCATCCAGTCAATGGGGGACAAGATCACCTCCAAGAAATTGGCCATCGATGCTGGCGTATCTACTGTTCCCGGACATATGAGTCTGATTGAGAATGCCGATGAAGCCATCAAGATATCCGGTGAAATTGGTTACCCGGTAATGATCAAGGCCTCGGCCGGCGGCGGCGGCAAGGGCATGCGCATTGCCTGGAATGATGAAGATGCGCGGGAGGGTTTTCAGTCTTCGAAAAATGAGGCAGCCGCGTCATTTGGCGATGATCGCATTTTTATCGAAAAATTTGTCACCCAGCCACGCCATATCGAAATACAGGTACTGGGCGACAAGCACGGCAATGTCGTTTATCTGGGTGAACGTGAGTGCTCCATCCAGCGGCGCAATCAAAAGGTTATTGAAGAAGCCCCCTCACCCTTTCTTGATGAGGCAACCCGCAAGGCCATGGGGGAACAGGCTGTAGCGCTCTCCAAAGCAGTTGATTATTGTTCGGCCGGTACTGTCGAATTCATCGTTGATGGTGATCGCAATTTCTACTTCCTGGAAATGAACACCAGACTGCAGGTCGAGCATCCGGTTACAGAGCTGATTACCGGTATCGATCTGGTCGAGCAGATGATCCGTGTCGCCAGTGGCGAGAAACTGAAATTCCAGCAAGACGATATTAAGCTCGATGGCTGGGCGATGGAGTCACGCCTTTATGCTGAAGACCCCTACCGCAATTTCCTGCCCTCGATTGGCCGGTTATCGCGTTACCAGCCTCCCAATGAGGGTGAGCGATGGGATGGAACCATTGTACGAAATGATACTGGCGTATATGAGGGTGGAGAAATCTCCATGTTTTATGACCCGATGATTGCCAAACTGTGCACCTGGGGCAAAGACCGGGCATCAGCCATCGAAGCCATGGAACAGGCCCTGGACAAGTTTGAACTGGAGGGGATTGGCCACAATCTGCCATTCCTGTCAGCGGTTATGGGCCATGTGCGTTTTCGTTCCGGCAATATAACAACCGCATTCATTGAAGAGGAATATCCCGACGGATTTTTCGGCGTCGAACATCCCAAAGAGGATATTTTGAAAATTGCGGCCGTGGCCTCAGTCCTGAACATGATTTCAAAACTGCGTGGAACCCGCATTTCCGGCGTGCTGGCCAATCGCAAGCATAAAATCGGCAAAGAGTGGGTGGTACAGATTGGTGGTGAACAATTTCCGGTGAAACTCAGAACCCGCAATGAGGGAGCTGAGGTCGAATTTGCCGATGGCAGCAAACTGGATACCCAAACCAGCTGGCGGCCGGGACAGTCTCTGGTCCGCGCCATCGTCGATGGTCAGGCAATAGCAATCAAGATCCAGCCCAATGATGCCGGTTTCCAGGTGCGCTATCGCGGCGCCGATATCAAGGTGAGTATATTTACCAAACGAGCCGCAGAGCTGGCTGCCCTGATGCCTGAGAAAATCCCGCCCGATACATCCAATCTGCTATTGTGCCCAATGCCGGGGCTGGTGATTTCGATTGCCGTAAAAGAGGGTGACGAAGTCCAGGAAGGTCAGGCCCTGGCCACCGTGGAAGCGATGAAAATGGAAAATATCTTACGCGCCGAGAAAAAGGCTGTTGTCAGTAAAATCAATGCAAAAGCCGGTGATAGCCTGGCGGTTGATGATATAATCATGGAGTTTGAGTGAGG
>JAAEMP010000391.1 GCA_024225445.1 Hyphomicrobiales bacterium | reverse complement strand
TAGAGGTGGCCCCGATTGTTCGGACAGGTTGACGGCAAAATAAGGTGGATAGCCATCATGGTTATGCCGCCAATTTTATAGAAGGACCGGCGTAGCCGGGCCGGGGTTTTTGCCAATATGCCTCATTCGGTGTTTTGTCGTCCAGTTTGGAATGAGGTCGTTGTTCGTTGTACCGTTTGATCCAGCGACTAATTCCTTGCCGAGCTTCACTGCCGGTTTCGAAAGCATTGAGATAAATGCATTCGTATTTCAGTGATCGCCAGAGTCGCTCGATCATGACATTGTCCATCCAGCGGCCCTTGCCGTCCATTGAGATGCGAATACTAGCATCCTTAAGAACGTTGGTAAATGCATAGCTGGTAAACTGACTTCCCTGATCTGTATTGAAGATCTCGGGGGTTCCATAACGTTCGATGGCTTCTTCTAGTGCCTCAACGCAGAAGTCAGCATCCAGTGTGTTCGAGAGCCGCCAGGATAAAACCTTGCGACTGGCCCAGTCCATGATGGCGACCAGGTAAAGGAACCCGCGCCGCATCGGGATGTAGGTGATGTCAGTGCACCAGACCTGATTCGGCTTGTTAATGATCATGCCACGCAGCAGGTACGGATAGATCTTGTGTTCTGGGTGCGGCTTCGACGTATTGGGCTTCTGGTAGATCGCTGACAAGCCCATGTTGCGCATCAGACGGCCGATTCTTTTGCGACTGACGCAGTAACCTTCGCGGCGCAGATGGCGGGCCATCTGGCGAGCTCCGTAGTAAGGCGTCTCCATAAACTGCTCGTCGATCAGACGCATGAGGAGCAGGTTCAGTAACGTCTCGCCGGTCGCCTTGTAGTAATAGGACGAACGGCAGATCGACAGTAGTTCGCATTGTCGAGCAATGCTCAAGCCATGTGCCTGATCTGATTCGACCAGGCTCTTCCTTCGGATGTGGCTCAGCGACCGAAGGCTTTGGCCAAAAAATCGCGCTCGATCGTTAATTGCCCGATCTTGGCGTGTAAGTCCTTGAGTTGGGCTTCGTCAAGCTCTTTGGAGCAATCTGCTTTACTGGAAAAACCTTCAGCCATGTTGTCGATGGCTTGCCGCTTCCAGTTGGTAATCATGTTGGGATGGAGGCTGTATTTTGCTGCCAGTTCTGCCAGTGTTTGTTCGCCCTTGATTGCTTCAAGGGCAACCATGGCCTTAAACTCTGCTGCATACCGCTTCCGCTTGGTTTTGCTCATGGGTGTTTCTCCTTCGTCAGTGTTGGGCTTCCCACCTTAAGACACTGTCCGAATTTTGGGAACCACCTCT
>JAAEMP010000390.1 GCA_024225445.1 Hyphomicrobiales bacterium | reverse complement strand
GCGCATGGCGTGATGATGATGGCGGCACTGATCGTGGCGCTGTGTATGTGTTGTTCCTCAATGCGGACGGCACCGTGAAAGCCGAGCAGAAGATCTCATCGACCACCGGCGGGCTCACAGGCCCCCTCGACAACTCCGACTACTTCGGGTGGTCGGTGGCTGGGGTTGGCGACTTGGATGGTGACGGGATCGTCGATATCGCGGTTGGCGCCTCCGCTGATGATGACGGCGGCATCAATCGGGGTGCCGTGTATGTGTTGTTCTTGAACGCTGATGGAACCGTCAAGGCTGAGCAGAAGACCTCCTCCACCGCCGGCGGGCTCACAGGCCCCCTCGGCAACACCGACTGGTTCGGTTACTCGGTGGCCGGTGTTGGTGACCTCGATGGTGACGGGATAGTCGATATCGCGGTCGGCGCCGACATGGACGATGACGGCGGCGGCAATCGGGGCGCGGTGTATGTGCTGTTTCTGAACGCTGATGGCACAGTCAAGGTCGAACAGAAGATCTCCTCCACAACCGGCGGGCTCACATGCCCCCTCGGCAACTCCGACTGGTTCGGTTACTCGGTGGCCGGTGTTGGTGACCTCGACGGTGACGGGACCGTCGATATCGCGGTCGGCGCCGTCGCCGACAATGATGGCGGCGTCAGACACGGAGCCGTATACGTCCTCGATCTGGCGGTGCCTGTTGATCATTGTGCGGTTGATTCTGATTCGGATGGGTTGTGGGACTGTGAGGAGGACGCCAACACCGATGACGATGACGATCCGGCCACCACCCCGGGTCCGGACACTGAT
>JAAEMP010000389.1 GCA_024225445.1 Hyphomicrobiales bacterium | reverse complement strand
CATTTTTTGAATCTGACCGTTTGTCTGGATAAGCCGAAGGATTGTTATTGTCGGCATTTACATTCTGCCGGGTAGTTATTTCAAGAGATTTCTCAAAAATCGGCAATCCAAATGATTGGGAATCTTTCCGCATATACCTAACTCCATACACATCCCCCACCTAACGGATGCATGAACTATAGCATTTATTGTGGCAATATTGCGATTTTGTTGTATGTATCTGATATTTATGACAATGGAAATATAATGGAATATTGTGTAGTTACATCAAATTTTATCAGAAATAGCATGATCCCGGAATAGGAAAAACCAATGTTTGGGCAAGGCTATCCAACAATCACTAACGGCAATAAATCCGATCGAAAATCAACCTGCAAGATGACATTTGTCGGCAGAGCAAGTCCTTTACTCCGATTTCCAAGCAGGTAAAACGGATCGAGGAAATGCTTGGCCGCCGGGTATTTATCAGCTCCGCACGAACCGTCACACTCAACGAAGATGGTGAAATACTAATTGCGCACGCCCGGCGAGTACCCGCTCTCAACCAGGAACCCATCGTTAAGTGATGTTGGCGCAGTCCACAGGTGGATTTATGGAAATCCGATATGCTATGTACTTCAGTTCCAGGTGACTAGACCCCTTCTGGTTTACACGGAAGCATTTAACTGGTTAGTCACGTTTGCTGGCGAGGCATGGTTTTCGCCGTGGTCCTTATGACCACAAGAAAACCATAACGCTGTCCAGAAAGCGTGAATCTTTCGGGCTAGCGTCCTGAATCCACCGGATCGAACATTCGTTTTGTGATACCATCCCTGTCGATAAATGCATGCTTTAAAGCGCCAAGTATATGAAGTGCCAGCAGAGGCACGAACACTTGCCCGGAAATCTCATGAATTTCCTCGATAATTTCGTGAAATTCATGATTGAAGGCCATTGGCGATGGAATGGAAATGATGGAAAATATTTCCAATGGCAGACCACGTGACCAGGGCAACAGATAGCCGGTAGCGATGACCACAACAATTGAAACGAGGAATCCCCAGATCACGATGCCGGAAGCGAGGTTGAATATTGGAGCCTGATCTGATTTCTCGGGCAGGCCACAGGTGACACGGTACCAGACCCGCCACAATAAAAAAACTCCCGCCACTGCGCCGCCGCTGACGTGGATGACATTCGCAATCCCTCCCCTGTCTCCCTCGTGGGTTAAGAACAGGATTACAATCAAGGCGGCCGCGAGCCAGTGAATTAGTATTGAGGCACGGGTATAACCATTTGTTCCGGGTGCATCAGCCATGAATATCCACTCCCAGGTAATTTGTCGTGCCTTTTGGTATACCGGTCGCAGTGTTTTGGATAATTAAATTGCAGTAATGAAACTGGAAGTTTGTGATCCATATTAATGGCTGGCTTGAATGCACAAAAACTGAGATTGAGACTGTGCTCAATTGCACATGGCAAAACTGCAACCATTGAAACAATCGCAAATGAACCCGATTTAACTTCCACTGATTTATATTTGGGGTGCCAACATTGGAGAACTACCATGGCAAATAAACTCACTTCGATTGCTTTGCTTGCGATATTAGCAACATCCACGGTTCCTGCAACAGCAGGCAAATTAGTTGCTCCGGGTAATTTACCCCTGAAAGCAACCAATGTGCAGGCGGGCATTCTCAACCCCATCACCAACACCTGTCCCGCCAAGGCAACCATGTCAATTTGGATAATTACTAACAAGCCCGGGCCAGTCAGCTATATGATTGCAAAAAAAGGTGGCAATGTCAGCGGTCCGTTTACTTTGCAGTCCAAGAAGGGCAATCATGGTATGTCCGTGGCAACACTCACCAAGAAATATGAAATGCTTCAGCCGTTTAACGCTGAATATCGCGTACTAGTTCCCCAAAAAAGCGGCAATTTGATGAGCAACTGGGTGCATATGAAAGCTTCGTGCAAAATTATGTTGGATGGATAACAGGGTACGACTACCCCCTTTTTGCCTCGTGGTGAATTCAGCAGGACTAACGAAATAACCCTCAAAGTTCCGCGAAAGCATCAGAAGTGAAAGTAAACACACTGCAGGTTGTCTTGTGTCAGAGTAAAATTTGCGTTGTTCATGAAATAGAGTTTTGATTTGCGACTGCAAATAAAATATCCAAATCCATAGTCATTCATACCAATTGTATACCATTTTCAAACCAATGGTTGATTTTCGGTTTCTCAGATGTTTAGAATAGAAACAGTCCGAACAATCACACCAGGCAGAATTCATGAACACTCATTCCGGTGAATTCAAGTTATTCCTGCAACCTCCCTCCCCGTCGCTTGTCGGGCGCCCCGGGCCGTTGGCGCTTCCCGTGGGAACTGAGCGCTATACTGTTGAGGGGGGTGGTTCACTGGCTGTTGATATTGAAACCGGGGATAAACTGGAATTCGTGGACAAAGAGGGTCGCCAGCCCTGCGAGATATTGGCGATTGGCCGCGACCTGGGATTCGGCACACAAGTTCTGGATGCGAATCCAGATATCGATGCAATTGGATTCAAGACTATTATTCAGGGTCAAAGTGAAGATTCCAGAAGAACCCGAATGGCATTGGAGCGGCGTGGCATCGATATCGGCAAGGCACGAGCCCTCAGGATATTCAGTGACAACTCTCCGGCTGGCGATCAAGTCAAAATAACGGTTCAACGGGATGGTATCCTTGTTGTGGCGGTTCCTGATAATCCAATGGATCCAGAACTTCAAAATACATCAACTCCAATCGAATTGTTAATCCACAGATCATCAATTGTAAAAACTGCAAGGACCAGATTACCGGAACCGCTTGCTGAACCCGTTCAGGATTTACGCGTTGCAACTGCAAGCGCTGAAAGTTTTTGCGTGAAAGCGGGAGAATACATTCAAATCATTGATGTGGAGGGCCGCCAGTGTTCCGATTTTCAGGTCTTTTCCAGGCGCAAACTTGACAACGGTCGCGAACTGCCTCTGGACGCCACAATTACGCGATCACTACTTGGCCTGGCAAACCCTATTCCCGGCCTGCCCTCGAAATCATTCGACCTTGAGATGGATGCGCTGGTGGAGGTTATACAGGATACCTGTGGTCGCCATGACGTGTTTATGACAGCCTGCAATTCGCGATATTATGATGATATGGGCTATCCTGGACATGTAAATTGTACCGATAATTTCAATGGTGCATTGAGCTCTTTTGGTATCGGCCAGCGCGCCGGGTGGGAAGCAATCAATTTTTTCTATAATACGAATATCGATGGTCAGAATCAGATCTATTTTGATGAACCCTGGTCACGACCGGGCGACTATGTACTGATGCGGGCGTTAACAGATCTGGTTTGCGTCGCCTCCGCCTGCCCGTGTGACATAGATGCAGCCAATGGCTGGAACCCAACCGACATCCACGTTCGCGTTTACGCGGCAAATGAAACCTTCAAGAAAGCAACGGCATTTCGCATGACCCCAGAATCAAGCGCGGTCCTGACCAAGGAAACGGCATTCCATTCCTGTTTTGCAGAACTCACACGGGATTTTAGCGAGTATAACGGCTATTGGTTGCCTAATCGGTTTAACAATACGGGGCCAATCGAAGAATATTGGGCATGCCGGGAACGGGCGGTTGTGATGGATTTGTCTCCATTGCGCAAATTCGAGATCACCGGTCCCGATTCCGAAACCTTGCTGCAATATTGCATGACAAGGAACATTCGCAAACTCTCACCCGGCCAGGTCGTCTACACCGCCATGTGTTATGAACATGGCGGAATGGTTGATGATGGAACTGTTTTTCGTATTGCAGAGGACAATTTCCGTTGGGTTGGAGGTTCCGATATTTCCGGCATCTGGATGCGTGAGCAAGCCGAAAAGCTTGGATTGAAAACATGGGTTCGCTCCTCAACAGATCAATTGCACAACATTGCGGTTCAGGGGCCAAAAAGTCGTGATGTTCTAAAGGAGATTGTCTGGACACCACCGGCACAAACCGCAATCGACGAGTTGCAATGGTTTCGGTTTGCCTCAGGCAGAATTGGTAACTTCCATGGAGTCCCGATAGTGGTCTCACGAACCGGATATTCAGGCGAATTGGGATATGAACTGTTCTGCCATCCAAAGGATGCCGTGGCTGTATTTGAAGCGGTCTGGGATGCTGGGCAGAAATACGGGTTGACGCCCCTGGGGCTCGAGGCTCTCGACCTTGTTCGTACAGAAGCCGGGTTGATATTCAAGGACTATGAATTTGACGATACGACTGATCCGTTTGAAGCCGGAATCGGGTTTACGGTTGCCCTGAAAACCAAAGAAGACGACTTCATCGGCCGTGAGGCACTAATTGAGCGCAAAAACCATCCTCAGAAAAAACTTGTCGGGCTGGAAATCGACAGCCAGGTTACCGTCGCAAATGGCGACTGTATCCACATTGGCAGGGCTCAAATCGGGTTGGTCACCAGCTCCATGCGCTCTCCGATACTAAAAAAGAACATTGCGCTGGCGCGGGTGGATGTGGCCCATGCAGAGATAGGCACGAAAGTTGAAATTGGTAAACTGGACGGCCACATGAAACGCCTGCCAGCACAAATCGTACGTTTTCCTCACTACGATCCAGAGAAGAAAAAACCCCGCAGCTAGCCCCCTTCTTGATTATTCTGTTTTCATCTTGGACTGATAGCCGTTTTTCTTGAGCCTTGATAATTGCACAATTTGCTTCAGTCTGACAAACCCACTCTGTCAGGCCAGCCCTAAAGCAGCTCTTCTTTCTTTGGCCCAGGTTTGGATCAGATGGTCGACGGCCAGGCCAATAAATGCAACACAAAGGCCAAGCATCAATCCGTTACCTATGCCATTTTTATCTGACAACGCCTTCAGAATATATTGCCCCAAATCGTCGGTGCCAATCATCGCACCAATAATTATCATAAATAGAGCAAAAACCACGGTTTGATTAATTCCCAGCATTATGTGGGGAACGGCCAATGGCAACTCTATTTTGACCAGTCTTTGAATGCGATTGACACCTGACATTGAACCTGCGTCCTGCAAAGATACAGGTACATTGCGAAGACCTTCTACGGTGTATCGGGTAGCTGGAATAGTGGCATAGGTTATTACTGCGATCAGAACTGATGTGTCGGTTACACCAAACAGCATAATTACCGGAATCAAATAAATAAATGAAGGAAAGGTTTGAAGGGTATCGCAAACCAGCAAAACGGTTTTGGTAGCGAGTGTGTTTTGAGCACACAAGATACCGACGATTGAGCCAATAACAACCGACACAATGACTGCGAAGGTAGCCATGTAAGCGGTTATCAAGGCCCGGTCCCACCATTCTGTAAGTGCAATAAATAGCAGGAACCCACCAACGATGAGAGCCGATCTGATGCCGCCTATTATATACCCAACACCCATTGCCAATAGAAATGTTGCTGATACCGGCATGCTCAGATAAGCGTTTTTCATCGGTAGCAGTACATCTATTATCAGTAGTTTGTTGAAGGTCTGCAGGCCCTGGTACCAGTTATCGACCATCCAATCCACGCCAGACTGCCAGAAGTTTTCTGTGGTAAATCCCTTGTTGTGAGGAATGAGATAAAAATAGTTAATACCACCTTCAAAGATAAAAGTTCCCAAATAAGCCAATGCAATTCCGACCAGCAATATACCAATAAATATGAAACCATATTTGTGACGCTCAACAAAACCAAGATTTGCAAAATAGTCTATCTGCTTGTTTGCCCAACCCAGGGACAGCTTGTCCAGGACCACGGCAATCAGCACGATACAGATACCCAATTCAAGAGCCTGGCCAATTCTCAGCTGATTAAGCGCTAGCAACAGATTGAAACCCAGGCCCTTAGCCCCGATGAATGAAGCAATTACTGCCATTGCCAGGCATTGCATGATCACCTGGTTCACTCCCACAAGAATACTGTGTCTGGCAGTCGGAATCAAAACCCTGAACATCAGTTGCACTTTGTTGCAACCGTTCATCAAGCCCGCTTCGATCACTTCAGGCGATACCGCTTTAAGGCCCAGCAATGTCAGGCGAATCATTGGTGGGGTGGCAAAGATTACAGTTGCTATTGCGCCCGCATGATCTCCTACTCCAAAAAGCACAGTCACTGGTACCAAATAGGAAAAATGCGGCATGGTCTGAGCAACATTAAGTAACGGCATCAGTGCGGCTTCCACTGATTGGCTCTTATATGCCCACACTCCCATGGCAAGGCCTAGCAAAACAGAAAGTGGTGCGGCGATCAAAACGAATGAGAGCGTTTCCATGGCAGGTTCCCATTGACCAAAAACTGCAATATATATCGTCGCCAAACCTACAAATACAGCAAGCCATCTCCCACTGAGAGCATATCCCAAAGCAATTGCAATACCGGCGACCACAGTCCAGGGGAGAGCGGGCCAATAAGCCCAGCTATTATCGCGTACGTAATCCCAACTCGTAAATGCGACAATGGTTTTTACGCCGCCTAATAGAATTTCACGAATAAATTCAATACAGAAAAGTATTAACCCCGAGATGGACCTTGTAATTTTCTGCAATAATGCAGTTTCTTCATAATCTTCGATTTCTACATTATATGTTTCGATCGGGAACCAATCGAACATCAGAAATTCTACGGAATTATTTATTATCGCCGGCAAACCCGCTATTAATGCCGGTAACCGCCACAAGAAATTGTTTTCCGAAGGTGTAACAAAAAAACACAGAACGAAAAATCCAGCTATCAATATGGCGAACTGCAGTGGCTTTGAGTGCCTGATCGATTGAATCATGTTCCGTCTCCGGTCATTCAACTGGTCTGCGCCGGCGAATTCTCATCCTTGCCAAACAGAATATGAATAATCGTCTTTTTGTTGAGAACGCCAACCATGTTGCCTTTGTCATCAAGAACAGCAACTGGCCTGCGTGCATTCAACACGCCTTCTGCTACGGTCTCAATAATTGCATCTTTGGAGACCTCCAACTTGCTTAACTTGTTGGGATTCTCCACTTTTTCCATGATGCTCTCGCATTTGAGAACTTTTTCACGAGGCACTTCATTGGTGAACTTGGCGACATATTCGGTTGAGGGATTGAGAACGATATTGGCTGGGGTGTCAATCTGCTCAATTATTCCATCTTTCATAATAGCTATTCTGTCAGCCAGGCGCAGGGCCTCATCAAAGTCGTGTGTGACAAAAAGGATAGTCTTGTGAAGCATTCCTTGAAGTCGCAAGAATTCATCCTGCATTTCTTTTCTGATCAGCGGATCAAGCGCCGAAAATGGCTCATCCAGGAACCAGATGTCTGGCTCTACCGCCAAAGACCTTGCAATACCAACGCGCTGTTGTTGACCGCCAGATAATTGCCTGGGAAAATAGTTTTCTCGCCCGGAAAGGCTAACCAGGTCGACCATGGCTGCTGCTCTTTTTATACTGTCTTGTGTGCTTATGCCTTTCACTTGCAGAGGAAAAGCAATGTTTTCCAGTACGGTTTTGTGAGGCAGTAATGCAAAGCTCTGAAATACCATACCCATTTTATTACGGCGTAATTCTATCAGTTCCCTGCTTTTCATGGCGAGTAAATCTTCGCCATCAATGTATATTCTTCCAGACGTTGTATCAGTCAGCCGCGAGATACAACGAAGCAGGGTCGATTTTCCGGACCCCGATAATCCCATAACAACCAGCATTTCACCCTTGTGAACTTCAAAGGAAGCATTGTTTACCCCAAAGATACAACCAGCGTTTTGAAACGCCTCAACATCAATGGCACCATTTGATTCCCGCACCATTTTTTCTGCTTTATCGCCAAAAATCTTGTAGACTGAATCACACTTGATGACAGAAGGCTCATCATTTTTGGTTGGATTATTTGTCATCTTTCTTTTTATTCCTTGCGTTCTTCTCCAAGCTCTGTCTTAAGCCCTCAGCTTAGCAGAAACACACTTCATAAGCGACGCCTGCAAGCATCTACAACATCGTCGAAGCATCATATTAAGAGCAAATACTGCTAACTACTCGCGGTCACCTTGTCGCAATGCTGCAGCTTACGCTTCAAATGCAAAATAAGGAAGCTACCAACCCCTTCCTCAAAAATTAGTATGTCCTGAAATTCATACACCGCAAATACGATGACATCCGATTTCACAATTCAAAATAGTACTATTTTCCCAATAAACTCGCAGAACAAATAGTTGAACTGGAAAGTGTCAGGAAAAACGCCAACCCCTCCCCCGGCTACAATTGACCAAGGGAGGGGCTGGCAATTCTGGAATACTCGCTTTCTTGAAACACGGGAGTATCGCCATCTAATCGCTATTCTGTGAAAGGCTTCCAGACATCCTCATTGTCGGCCAACCACTTTTTGGCAGCTTCCTGGTGGCTCAATTTATCAATGTCAACCAGCGCGGCCATTTGACCAACTTGTGTCGTTGTAAAAGAGAGTTTGCTAAAAGTCTTGTAAGCTGCTGGATGTGTCTTCGGAAATTTGTAATTGGCAGCTTTTTTGAGCCAACCCTTTGGTGAACCGCAACTTCCATCACCACCATCTGCGGTTCTGCAACCGTCTTTATATGGCGGGAACTCGATAAAGTCGAAGCCATCTGCATCGGTGAAGTTAGGCGACCAGTTGAAAGTAATGATGCCACGGCCTTCCTTCTTGGCAGAAGCAAGTTCAGCCCAGATCGCATCAGCAGAGCCTGCGAATTTGACGACATATTTGTCGCCTAATCCCAGCGCTTTGATACGGGTAGGCATCAGATCGCCATGCCAGCTTTGAGGTCCCTCCAGTATACGGCCCTTTCCGCCAGAATCTGCTGTGGCAAATACGGCGGCACAATCTTTCAAGGCTTCCCAATTTGGGAGACCTGGGCACAAATTATTCTCAACGACATAATGAGGAACCCCCAGTTCTTCCAGAGTACTTGCAGCATGCGTACCGGCATCGATTATACCGCCCTTTTCCATTGCATTATAGAATGATTTACCGAAGGTGGATTGCCAGACTTCGTGGGATATCGTGATATCTCCGTTGCGAATGGCTTCGTAAACTGCCTGAGAATCGGCGGGAACATATTCGACGGTATCACCGATACTTTCGAAAATGCCGCCAATTACATAAGCCATTACAACCTGACTTGACCAGTTGTGTGTCGGAATTACAATTGGTTTGCTTGAATCCGCGGCCTGGGCTGTAATGGAAGCAGAGGCTAGTAACACGGAGAAAGCTCCGGCTGTCGCTAGTTTGATCGTTTTTGAAAACATATTTTTCCTCCCTGGGGTTACGTCTCTTAATCAGTCGTTGAACTGCGATCGGCTGCAATTCTGACAAAGAGTATCATTCATATTCCCAAACAAATCAATCCAAAAAAAATACCAATATGCACCATATTCATACCAATGTCGGAATTTTGGTATGCAAATTGGGTAACCACTGCCGGGATTCTTCGCAAATCTCCTCGGCTGGAAAGCATAATCATCATCGCTTTGAGCAATTCTGATGAATATTCCTACGGTATTCAGAAAGGTTGCGCCTTCAAACTGGAAGCAAAATTTGTATTTGGCTCCAAAATTTCTTATTCCTGTTTAAGGGTTTAACTCCAGGGATAGGGACTGCTGCTGACCGGGTGCAAAGCACCTTTGGCATAACGATCAAACCGGAACGGCTCCAGCAGGGTTTGTTTTCCCCCAAGTATTTCATCGGCAACCAGGTGGCCTACGCCAATCATTTTGTAACCGTGGTTACTGTCAGCAATAATGTGTACATTCTGGCAGAATGTATCGAATATCGGGAAACTGTCCGGTGTGAAACAACCCAGTCCGCCCGAGGGTTCTTTCTTGAATTTGCCTATCTGCCCTGAAAACCGTTCCTGACAATGCGACAGCGCCGAACACCACATATGGGCAAAATCGTCACCGACAATAAATTCAGGTGACTCAGGCCCATAAGGATCAATTGCCACCTCATCAGCTGGCGTCATAACCTCATATGGCATTGCGCCGCCCTGAACGCCGCCAAAATGAAAATCGGGTTTGTAATAAATCCCCCACGGTTCCTCGCGTACAACAGATCCATCAACATCTGAATACAATACAGCATCTGTATCGACATGAATTACCGGTGGCATGCCGCCATCATTCAGTTTCTGCAGACCAGGATCAACTCCAATTACACCTTCTTCGAGACACCAATAGCGCCATGTTGGAATTCCTTCATGCATTGTGCCGTCTGCACCTTTGATTGCCAAATCTCTTGGTAATTCCAGCATATCCCAAATGGTTTTAACCCAGGGTCCGACCGCAACAACAACCTCCTCGCAAGCGATATTACCCTTGTCAGTCTCAACTGCGGTAATCGCCTGAGAGCCGTTCCCACGTGTAAACCCGGTTACCGTTGCCCCAGTCAAAATACGCACCCCAGCGGCTTCCGCCTTCCCGGCCAAGCCGTAAACGGCAGCCGTATTGTTTGCGTATCCACCCTTCTTTTCATGTAAAACAGAAGTTATGTTCTGGGCGCGCCAATCCGAAAACAGACCCTTCATATAGATTCGTGAGTCATTCTCGCCTTCGATGAATTCCGATTCATAACCTATGACTTTTTGCTGTTCATAGATTGAAGTGACGTCCTCACGCATGCCTTCATGACTAATCTGCATATAGCCGACCGGGTGGTAGCTGAAAGCTTTCGGATCTGATTCCCAGACCTTCACACTGTGGGCCATCAGTTCCCGCATGGCAGGTTGAAAATAGTTGTTGCGCACAACGCCACATGCAATACCACTCGCACCAGAAGCAATTCCGGATTTGTCCAGTACCAGCACGTCACTTCCGCTGCCCTTGCCAGTAGCTTTGAGCCGTTCTGCCAATCGCCAGGCACAGGAAAGGCCGTGTATTCCCGCACCGATAATCACATATTTGCTGCCGGAAGGATAAGCCATTTGAGTTTCCTTTTGGGTATCCAGCTGAAGTTAATATCAGAATGCCCCTAAATTGCTTCACTGCAAACAAGGTTCTGGACAAATAAAGATAAATATTGGACCATATCATGGTCAATTACTTTGGTGATCTAGTAAATGAAATCAGATCAGGCTCATTCAAGTTACGGTTTTTTGCTCATCCCTGGTTTTTCTATGGTGGCTTTATCATGTGCAATTGACGCCCTGCGGGCAGCCAATATAGAAACTGGAACCTCTGATTATTCTTGGTCAATAATATCAGAAAATGAGGGACCGGTTTTGTCGTCAAGCGGAATTGGCATACAATGCAAATCTCTTGAAGAGTTGGAACATGTTGAAACCATCGCAGTTTGCGGCGGCGATAGTTCCCATTCATTCTTGTCAATGCAAATCGAGCATTGGCTCAAAATGCAGGCGCGCAAGAGCAAGATGATCGGAGCGATCTCCGACGGTTCATTTGTTGTCGCAGCCTGCGGTTTATTTAACAATTGCCGCTCAACCATTCACTGGAAATGCCAAAGCGCCTATCGTGAAAGGTTCCCCGATTTGGATATCCGTGCTTCAATTCTGGAAGTTGATGGCAATCGATTTTCCTGTGCCGGAGGTACATCAAGTCTTGATTTGATGCTCAACTTTTTTTCTGAAAGCCTGAATGCAGATGCGATTGGTCGAATAGCTGAAAACTTTTTCCACGACAAAATTCGAGACGACAAGCAATTACAACCAATTACCAGCGGGTATAGGTATGCTGAGAGAAACACTACCCTTTCCAAAGCGCTGGTGATCATGGCTTCCCAACTCGAAACACCCATCCCCATTATCAAAATTGCTGAGCAACTATCAATTTCCCACCGGCAACTTGATCGGTTATTTGCTCGATATCTGGGAAAATCACCACTGCTCTATTATCGGGAAATGAGGCTCGACCGCGCCGCCGGTTTGCTGCGCCAGACCGACCTCAGCGTCAATGAGATTGCTCTGGGTTGCGGATTCCAGTCCAGTTCACACCTTTCAAAGTACTTTAAAACAAGATACAAATCCAAGCCGCTACAGCATCGTTTTGCCAAATAGTTTGTTAAAACTTCCGGGTTTTCTCAGGGAGTTCCTCTGGTAATGCTCAAAAAACGATGTCATTCCAATTTTCACCAATTACAACGTAATAGTATACCAATGAATGCTCATTTGGTATAAATACACCTGAAGGGGAATATTCATGAAAGAGCGAATACGTAAACTGTCTGCAACAGTTGCGATCTTTTTACCTGGTTGTAACAAGGCACATTGTACATGACGCCGGAAAATCTTTGTAATCAATTTCTGGGTTGGCAATGCCGGATACGTCAAATTGCCATGCGTGAAGATGAGGGCAGGCCTTCAATTGGAATGCGCCCAGGAATTGTCGATGGATCGGGCAAAATACTTTCAAACGGTATTGTCACGCTAATTACCCGAAAACTGCCGCAGGAAAGCACTGAATTTTTCAAATTTCAGGTGCAAAAGCACAACGATCCGCAAGACACATATAAAAAGGGACTAACTTATTTGCAGTCAACACATTATCATCGTGCCGATGAATTTTGTGATGAGTTATCTGCGCTTTTTTCGCCAGCCTCTGTATTGGCTGAATCCTTGTTGAACAGCAGCGGGTGCATTTTGACATTTGAACAGTTTACCCAAAAATACACATTGCCCTGTCAGGTTCGGCGACTGGAAAATGATATCCCCATGTATCAGGCTACACTGTGGCACAACCGGTTGTTTAACCCGACTTTGTCTGATGATGTAATTGTCCTTGGATTCAAACCGGATTGGAATGTTGCCAACGGGCCTTAACCGGAAATGCCCTAATATTTGCGATAAGCTTTGTTTAACACAACCAACGGATGATCTGGCGACATTTGAAACTTGATCAGCAATTCGCGGGCTATCATATCGCGATCCTGCTGATTGGATGGCAACTCATACTCGTCCGGGATGGCTACCCAACCATTAATGTTGCGGTCAAACACAGCTGCTTTGCCATCATCATATCCCATATGAACGTCTTCGAGCCAGTTAAGATCATCCCAACCCATAAATTCCAAATACCCCTTTAGAAATGGCGTGATTCGTTCGTAATCAGGCAATAAATTTACATCATAACGATAACCGATATGCTGCCCGATAACTTTTTCACGTTCTGAATCAATGCCACCTCCTTTGAGGAAATGATCAACATCATCGATTTCGACACCCTTATAGCCAGTTCCAGCCATGTGAATTTCCTTCTGGTTTAAATGTGGTGATAGTCAGCAACACCGACCGTATGCTCGGTTCCCGCCAATGGTACCTGGGCAATTGCCGAGGCTTCCATTGTCAAGGCTGCCAAGTCTTCGGGCTCAAGACTGTGTATATTGGTTTTACCACAGGCCCGCGCCATCATTTGTGCTTCAATAGTGAGTGTGTGCAGGAAATTGTAAACGCGTTCTGCAGCTTCATCAGGATCGAGACGCGACCGCAAAACCGGGTCCTGTGTTGCCACCCCAACCGGGCAGCGTCCGGTGTGACAGTGGTAACACTCACCGGCATGAACACCCATTTCGGATGGGTAATCGGCCTCGGGAATCTCCTTGTTACAATTTAGTGCCATCATCGCAGAATGGCCAATAGCAATTGCATCCGCCCCCAGCGCTATCGCTTTGGCAACATCACCGCCATTCCTGATGCCGCCTGCATAAACCAGAGAGATTTCACCCCGCATGCCAATGTCATCAATTGCCCTTCGTGCCTGGCGAATGGCAGCCATGCCAGGAACACCGGTTTCTTCTGTTGCAAGATGTGGCCCAGCACCAGTTGACCCCTCCATTCCATCGATATAGATGGAATCCGGTCCTGTTTTTGCCGCCATGCGTACATCATCGTAGACTCGCGCAGCACCAAGCTTCAGCTGAATAGGAATTTGACCATCGGTTGCTTCGCGTATCTCATTTATTTTCAACGCCAGATCATCAGGTCCAAGCCAGTCAGGATGTCGAGCCGGCGAGCGCTGGTCAATACCGGCCGGCAATGAACGCATTTCGGCCACCTGGTCGGTAACCTTTTGACCCATAAGGTGCCCTCCCAATCCAACCTTGCAACCCTGCCCGATGAAGAATTCGCAACCATCAGCCAGTTGCAGGTGGTGGGGATTAAAGCCATAACGTGACTGGATACACTGATATAGCCATTTGGACGAATAACGCCTTTCATCAGGGATCATTCCCCCTTCCCCCGAACAGGTGGCAGTACCCGCCATTGTTGCTCCTCGTGCCAGGGCAGTTTTTGCTTCAAACGATAAAGCACCAAAACTCATACCGGTAATATAAATTGGAATATCAAGCTCCAGAGGTCGCTTGGCTTTTGGGCCGATGATGGTTTTAGTCAGGCATTTTTCGCGGTAACCCTCGATAACAAAACGAGTCAACGTGCCGGGCAGGAATGTCAAATCATCCCAATGGGGAATTTTCTTGAACAATGAAAACCCGCGCATTCTATAACGCCCAAGTTCAGACTTAATGTGAATGTCATTGATCACTTCCGGGGTAAAAATCTGACTCTTGCCAAGAGAGTATTTCTTCTCCACCTGAAGTTTGGTGTGACCTGCGTCTGCAGCGTTAGGTTTATCCAACATTTTATAGTTCCTCTAATGAGGTTAGCCCCATTTTGGGGAAAATTGACTAAAGAACCAGTTTTTTCTCTGATGGTTCCAGATTGTCGTAGCTCCACAATTGTTTACCTGCGACAATCTTGGTGAAGTGATCCACGCCATTTTCGGGAAGCAATTCATACATCGACAATTTCCGGGCTAACCAGGCTTTGTCGCTGTCTGACAACTCCTCGGGTACCGCATCGACACCCAGATCACGGATTTCTCCGCCAACATATATTGTGCCGTCATACATGGAATCGCCCAGATTTTTGCCAGCGTTACCACAGATAATCATACGACCACGTTGCATCATGAAACCGGTGAATGCGCCGGTATCTCCACCAACAATGATTGTTCCACCTTTTTGGTCAATTCCTGTGCGCGAACCGACCGATCCTCGGCAGATCAGATCTCCGCCACGAATAGCGGCACCAAAAGTTGATCCGGCATTTTTTTCCACGATCACCACACCGGCCATCATATTCTCGCCAAACGACCAGCCTACCCGCCCCGATATGCGTACATTGGGGCCATCGAGCAGACCACAGCCGAAATAGCCAAGACTGCCTTCCACAATGATATTCATGCGATTGAGGATACCGACAACTATGGAATGCTTCGCACCAGGATTCCTGATAACGATCGTACCATTGCCTTGGTCCATCAGTTCCCTGATTTCACGGTTTATCTCAGGCGCTTCCTTGCCTTCAGCATCCATTTCTGCCCGCTTGTTGAAATCAACGTCACGAGCAAAAGAATAGGCATAGCCGCCTTCATTCTCGAGTTTGAACATCGTTTTGATGTCACGGCCTTTTAGCGGCTCTGTGTGGAGCCCCATTTCATGGGATGTACTCACGCCTGCCATACCCGTACCTCCTCTTCATAGGGATCCCATGTATCAATTTCATGGGGGATAATTGCCCGGATGGCCACTTCTTCGGAAGCCAGCACCACCAGATCGTCACTAACGTAAAGAACCATCGGTTTGGCGGCCATTGTATCCTTGGCCATGCCAAGTTGATCTTTTGTAGTGACCAGATAGGTAAACACACCATCAATTTCGTCAATCGATTTCTTGAGACTTTCTTCCAGTGTCAATCCCTTCTCAAGATTTGATGCCGTATAAACCGCCAACAATTCAGAGTCGCAATTGGAAACGAAACGCTGGCCTTCGCGCTCCAGCTGACGTCGCATCAGCCAGTAATTGGTGATCTGGCCATTGTGTACAACCGCAATATCACTATAGGGATAGGCCCAGTAGGGATGGGCCGAACGGATATCAACATCAGATTCAGTTGCCATTCGCGTATGCCCAATGCCATGCGTTCCGGTGAAATCTCCCAAACCGTAAGCTTCGGACACCACAGTTGCGTCGCCCAGGTCCTTGATCAATTCCAGTGCTGAGCCGATCGACAGGATTTCCGCTCCTTCGATATCTTCAATATGATCAGCCAGTGTCTTCATATCACCGGAATACTGGATTTCGTAACGAAACGCGTATTCGGTTGCTTCTTCAAGTTCTGTTACCTGCACACCAAGAGTCTTGAGTACCTTATCAACTTCAGCCTTGCGGGCTATTATTTCTTCGTGAATTTTCAGGCCACTGCTCAGGTCTTCCTGTTCAGCTACCTTGAAACGCATTATAAAAGTATTCTCGTCGGGCTCACCATAGATTGCAAACCCGGTGGAATCCGGTCCACGATGCTTTAAAGCCTGCAGCATATTGGTCATTTCCATGCCAATATTGCTGGTACCGTTACGGTGAATAACGCCTGCGATTCCGCACATAAACTTGTCCTCCTGTTACTGTAAAATGTCTTTCCTGGTCCGTTTATGGCAGGCATTCCATGTAGGTTTCATTATCCCAATCGGTAACGGTTGACATAAACCGCGCCCATTCATCGGATTTATATTCGTGATAAAGTCGGTACATTTCACCAGGCATACCACGTTGCACAACCTCATCAGCTTCCAGTGCCTCAAGAGCTTCACCCAGTGACATGGGGAGCTTTTTGACCTGCTTTCCTGCATCAATCGCGTCATAAATGTTACGTTCTTCGGGTTCACCCGGGTCCAGTTTGTTGTCGATACCATCATCAGCGGCTGCCAATATGGTAGAACCCATAATATAGGGATTAACCATTGAATCGACTGAACGATATTCAAACCGGCCTGGTGCGGATACCCGCAATCCGGTGGTCCGGTTTTGAAAACCCCAATCGGCAAATACCGGAGCCCAGAAACCTGTATCCCACAAGCGACGGTAGGAATTTACGGTTGAACAACCGATTGCCGTTAGCGCACGCAAATGGTGAACAATGCCGCCAATCGCTTCCAGACCAGCCTTTTGCGGCATTTGCACATCATCACCATCAGGCATGAATGTGTTTTCACCACCCTTGATATACATGTAGTTCTCTTTCATCCCAGGCAAATTATCCGGGTCATTACCGCAACGCACGAATTCATCGGTTCCGCCATGCCATAACGACATATTGTGATGGCAGCCTGACGCAGAAACACCCATGAATGGCTTGGTCATGAAACAGGCAAATATTCCGAATTCGCGAGCTACCTGGGCGCAGATTTGCCGGTAGGTGGTCAGCCGGTCTGCATTTCGCATCACATCGTCAAACATCCAGTTAAGTTCCAACTGTCCCGGAGCGTCTTCATGATCTCCCTGGATCATGTCGAGGCCCATCGCACGGGAATACTCCAGAACTTTCATATAGACAGGACGCAGGCTTTCAAACTGGTCAATATGGTAGCAATAAGGTTTTGAATATCCATCCTTGGGCTTGCCATTTTCATCAAATTTCAGCCACATCATTTCCGGTTCAGTGCCAATGCGCAGCTTTAGGCCGTTGTGTTTGGCAGTAAAATCATCATGCAAGCGGCGCAGGTTACCTCGACAGTCGGCAGTCAAAAACCCTCCAGGATTTTCACGCTCTTCACGATTACGGAACAATGTGCAGTAAAAACGCGCAACACGCTTGTCCCAGGGCAGTTGCATCATAGTTTCAGGTTCGGGAATCCCGACAAGTTCCGCTGCTTCGGGTCCGTAACCCAGATATTCGCCGGCGCGATTGGTAAACAGGTTCATGGTCGCACCATAAACCAGTTGGAAACCCTTTTGCGCAACAGACTCCCAATGGTCTGCAGGAATCCCCTTGCCCATAATCTTCCCGGTAACAGAAACAAATTGCAGGTAGAGGTATTCTATTTTGTTGGCATCAATCCGCTTGCGAACCTCCTTGACCAGTTTGTCACGGCCATCGGCTTGTACAAATTTCTCAATATCCATCACCACAATAGTTCTCCCTGCAATTTGGCTGCAATTGATCCTGACCAATAGTCTACCAATAACATACCAATTTTGACAACCCCTCATTTTTGTTTTATTACCTATTTCCCTATTTATTCGAATATCAATGTTGTGGTTTTTGGCTGAACTTGAACTGATATTTGTTTTAAGTATAAAGTTCGGCATCAATTGGCGAACTGGAAAAACAGTGAATTTTGATTGATATAATCTGCAGCAAAGAAAATTGACTGTTCAATTCGATGGCAACGTACTCAAGTCACAAAACCAGGGTAAATATACCAAAACAAAAAGAAATCGGAGAAAATGACAACAAATTTGGCAAGTCAACGGAGCGCTGTTAAAACCACCAAAGGTACACGTGCAATAACAGCGCGAATCCGAAAAGAAATCGAAATTGGCACCTATTCTGACGGCGATCAATTACCCGCTGAACGTCAGTTGTCCGAGCGCTATGAAGCCTCCCGCAGCACAATTCGCAAAGCCCTGACCAATCTTGAAGAAATTGGTCTCGTTGTTCGCAAAATCGGTAGCGGTACATTTGTCAACTACATGCTCAATGATGAAGACAAAGCTGAAAATGTTATTGACAAGATCAGCCCGTTGCAGCTCATGGAAGCCCGGATTGGATTCGAACGGCAAATGACCCGACTGGCAGTGGTTCATGCAACTGCACAAGACCTGGCAACAATAGGTGCAGTGTTGGAAAAACTGGAAAACACCAATAGTGACAAAGAAGAATTCACCCGTTGGGATTTGGAATTTCATTTACTTCTTGCCAAATGTTCACGAAATCCTCTGATCTTGCATCTTTACAGTCAAATCAACGAAGTCCGCAATCACTCCCAATGGGGCGCTTCCAAGGATTTGGTACTCACTCCGGCAAATATCGCAGATTACAATAAATGCCATCGTGCGATTTATAGTGCTCTTTGCCAACGCGATGTGGCTGGCACTATGGACGCGCTGAATGAACACATGGAATTGGCACGAATCCATTTGATTGGCACGATCGTTGATGTGTAAACCCTCTCCGGTTGCCTCAGCAAGTTTTGTTTGCTGGACTTAGATCCGGCAAAATAACCACCAATTGCCTTGCAACTCTTCATAATCGAACGTTTATGGTCAAGGTTATCGAGAGTTTGAATTGGTTAGACAAGATGTCCTTTAAGCCGACAAACAGACATGGTGCAATGGCCATCGTCATGGGTGCCGGAATGTGGGGAATGTTCTGGATTCCATTGCGGTATCTGGACAAAAATGGAATTCATGGCTTGTGGGCGATTTCGCTGGTCCTGTTATTTTCTTTGCTACCCGCTGTTGGGGCCATTATCTTCAGTCGCGATTTTCGATCTCAGGATATTGCGCAGGTGTTGAAAATAGGCATCAGTATTGGTGCGGCGACAGTTCTCTATTTTGTCGGAGTGCTTTATTCTGATGTCATCCGGGTTGTATTCCTTTTTTATCTTTTGCCGATCTGGGCTACTCTGGCAGCAAAGCTATTACATGGCGAACCCATTGGCCGACGGCGTTTGCTGGTGATTGCTATAGCCATGATTGGTATTTGGCAACTATTGGGTGGCAATGGTGAATTACCAATGCCGCGTAATGTTGGGGACTGGTGTGGTATTGGTTCCGGCATGCTATGGGGATTGAGCCTGGCACTAATTCGAGATAATTCCAAAATTGATCCCTTTACCAATACTGCCGCGCCATTGTTGATTGGCTTGATTTTTGCCTTGACCACCGCGATTTTCATATCTTCGTTTGTGCCGTCAGAGAAAATGTTATCGCCCACGCTGTCTGACATCATCGCAATACTTCCAATGGCGGCTTTGTTTGGAGCAATGATTTTGTGGCCATCCATGCTTGGTCAGGTTTGGGGAGCGAGACTCGTTCCTGCACCAACAGCCGCAATACTGACCATGATTGAAATTCTCGTGGCGACAATCAGCGCCTATTTTATTGTCGGAACTGATTTGACAATCGCCTCAATGGGAGGAGGTTTATTGATAATCCTCGCCGCTTTCGTGGATTTTTCCGGCGGTTTACGCGCTAAATAACCAAAAGTTTTTGGCGGGATTTTTCAACTAAAAACAATCAGTTCATCATTTTATCCAGCCAGCTGCAAGTTGGCGCTGGTGAGCAACGATTGCGTTGCGCAGAAGAATCCCTACAGTAACCGGACCGACGCCACCAGGAACCGGTGTCACCCAGCTTGCGACTTCCATCACACTTTCAGTATCGACATCACCAACAATTCGCATACTTCCATCGGACATAATTTTCTGGTTGATGCCAATATCTATTACCGCTGCCCCGGGTTTTATCATTTCTGCACCGACGAACTGCGGAATACCGACAGCAACAATCACCACATCAGCGCGTCTGGAATGCATGGCAACTGATCGGGTCATGTGGTGGCACACAGTTACCGTTGCTCCCTCGGACATCAACAGAAATGCCGCAGGTTTTCCAACAATTTCCGAGTGACCGATCATTACAACTTCCAGCCCTTTCAGATCAAGGCCGGTTTCCCTGATCAATTCGACGGCCGCAGCAGCGGTGCAGGGTGCAAGGGCAATATCATTATAAACGATATTCCCGATTGAAGCCGGATTCATTCCCTCCACATCCTTTAGAGGATGAATTGCTGATTGCAGCGAACGGACATTGATATGATCAGGAACTGGGCGCTGGAGAATAACCCCGACCACATCGGCGGCATCATTATAGGCAACAATTCGCCTTTTACACTCATCATCACTGATGTCAGCAGGCCAGAATTCCTGAACGAAAGGAATATCCGCTTTCGCAGCAGCACGCGCCTGATTGCGAATATAAACCGCCACTTCCGGTACATCCCCAATGCTGACAGACACAAGTTTACCCATTGGCGATGTGTCGCGAACACTATCGACATATTCACGTACCTTGCCAATTATCTTTGCCTGAACAATTCTGCCGTCCATTGTCCGATTGTTACCGGGTACCACCGCCTTTTCCCTCAAACCCATTTAGAATAATCCATCAATTTGTCCATCATCATTAAGGTGTATGTATTCAGCTGATGGCACCCTGGGCAAGCCCGGCATAGTCATTATTGCACCACACACAACCACAATGAACCCGGCACCAGCCGATAGACGCACTTCTCGAATGGGTACACTATGGCCAACAGGGGCACCACGAAGATTTGGGTCAGTGGAGAAACTGTATTGCGTTTTTGCCATGCACACAGGTAAATGACCATACCCAGCCTCTTCCCATTGGCGCAATTGTTCACGTATTTTTTTGTCAGCCAGCACTTCGTCTGCCCGGTAAATACGCTTCGCAATCGTCTCGATTTTTTGGAATAAAGGCATGTCGTCGGGATACAAGGTCGAAAATTGCGAGGTGCCGCTTTCTGCAATTTCCGCAACTCGTGCTGCAAGTTCCATCGTACCTTTTGATCCCAACGCCCAGTGTTTACACAAAATAGCCTCAGAACCCACACTCTCGACATAATCCCTGATCACCGCAACCTCCCGATCTGTATCGGAAACAAAGTGATTGATAGCAGCGATCACAGGCACACCGAACGATTTCAAATTTTCGATATGGCGTCCAAGATTGTTGCAACCGGCGCTCACAGCTTCCACATTCTCCTCATCCAGATCAGCTTTCTTGACACCGCCATTCATTTTCATGGCGCGAACCGTTGCTACGATTACCACTACGTCAGGCGATATCCCGGCTTTGCGGCATTTGATGTTCATGAATTTCTCGGCACCAAGATCTGCACCGAAACCTGCTTCGGTGACGACAAAATCTGAAATTTTCATGGCAGTCGTTGTCGCCACCACGGAATTACACCCATGGGCAATATTTGCAAACGGGCCACCGTGGACAAATGCCGGATTATTCTCCAGGGTTTGAACCAGATTTGGCTGCATTGCATCTTTAAGCAATACCGTCATCGCCCCATCAGCGTTGATGTCTTTACAACGTACCGGCTCACGGTCGCGCCGGTAACCGATAATAATTTCACCTAGTCTACGCTGCAAATCTTCAAGATCGAGCGCCAGGCACAAGATCGCCATCACTTCTGAAGCAACGGTAATATCGAATCCGGCTTCCCGCGGAAATCCGTTGGTTACACCTCCCAATGAACAGACCACCTCACGCAATGCCCGGTCGTTCATGTCCATCACCCGTTTCCAGGTTACTCGACGGCTGTCGATGTCGCATCCATTTCCCCAGTAAATGTGATTATCTATCATCGCCGACAAGAGATTGTGTGCAGAAGTGATCGCATGAAAATCACCGGTAAAATGCAGATTCATATCATCCATTGGAACCACCTGCGCATAGCCTCCTCCCGCAGCACCTCCCTTCATGCCAAAGCATGGTCCAAGGGAAGCCTCCCGGATACAAATTGAAGTCTTTTTGCCGATTGCATTCAAACCATCGCCCAACCCTACTGTAGTGGTGGTTTTTCCCTCCCCCGCAGGAGTTGGATTAATCGCAGTCACCAGAACCAGTTTTCCTTTTTCATTATCTGAAACCGAACTGATAAAATCTGCGGATATTTTTGCCTTGTCATGGCCATAGGGGATCAGGTTTTCATCAGAAATTCCAAGTTTTCTCGCTATCTCCTGGATCGGTTTCTTGTTTGCCTCCCGGGCAATTTCTATATCTGTTTTGCAGGTCAATTTACACCTCCCCGACATGGGTTGCAAATAATTGCTAATCACAAAGATTGGATTTATTTTTCAACTTGTTCAGTTGCGTTGATAATCGATATCTCCAGCGCGTGGAGAAATGAGCGGGCTGATGATCTTGCCGAGAAAAGTATGAATTTATCGGGGGTCGCACGGTATATGATTACCCCCAGATGTTCCATCACTGTTCGCGAAACTTTTCCGGAGGGGAATGCCTCCGGATGCAGATCTAATGAACAGATGCGTTCCAGCGCACATCGAACCATGGGACCGGTTAGGGAGACCATCACCCAGCTATCTGTCTGATCGCTGTAATATCCACAATTTTTGAGCTGCTGGCTGATAAATGTATCAGCACTATCAGCGGAATGATCAAAATACACGAACATTAGATCCGGTTGCATACCCAAAAAGACGGCATCTTCGTTTTCGGAATTCGCTGAGAATCCGACTTCCGGCATCTTGATGTTAAAGGATTTCTTGATAGCGCTTGCCAGTTTTACCTCACCGCCGACAGGGGTTGCAATTGAAACCAGCGCCTTGTTGGTAATTTCAGTCAGTGAGATACCAATAAAATCCCTGTGATATCCATTCAATGGCGAGACAGCTTTTAACGATAATTCAGACACGAAGACGCTCCCCTTGAGGATCAACAAAATGAGGCGAAACGATTTCCACCTCAATATCGTTTGAATGCACCAGATCGACAGCGCGAACGCGTTCTCCCATCCGGGCATGGCCACGTTTGATGAAACCTATTCCAATGGAGTGGCCCAGCGTTGGCGAATAGGCTACAGAAGACATCCATCCCTGGTCATTTTCAGTTGCCGGTTGCATGCCGATTTCGATAAAATGGGCACCTGCCGTTAACGATTCAGACCGTTCAACCGGGAAAAAACCGACCATTGTCAGCCCATCGTCCCGATTCATCGCTTCGCGTTCCGACAAAATATTGCCGATGCAGTCTTTCTTTTTTGAAACCATCCGACCCATTCCCAGATCACGGGCGGAGGTCTGGCCGTTGAGTTCATTGCCCGCTGCGTGACCTTTTTCGATACGCATTACCCCGAGTGCTTCTGTCCCATAGGCAACAACATCAAATTCCTCACCTTCCTGCATTAAAATGCGGACAAGCGCATCGCCATAGCGCGTGGGAACGGCAATTTCGTAGGCCAGTTCCCCGGAAAACGAGATGCGGAACAGGCGAGCCGGTTTCCCGTTGCACACGGTGATTTCCCCGCAAGCCATAAATGGAAAGGGATCATTAGAGATATCAAAATCAGCATCAACCACCTTCTGCAACAGTTTTCGCGCATTGGGGCCTGCCACTGCATATTGCGCCCATTGCTCAGTTACAGAAATCATGTGGACATCCATATCAGGCCACAGGCATTGCCGGCAAAATTCCATATGTCGAAACACACTGACCGCATTGGCGGTCGTTGTGGTCATCACATAATGATGTTCCGCCAATCGCGCGGTAGTACCGTCATCCATGGCAATGCCATCTTCGCGCAACATCAGACCATAACGTGTTTTTCCTATTGCAAGTTTGGCAAAACCATTAACATAGACCTTGTTCAGGAAAGCCGCAGCGTCCCTGCCCTGAATATCAATTTTTCCAAGCGTTGTGACATCGCAAACGCCAACCGATGAACGGGTTTGAACAACTTCCCGGTTAACTGACTGGCGCCAATGGGTTTCTCCCTCCTGCGGGAACCATTGCGCGCGCTTCCACTGACCGGCCTCGACAAATACTGCCCCCTGTTCGCTTGCCCATTGATGGCTTGGCGAGTATCTCGTCGGCCTGAATTCCTTGCCACGTGAACGTCCGGCAAACGCACCGATAGGTACAGGTGTATATGGCGGGCGAAATATTGTCGTGCCGGTTTCTGAAATGGATTTGCCGGTACACTCAGCCATCACGGCAAGGGCCGGAACATTGGCGATTTTACCCTGGTCCGTGCCCATCCCGAGTGTAGTGTAGCGTTTAAGGTGCTCGACCGAACGAAATCCTTCTTGCCAGGCCAGCTTAATATCTTTTGAGGTGACATCGTTTTGCAGATCAAGCCAGGCTCTCGTCCTGCTTTCCGCTACATGCCAGAACGGCGCAATATTGAAACTTTCATCCTCGCACCTGGGTTTGGCAAATTGCTTCGGCTTCCTGCCCAGTTGTCCGGCAATATTATTTGCCGCTTCAATCCCTTCATGCATAGCAGTTTGTAACGTCATTGCCCCGCAGGCTGCACCAACAACGCTCATCTGCAATGGGATATTTTCACCTGGTATGAATGCGCTGATATCATCATTCCATATTGGACGTCCGCGCTGATGACAGGTCAGGTGAACATTCGGGTTCCAGCCACCTGACACCGCCAGGCAGTCAGTGTGTATTTTTTCCCCATTGGCAAGGGTGACAGACTTGATAGCGCGTCGTCCTGAGGTATCAACAATCCGACCACCCATAATAACTGCCGTACCGCCGGGTGCCGCGAGCGGAGCGATTTCCCGGCTATCAATGATGGCAGAAATTTCAATGCCACAGTTGGCAAGATCAAAAGCCGAACGCCAGCCATCATCGTTATTGGTAAAGATAGCGATTCGCCTTCCGGGCACCACCCCCCAGCGGTTGACATAAGCGCGCAAAGCCCCGGCCAGCATTATACCTGGACGATCATTATTGCCAAAAGCAATTGGCCGTTCGGTGGCACCAGCTGCCAAAATTGCATGTTTGGAGTAAATCCGCCATAAGATCTGGCGTGGTTTGCCGCTCCCGGATTCCAGATGATCACCAGCACGTTCCAGTGCGCCGTAAATACCATGATCGAACGACCCGTAAATTGTCGTACGAGGCATCAGTCGCACATTATCCATGGAAGCCAGTTCAGCGACTGTTTCACTTGCCCATTGACAGCCAGGTTTGCCATCAACCTCGTAAGTTTCGGCATTCAACCTGCCGCCAAAGACAAAATCCTCTTCGGCCATGATCACGCGCGCGCCAGCTCGACCGGCCGCAAGTGCTGCACTGATACCACTTGGGCCTGATCCGACAATCAGAACATCACAATGCAAAAATCCCTTATCATACTGATCGGGGTCCGGCAATTTTGATAGAGACCCAAGACCGGCAGAGGAACGGATAACCGGCTCATAGATTTTTTCCCAGAACGCCTTTGGCCACATGAAAGTCTTGTAATAAAATCCGGCGGTCAAAAACGGCGACAAAAGGTCGGTTACTGCCATCATGTCATATTTGAGTGAACCTCGGTGATTTTGGCTGGTTGCCTCCAACCCGCCAAACAATTCGGTTATCGTGGCTCGGGTATTGGGTTCCAGAAACTGGCCATTGCGCAATTGTACCAAAGCATTGGGTTCTTCTGACCCGGCAGAAAAAATCCCGCGCGGTCGGTGATATTTGAATGAGCGCCCAATCAGTTTTTGCCCATTTGCCAAAAGTGCCGAGGCCAGGGTATCTCCGGGATGGCCCTCATATTTTTTGCCATTAAAAGTAAAATCAAGTGTTCTGGATTGATCAACAAGACCGCTACTGACACGGAAAGCCTGGGTCATTTGCTTCGCCCCTGACGGCGTGCCACGTCGCGCGCCAATTCAACAGCCGAGATTTCGTGGGTAAGGGTATTTCGGGTAACTACAAGCCAGGACCTGTCGCCCTGTTCATGATACCAGAGTTCACGATGGGTACCGGCCGGGTTATCCCTCAAATACAGATATTGATAGAACAGTTCCGCAGCGTTCTCATCCTGCCAGGCAGGACGGTCGATTAACGATGCATCTCCCAGAACCACGAATTCATGTGCATCACGAGGACCGAGTAATGGATGATTGATTATCATTTGCCTGTTCTCATCATTCGTAATTGGTCAATGCAGATTGGGTTGTGCACCAACACCCTTTTCATCGATCATTGCACCACGTTTGAAACGGTCCAGCCTGAATTCCGTAGCTACCGGATGCGGTTTACCCGTCGCCAGTAAATGCGCATAGCACATGCCGCTGGCAGGTGTTGCCTTGAACCCACCGTAACACCAGCCACCGTTGAAATGCAGGCCTTCAATGGAGGTTTTGTCGATGAAAGGCGAGCCATCCATCGACATATCCATAACGCCACCCCACATGCGCAATAATCTTGCCCGTCCAATCAATGGCATAATTGCCATACCCCCCTCGCAAACATCTTCAACTACCGGAAGGTTTCCTCGCTGGGCGTAGGTATTATAACCATCAATATCACCACCAAAAACCAGCCCTCCTTTGTCAGATTGGGAAACGTAGAAATGACCGGCTCCGAAGGTAACCACGCCGGGAAGTACCGGTTTGAGGCCTTCAGTTACAAATGCCTGCAGCACGTGACTTTCTATTGGCAGTCTTAAACCTGCTTTTTCCATTACCCGGCTTGAGGAACCGGCAACACAAACGGCAACCTTTTTTGCACTTATCGTTCCACGGGTTGTTTCAACACCTGAACAAATACCATTCCTGATTTTGATCCCGGTGACCTCGCAATTCTGGATAATATCCACACCACGACTGTCAGCCCCGCGCGCATAACCCCAGGCAACTGCATCATGGCGTACCGTGCCACCGCGCGGCTGCAGCAAACCACCCTTGATCGGGAAACGGGCATTTTCAAAATCCAGATAGGGATACAATTCACGAACACCATCCGTGTCCAGTATCTGGGCATCAGCGCCTGCCATTCGCATGGCATTTGCCCGGCGCACAAAAGCATCGTGTTGAGGATCACTGTGAAACAGGTTTAAAATACCGCGCTGGGATACCATTGCATTATAATTGAAATCCTGTTCCAGCCCTTCCCACAATTTCATCGACAGTTCATAGAACGGCTGGTTTCCAGGCAACAAATAGTTTGAACGAATAATGGTGGTGTTGCGCCCCACATTGCCACCACCGATCCAGCCCTTTTCCAGCACAGCAATATTGGTAATGCCAAATTCTTTTGCCAGGTAATAAGCGGTGGCAAGACCGTGCCCTCCACCACCAACGACAATTATGTCGTAACCGGATTTTGGTTCCGGCTCACGCCAGACGGGCTTCCAGCTTTTGTTACCGGTTAGACCCTGAATAAATATCTGTAGTGCTGAATATTTCATGAGGTTCCTTTGTCAGGCGAACTTAAACCCACTTTTCAATATTAGACTTTCAATAAATAGACGCCTATTATCGCAGAATGGACAATTTTAAACTTGGAATTCTGCTGGTTGATGGTTTCGCGATGATGTCATACGCATCCGTCGTGGAACCCTTGAGAGCTTCCAACCTGTTGCTGAAAAACTCTTTTTATCAGATCATCAATATCCCGATTTCACAGGCACATGCGGTAAGTTCGAATGGAGCAATTATCAAGGCTGACACCCATTTGGGAGAGACAGCGGATTTCGATCTTGTTCTGGTTGTGGCAGGTGGGGATCCCTTCGCAATCAATAATCAACGGCTATTTCAATGGTTACGGCATCTCGGCTCCCGCGGGATTCGGTTAGGTGGCGTATCGGGTGGTCCGGTGATATTGGTAAAAGCCGGCGTCATGAAAGGCCGACGCATGACGGTGCACTGGGAACATGCACGGATTCTTGCCGAAATGTTTCCATTTATCATGTTGGAGAAAACGTTATACGTGATTGACCGGGACAGAACAACATGTGCCGGGGGAATTGCCCCCCTGGACATGATGCATGCACTTATCAGTGATCATCACAACGCGAATTTTGCCCAAAAAGTCAGTGACTGGTTCATGCACACCCAAATCCGCCCGGCCAGCGGTCCTCAAAGGGCGGGTCTGATAGAGCAATACCAGACCACCAATGCCAGGGTAATTTCGGCGATTGAAATGATGACTGACCACATAGCTGATACACTTTCGCTGAGCCAATTGGCCAGAAAGTCAAATATCAGCGGTCGCCAGTTAAACCGGTTGTTCAAGGAAAACCTTCAGCAGTCAACAATTGATTTTTACCGTGATCTGCGCCTCGAAAAGGCCCGGGATCTGCTGCAAAAATCGACCATATCAATAACCGAGATTGCTCTGGCTACCGGGTTTTCCAGTTCAGCCCATTTTTCCCATTCGTTTGCAAGGAAATTCGGAACTCCGCCGTCGAAGCTGCGGGCCTGATTTCAACTCTGGATGACTAGTGCATTAGCGATGATGATTAGCTTGCGCATGATTGGTCGGTAAGCAGATATTCCAAAATATTTTACCACAAAATTCGCATAGATCATTTGTCGGTGCCAATTTCCAGCCGGCCTGGGCGGTCTGGGCTTGTCAATCAGGCAATGTTAATAGAAACTGCTGGCAAAATGCCCGATGTGGGAAAACCCGCGTATGGCAATCATTTGGTATCGACAGCTGGAAAAATACCGTTTGCAGTAACCCGGAAGATGTTGGAATAAGTATCAATTTATGGCACAGTTAGCGCACCCAGTTACTAATCCACAACATATCCAAAACGCATAGGAGCGTCATGCAGCAAGATCCCCATGCGACGAAAAAAGAACGCGATACCAGCCTGGAGACAGCGATCGGAAGGGAGGTAAAGAGTTTTCGTAACAGACTGAAGATGACAGTCGTAGAACTTGCCAAACTCGCCAAACTCTCTCCAGGTATGTTGTCGAAGATCGAAAACGGTCAGACTTCCGCCTCCCTGGGAACACTGAAAAATCTTGCCGGAGCACTGAATGTACCCGTTACATCGCTTTTTCGCCAGTTTGAAGAGCAGCGCGATGTCAGTTTTGTCCCTGCGGGCCATGGAATTGAGATAGAACGTCTTGGTACGCGAGCCGGGCACCATTACCGCCTTCTGGGTCATACCGTCGGCGGTATTGTCACTGTTGAACCCTATCTCATCACATTGACCGAAGATTCAGATGTCTTCCCAACCTTCCAACATGATGGTGTTGAGTTTCTTCATATTCTCGAGGGTGAGTTGCAATACCGTCATGGCAATAAGCTTTATGATCTGAAACCTGGTGATTCACTATATTTCGACGCCGATGCCCCACACGGCCCCGAAAAACTGACGAAGCTGCCGATACGTTTTTTAAGTGTCATTTCCTACCCCACAACAAATAGTAAGAAATGACAATTATTTTCACTAGCGTAAAAAAATATTCTTCTCATTGATAATGCGCTACTATTCTGATAGTTGTGCTTATGCGCATTTTTCAAAGGCGCGATTAAATGAAATTTCTATTCTGGGATCAAGCTAATGTGCGGCATCGCCGGTGTGATGTATAAAGGTAAGTCAATCGACGCAGAAGTCGGCGAGGCGCTGATTTCCATGCTTGACGGTTGTCAGCACCGGGGGCCGGATTCAACCGGTTTTGCACTCTATCATGCTTGCGAACCCGGAGGTCTGCGGCTTCGTTTTTTTGTTGGAAACAATGGACAGGCCGATGTTTCGATCTCCAGGATTCAAGATATTCTCGGCGAGTTTCAGGCCGAATTGTTGAAGGAAGAACGGGTCGGATCGACATATTCCATCAAAATTCGTTTTTCCGGGGACATTCAGAAACTAGCTTACGCAATGGAGAGCGCTGCAAAACTTGTGTCGATTGGCGAAAGTCTGGATATTATCAAGGATCTGGGTGGCGCCCATGATGTCGATGATGTTTATGCGATAAAGAATTTTACCGGAAGCCACGGCATTGGTCATGTCCGTCTGGCTACCGAATCTGATGTTGCGCCTGAAGCATCACACCCGTTTTGGGCGACCGGATTTGCTGATGTAGCTATTGTTCATAATGGTCAGATTACAAATTACTGGAAGATGCGTCGACGTCTGGAAAAACGCGGTTTTGAATTCAGGACAGACAATGACAGTGAGCTGATTGCCGTCTACCTTGCCGACAAGTTATCACAGAATATTGCCCTGAAAGATGCACTGCGCTCCTCAATCGATGATCTTGACGGGACTTTTTCGTTCCTTGTCTCGACAAAAGATGAAATCGGCTATGCCAAGGATCGTCTGGCGGCAAAACCGATGGTGAAATTCGAAAGCGACGACCTGATTGCGATCGCATCCGAAGAAGTCTCGTTAAACAGGCTGTTTCCTGGTCACGCCCTAAATACTTCTGAACCAAGTCCAGGAACATTCGACACATGGCAACGTTCGACCTAGCCAATATTTCAGTTCGCGAAGCCAATGAGCTAATTCGCACAGCAGGTGCTGCAGGCGAGGATGTTGAAATCCTCAACCCCGATGCCAAACATCACATCGGCGTCGGGTTAACACAGGATATCAACGTCAGGATTCGCGGGTCTGCCGGCTATTTTTGTGCGGGATTAACAGATAACGCCCATTTCGAGGTCGACAACAATGTCGGTTGGGGACTGGCCGATAACATGTTGGGTGGATCGGTAGTCGTGCGTGGCAACGCCAGCGCCATCGCCGGAGAGGCAAATCGCGGGGCGGAGATCATTGTACATGGCAATGTCGGTTCCCGCGCAGGTCAGGTAATGAAGTCCGGGACGCTGTTATGCGGTGGAAACGCCAATTTTATGGCCGGTTATATAATGTATGGCGGCAGAATCATTATTTTGGGTGATTCCGGCGAGCAGGTTGGCCAGAACATGACTGGCGGTGAAATATTCGTCGGTGGCAGTATTACCTCACTTGGGACGGATGCTGAGTTGACCGATCTGGCTGAAGCCGAACTGGATGAAATCCGCGAATTGCTCGACCGGTATTCAGTTTCCTTTAATGGCAAGTTCCAGAAAATCACCAATGCGGGCAAGCAACTGCGATATTCGCGAGAAGAGCCGCGTATTCGCAGCATTCCATTTTTTGAGGCAAGCGGAGATGTCGACTACTGGAACACAAAGGTTCAGGAAGACATCCATGTCAAAGCACAGATCGGGCGTTACCGAATTCGCGGCTACGGTACCAGCCGTCCACTGCCGCATTTTTCCGATATTGCCTTCAGGAAAAATATAAGCGAAATGCCAGCTGACCAGAACGTGCTGGACCGGGTTAATTTGCAAACGGAAATCGGCGGACGCACAGGAGCCAAACCACTCACTCTGAGTATGCCGGTGATGATCGCGCCAATGAGTTATGGCGCGTTGTCGAAGTCTGCCAAATTGGCTCTGGCAACGGCTTCACGCCTTTCGGGTATATCGGAGAATACTGGTGAAGGCGGCATGATGGACGAGCAGCGCGCCGCCGCAGACCAACTCATATATCAATGCCTGTCCGGTCGTTTGGGCTGGTCAATTCATGATATGCAACGGGCGGATGCCCTGGAAATATATATTTCCCAAGGTGCCAAACCAGGACTTGGCGGTCAGTTGATGGCCAATAAGATAACTGAGGAAATCGCCCGTATTCGCGGCATACCAGCCGGGATCGACCTGCGTTCACCCTCCAGGCATCCCGATGTTCTGGGTGCCGATGATTTGGTTATCAAAATCGAGGAATTTCGCGAGGCGACCGGATACCGCGTACCCGTTTCGGTAAAACTGGGGGCTGGCCGGGTCCGCGATGACATCAAGATCGCATGCAAAGATGGTTTTGACTATGTTTCACTTGATGGCCTTCAAGGATCAACCGGTGCAGCCGGCAACGAAGTTCTTGAATTTGTTGGTATTCCTACCCTGGCTGCCATTCAGGAAGCGGTTGACGCACTCGAGGAAATCGGCCTTCCCGGTGAATTGCCGATTGTCCTCATGGGTGGAATCAAGACCGGTGTTGATGCCGTCAAGGCCCTGGCGCTGGGAGCCAGTGCGGTTGCTGTCGGCACATCGGCACTTATTGCGGGAGGATGTATTTCCTGTTTGCAGTGTCACGTTGGCCAGTGCGTAGTTGGAATTGCCACCCAAAATCCGGAGCATGAGAAACGCTATGATATTCCAGCTGAAGCTTTGAATATACATCATTATCTTGAATCGTTTCGCTGGCAAATAGCCGCCATCACTGAAGGACTGGGATATGATGACGTGCATAAAGTCAGCCGCGAAGATCTTGTGGCATTAACACCTGAGGCGGCGAGAATTACCGGACTTTCCTATGTTCCGGCGGACCGCAACGCGAACAGAAACTTGCAGAGTGAGGTCTCGTAGGATGAGTATATACGATTACGACCGGGTCGCCCCGGGTGACACTCCTGCGGCATTCGCGGATGATACCGGGGACATCCATTTCGTTCCTGCTCCTTGTCAGGTTGCATGTCCGATAGGCACCGATGCGCCGTCCTATATTGCCTATGCTTGGGAGGGCAGAATGCAGGAGGCTTTCGAGGCGATTACCGCAACCAATCCGTTCAGTTCCATTTGCGGTCGCGTTTGCGATGCCCCCTGCGAAACGGCTTGTCGCCGCACCGAAAGCGATGGTCCAGTCGCGATCCGCAACATCAAACGCTACATCATGGACGAACTTGGTCCGAATTTTGTACCCACAACCATCAAGGTCAGCGAAAAAGAAACCATCGGGATCGTTGGTGGTGGACCGGCGGGACTGACCGCGGCCAAAGACCTGGCTGAAGCCGGGTTTGAGGTTCATGTCTACGAACAGACGGACCGTTTGGGCGGAATGATGGTTTGGGGAATCCCGACCTTCCGCCTGCCAAACGGCATCATCCAGCAGGATCTGGACCGCCTGAGCGCTCGTTGTCCTGGTATCAAGGTTCATTTGTCATGCGCATTAGGACGGGAGGTGACACTGGAAGAATTGAAAACCAGGCACGATGCCGTCCTTCTTTCAATCGGGGCATGGCAGGGTAAATCCATGCCTGCTCTTGATGTGGGTGACGCGCGAATTGTCAACGGGGTTGATTTTCTTCGCCGGATCAACGGTGGCGAACGTCCCGACATGCCGGAATCGGTTTTGGTGATCGGCGGCGGAGATGTCGCCATGGATGCCTGCCGTGCGGCAAGGCGTTTGCCCGGTTGCAAGCGGGTCAAAGTCCTCTATCGCCGCGGTCCGGGAGAAATCCCGGCACGCCAGGAAGAACTGGAAGGCGCAATAGCGGAAGGTATAGAAATTGTATACAATGTTCAGCCGGTGGCAGTAACCGAGGACAACAATAAATTCGGAATAAATTGCATCAGAACAGAGCTTGGAGAGCTCGATGAAGATGGCCGCCGTCGCCCTGTCGATATTGCGGGCAGTGAACACCATGTGACCGGCGGTTTGGTGATCGTCGCCGTCGGTCAAAAAGCCAGGTGCACCAGCCTGGAAGAAAATGGAATAATGGATCGGGATCGTGTCCGTACGGATTGGGATAGTATGCGAACAGATGATCCAGAGGTATTTGCTGCCGGTGATGGTGCCTTCGGCGGCTCAACCATTGTCATGGCCATGCACCATGGACACCGGGCCGCATATTATATCAAAGCTTTCCTTGGCGGGGACACCGACCCCCTTCCCTATCGCACTCCCCATCGCACCTGCCGGGTCCCTGTTGCGCAGGATCCGGATTGGGAAATATTCAATCGGCATCATCAGGAATTCAGCGGTCTTGGTGATAATCCGGTAGAGTTCCCGGAGATTGAAACCACCTACAACGAAGTGGCCCTGCGTTCAGAAGCAGCTAGATGCTATCGCTGTGACGCTGAAACCGGCTCTGCTGATTATTCGGTCCAAAGTCGCGAGGATATCTTTATGATGGCTCGCGCCAACCTCTCGGACACCAGGACGCAAAAAGCCATTCTCGACAAGCGATTGCAATCCCACGAGGTTCCTTTCAGCAAGGATCATCTCCCGTCACTGGACGACCTGATATTCCTGCCCGCCAATCTATCCCGACTTGTCATAGATCCATACCGCGACCCCTGCAATGTGAAGACACGGATTGCCGGACGGATCAATCTCAGTTCTCCGTTGTTAGCCGCTGGATTCGATGATGCACCGGTTGAAATTCGTCGCGCTCTGGGTGCAGGACTGGCCGAGCATGGCAGCGCCTATATCGGCCACCAGCCTTTGAACGATCAGCTTGCCTGGTTACAACTGGTCAATTTGGACAATGACGATATCTCGGATAATGCATCTGGAGTGATATTCGTTCAAGATGGGGAGTTTGTTGAATTTGAGATTCCCTCCATGTCGAAAGACCAGTGCATCGGACTGGCTGTTGGCAAAAATGACTTGAAAAAAGCCGTTCCATTCGCACTGGAACATCAATTTGATGTTCTTTTGCTGAATGGATGCCCCGGCAATGACGCTTGGCCTGAACTGACCGGCAAACCCGACTTTTCTGTCATTCGTGATACCCTTCGTCTGTTAAGGACTATGAACAGGGAAGAGGATATTGAAATTCTATATTATGGCGGAATTCGCTCTGGTACCGATCTGGCGAAATTGATTGGTCTGGGTGCCAATGGCGTTGTTTTGGGTGCTGCATTGGGGTTCGCCCTGGGTGGCCGGGTTGAGAATAGTGATTTTGCTTTTGAAGGTGATACCCACGAAAAGGAACGCACTGAAGCCGTTTCTTTGTATTTGAGGTCCATTACCTCCGAAGCATCAATCATGGCCCGCTGCACGGGAAAGACCGATGTTCACAATATTGAACCCGAAGACTTGCGTTCGATAACATTGGTAACCGCGCAGGCGACCGGTATCCCGGTACCGGGAAAAAAACCCGAATCCTCAGGATCAGGACCCATTAACTAACGCCATTGTGCGGCACTGAGCTTGCCTCTGGACAGGTTGTAGCCCCTCGAAAGTCGGACCAACGTCTAGCAGCCTGTCGGATCTGTATTGATACCGTCGAACCCGTTTTCGGTATCATCAAATCGGTTTTAGGCTTTGCCCGATTCCATCTGCGCGGCATCGAAAATGTTAAAAACAAATGGACTTTGATCGCTCTTGCTCACAACTGCAAAATGACCATCTGGCGCATACTTGTGTCCCGTTACTTCCCCACAATTGCTATCTCCCATTCCGGTGGCAAAACAGGATATTCACCAGCGATTGGAAGAATTTTCCACCCGGGGTGAAAAGCCAGTGAGGGCGTTGACGCTTCTTTCTTTATCTTGTTTTCATT
>JAAEMP010000388.1 GCA_024225445.1 Hyphomicrobiales bacterium | reverse complement strand
TTAGCAAGTAGGGCCAGATTGAAATAACGGTTGTCGGTTGAAAATTGACATTGCCACCTGCACCGCAGTGTGCGTTTTGACACATCGCCGTTTGGATTACCCTGATACATTCAATTCATCAACCAAGAGAACACTCTCCCGGTTCTCCCTCCAGACAAGAAAATCCCGGCCCTGAACCAGCCGGGATTTCTTGTTTTACCATCCACAATTGTTGTTATTGCCCACCAGCATTCAAATCCATCATCCTGATGAAACAAAGGTCGGTCATGCAGTAGTATTCAAACCGGCAAAATGCTCGGAAAATGGAGTTTTAAGTCCGTCGATCCATGTTCGAACGGTTGTCGTTGCCCGAGTCGCGTTTTTCATGGGCTTCTTGTTGCTCTACTGAGCGACGATCAATACCAGTGCGTCGATCAGTACCTGAGCGATGATCAGCATCTGAGTGATGATCAATTTTGTCCAATTTCGGATCCTTCAATATTAGGAGGAAATATATTACTTTGACATAATGTATTTGGTATTTTGACCTTAACTGGTTAACAAATTTGTCATAAACAAGATAATTTTTGGAGTAAGCAACATCCAACTATTCGGCAAACTCATATTCGGATAAACGCCGTTCCATAATAGTTCTCCCTCCAGGGAGTATAAACAATCACCAGTTGAAACTCTATAGCGGGGAGAATGTCTGGAGTTGGCACTTCGCGTCGTCGAGGGGCATGTAGTTCGTTGAACAACAAACCAAATTGAAAGCTGTAATTTGCCCGCACAGCCGATCTTGCCTTAGCTGCCAAACGTCCCATATGCGTCAACGGAAGTTACTGCGACTGTTGGCTCGTCAAGTGGTGACATCATACCATTGACGTATACGGACTCGAAGTTGCCGATACCTGATCAATTTAGAATGGCAGTAGTGGTTCACATTTTACCGT
This sequence comes from Hyphomicrobiales bacterium, assembly GCA_024225445.1. Taxonomy (GTDB): domain Bacteria; phylum Pseudomonadota; class Alphaproteobacteria; order Rhizobiales; family Rhizobiaceae; genus JAAEMP01. Next base: position 15,645 of record JAAEMP010000388.1, on the reverse strand, counting down.
ATTGAAAAATCATCTTGTTGCGATGTTGCCGGATTCAGACATTGTTATCCAGCCAGGCAATGAAATCTGTGGTGATCTCATTGCGGTTTATTTCGTTCAGGCTTTCGTGACGGGTTTCGGGCAGGATATTGAGGGTGACATTTTCCAGTCCGGCATTTTTCAGTCTTTTTGCCAGCCTTGCCACTGCCTGGCCTTTGGCGCTACAGGGGTCGGCGGCACCGGCTAGTAGGTGAAATGGTAAATGAACCGGCAATCGGGTCAGGTTTTTGTTATCGGCGCCAAAATTGATGCCGGTCAGTACATCAAGCCACATGCCAATTGATACGGGAAAGCCGCAAAGCGGGTCGGCAACATATTTGTCGACTTCCGCCTCGTCTCTTGACAGCCAGTCGAAATCCGTGCGGTTGGGAGCAAATTTTCTGTTCCAGTCTTCAAATGTCATTTTTTGCGCTAAACGGCTAGGCACATCAGAACCTTTCAGTGCCCGCTCGATTTTCAGCAGAATATTAAAAACCATGGCCAGCGCGCCGGTATCAAACCCAGTATTCCAGAGCGCGGCTGCTGCAATTGTTTCAGGATATTTCAGGCAGTAATTGAAACCCAATATAGTGCCCATGGAATGGCCAAACAGGATAATTGGTAATTGCGGATATTTTTTCCGGGCAATGTTGTTAACATGGGCGATGTCATCAAGTGCTTTTTGCAGGCCGTTTTTGCTGGAGAATACGCCAAAGGGGGCGTCATCCGCTTTCGTATTGCCGTGACCGCGGTGATCATGGGCAATGACATGATAACCGGCATTGGAGAGTTTTGCCGCAAATCGCTGATAGCGTGCACCATGTTCTGCCATGCCGTGATTTATTTGCACGATACCTTTTACGGCACCTGCGTTAGTCAATGCCTCGGTATTATACAAACACAGTTCAGCTCCGCTGGGCGATAAAGAACTGGAAGGTTTGAAAAGTGATGACATGAACGGGTCTAGCTGGCGGCTATGGATATCAGGTGATCCACCTCGTTTTTGGTTATTCCCAGCGCATCACCAATATCGTGGAGACGGTCCAGTTCAACACCTGCTTTTTTCCCGTCTGCTACCATCACCAGATAGCAGCTCTGAATGATCATGCGCTTCATCGCCGGATTGACCATTTTCCGGTCGGCAGTCAGCGTTTCAGCAATATTGTCATTTTTGTCAAAATCAGAAAGTATCTTGTTGATTTCTTTTGTGGAAATTGAAATGCCGAGCATTCGTTCGTGAATATCAGCAATGGTCGCCACCTCTCTTGGGTCTATGACACCGTCGGCGGCGGCCATTTCTCCCATGGATTTGATCAGGGTCCTGATTTCGGCATGAGCATAATCGGCATTGTTGTTTGGTTTGAGTTCCATGAAGGTGCGGACTTTGCGTCCAACTCCGGCTAAAAGCGAAATCGCACCACCAATAATTGCAGCCCAGGCTATCGCTGCCCAGGCGGCATTATCTGACGAATATCCGGCAAAAAGCAGTGCTGCTCCTGCGATGATCAGTATTATTCCTGTTGTGACCAAAAAATTACCGCGCATATCAGGATATTCCCCAGTGTTTCCAGTTGTTATCTGTCCGATTTACCCGCTCTGACAGGATAGACACAGTGCCAAGTTTAGCCTAAGTGTTCAACCCGAAACTCTGAGCAGGGTTTGACGAACCGGATTTTGAGTGATTTTGTCGGAATTTCTGTACCGCAGGCTGGTTGCCTTCAAGCAGAAATTACGGCAAAAAGAGCCAAAATCAGATTCGCCCGCAGGGTTTTGCATTAATTGCCCACTATCGGCAGAGTTTTTCTTGCATAGGGCACCACCCTGTACTGCGAAAAGCTCCTTGATATTGAACAATTTCTGCAAAATCAAACCCTGCTCAGAGTTTCGGGTTGGACACTAAAAGCCAGCAACCAATTCAGTGTGTGATTTAGCAATCCTAGCACAAAAGTAAAGTTAAGAACCCATGGCCCGTCAATTTATCTATCATATGTCCGGTTTATCGAAATCCTATGGCAACAAGAAAGTTCTAGAGGATATTCATTTATCTTTCTACCCGGATGCGAAAATCGGCATTCTCGGGCCGAATGGTGCCGGTAAATCAACCGTTTTACGCATTATGGCCGGGCTTGACAAAGAGTTTACCGGCGAGGCGTGGCTGGCAAAAGGGGCAACCTGTGGTTATCTGCCCCAGGAGCCACAGCTCGATGAGAATAAGACCGTGATGGAAAATGTCATGGAAGGGGTGGGTGAAAAGCAGGCTATCCTTGATCGCTATAATGAGTTGATGATGAACTATAGTGATGAGACGGCAGAAGAGGGTGCCAGGCTGCAGGATGAAATTGATGCGCAAAATCTGTGGGATCTGGAATCCCAGGTTGAAATGGCGATGGAGGCGCTAAGGTGTCCGCAGGGTGACAGTGGCGTTGAAAAACTGTCCGGCGGTGAACGGCGACGGGTTGCATTGTGCAAACTGCTTTTGTCGCAACCGGATTTGCTGTTACTGGATGAACCAACCAACCATCTTGATGCGGAAACCATTGCCTGGCTGGAAAAACACCTTCGCGAATATCCAGGTTCGGTATTGATGATTACCCATGATCGATATTTTCTTGACAATGTCACCGGCTGGATACTGGAACTGGATAGAGGTCGCGGCATTCCCTATGAAGGCAATTATACCGCTTATCTGGATGCCAAGGCGAAGCGAATGAAACAGGAAAGTCGTGAGGACGCTTCCCGCCAGAAGGCAATTTCAAGCGAACAGAGCTGGATTGCCTCTTCTCCCAAAGCCAGACAGGCCAAATCCAAGGCGCGTATCAAAGCCTATGATGAACTGGTGAAGGCGGCAGCAGACCGCAACCCACAAAATGCGCAGATTATCATTCCTGTGGGTGAACGTCTGGGCCAGGTGGTGATCGAGGTGGAGAATTTGTCAAAAGGTTATGGAGATCAACTGCTGATCGAAGATTTGTCTTTCAAATTGCCACCTGGTGGTATTGTTGGTGTAATAGGTGCCAACGGGGCCGGCAAGACGACCTTGTTTCGTATGATTACCGGTCAGGAACAGCCTGATAGCGGCAAAATCGTCATCGGCGAAACCGTGAACATGGGCTATGTCGACCAGAGTCGCGATACGCTCGGCGCCGACAAAACGGTTTATGAAGAGATTTCAGAGGGTAACGAGATCATCAAACTGGGCTCTCACGAAATGAACAGTCGCGCCTATTGTTCGACATTTAATTTCAAGGGCGGTGATCAGCAGCAGAAAGTCGGTACATTATCCGGGGGTCAGCGTAACCGGGTTCATCTGGCAAAAATGCTGAAATCCGGCGCTAACGTGCTGTTGCTTGATGAACCGACCAATGATCTGGATACGGAAACGCTTGGCGCGCTGGAAGAGGCGCTGGAAAATTTCGCCGGTTGCGCCGTCATCATCTCTCACGACCGCATGTTCCTTGACAGGCTGGCAACCCATATGCTGGCATTTGAAGGCAACAGCCATGTAGAGTGGTTTGAGGGTAACTTCGAGGATTATGAACAGGACAAAATCAGAAGGCTTGGACCTGAGAGTGTCAATCCGAAAAGGGTGACTTACAAAAGGCTGACACGGTAGTATTGTGGGTGATATCAATTCAGTTCTCTGACTTGAATAGTAGAAAATTTATCCTGCGTTTTATCAGCAAACAAAACTGCTCTAACTGGGTAATCATCTGACGGATTGGGTTGTCTTGGCGTGGTCGTGCGGTCTGCGCAACCTTTATCCACATCCATTGATTATCGAATCTTGCCCCTGACTTATCTTGTCTATCTTATTTGCCAAAGTTGTACTAAAAGCACGCGCCAAATTTGATAATGTGCGTTGTTTTGGGGTGATCAGTGAAACAGATAACGAAAAGTTTGGAACAAAACGACGAAATGCTATTTTCCCTCCATTTTCGCGGTAGAGCTGATAACTTTTGGCGCTTAGTGGATCGACGATTGAGCAGGCCTGTCCATTTTCCACAAAAGTGAACAGCGGCACGAAATACTGGGTTTCAAACCGTATATTGAGTGCGGCCCTTTTGCGTTGAAACGATTCCTTCAGGGTAACACGGGTCACATGATCGGGCTGCAATACGGCGAGTGGTATACCATCCAAATCCGCTGCACTGATAGTTTCCTTCGAAGCCAGAGGACTGTTTTTTGGCACAGCACACAGGCAATTACAGGGAAATGAATGATGTTCAATCAGCGCTGATTCAACCCCCCCGGACATTTCCTGGTCCGCCAGTCCAAGATCGTAATATTGAGAGGCCATCAACTGATGTACTTGTGGTGAGCTGCGGGTTACAAGTTGAACTTTTATCCCGTCGCGTCCATCAACAAACTGGCTGATCAGCTGTGGCAACAAAAATGCCGACGGACCGGGCATGGCAACAATCCTGAGCGATCCGCTTTCAAGATCACGCAGGTTTTTAATGTTTCGCTGGGTGGAATCGAGCCTGGAGAGGATAGTGCTGGCTTCTTCAAACAAGTAGTGCGCTTCGGGCACCGGATGGAGACGTCCACCCCGTCTGACAAACATTTCGCATCCAAGTTCCCCTTCAAGCCCACTGATCAGGGAACTGATGGCAGGTTGGGTGCGATAGAGATTTCGTGCTGCTTCAGAGACTGAACCCGTCAGCATAACTTCCCTAAAAGCCCTTAGTTGCTTAATGTTCATGAATAGTCCTTTTTGGTCAGTACCCTATAAGGAAAATCTATTGAACTCAAAGAATTTAGAATTTGTCTTTATGGTACTTTTGTCTAAAACTACAGCCTTATGAGTGTTTCTTTTTCAGATTTGCTTGTCAGTTTCATTTAACAGGGAGAAAAATGATGAAATCACTAGGAAAATTAATTACCACGGCTTTGTTGGGAGTAGCGCTTGCTGGTGGTGCGGCATATGCCCAGGAAATGAAATTTTTCCGCATCGGTACTGGTGGTGCCGGCGGCACTTATTTCCCGATTGGTGGTATTATTGCCAATGCCATTTCGAACCCGCCGGGATCACGAGCCTGTGACAAGGGTGGTAACTGCGGTGTTCCGGGTTTGGTGGCAATGGCGCAGTCAACCAATGCATCAGCCCACAATGTCAACGCGATTCAGGCTGGCCAGATGGAAGCGGGACTTTCCGGTGCTGCTACGTTGCATTTTGCTTATAATGGTATCGGTAAATTCGAGGGTAACGCCAAGCCGGATTTGCGGATAATCGCGAATCTTTATCCCGAGGATCTGCATCTTGTCCTACCCAAAGGCGCCAAACTTAACGGTCTTGCGGATCTGAAGGGTAAGCGGGTTGGTATCGCCCAGGCCGGATCAGGTACCCAGATTGCTGTTGAGCTAATTATTGGCGATCATGGTATTAACCGCGACAATATTGATGAGGCCGAGCTTAACAATTCCCAGAGCGCAGAACGCCTGGCTGACGGTCAGCTTGATGCCTATTTCTACGCTGCCGGCACGCCGGTCGCAGCGATGATTCAGCTGGACAACACAAAGGGAATGGAACTCTACAATTTCACCGATGAGGAAGTAGCGAAAGCCAACAAAATTGTACCTTATTATATCCCTTCCAAAATTGCAGCCGGCACTTATCCCGGTGTCACATATGATGTGAATACGGTGGCAGTTAGTGGTATCCTGGTGACAAGCGCTACCCAGGATGAGGAACTGATCTATCAGATCACCAAGGCATTGTGGTCGAAAACCGCACGCAAGCTGCTTGATAATGGCCATTCAAAAGGCAAGGTAATTACTGTTGAGACAGCATTGGATGGTGTCGAGGGTATCGGCGTACCGCTTCATCCTGGCGCAGAACGCTTCTACAAGGAAGCCGGCCTGCTCAAATAGGAGCTGATCTTCAAGGCGGCGGCCAATACCGCCGCCTTACTTACAGTATTCACATTTTTAGCGAGTGAAGAACTTCGTTAACTACGTCGAGCCGGAGTTTGCTTTCATGGAAATTGAACACGAAATTGATCTTGAAAAACTCGATGAAATCGAGAAGAAATTCGACACCTCCCTAAATACCAGAGAAAACGGGCCCGTGCTGACGCGGTTGCTGTATTGGGGGACCGTGGCGTTCGCCCTTTATCATCTTTGGACAGCTGGCTTTGGAACCCCGGTAGATTATCTGCACATGGGAGTGCATTTGGCAGGTCTTTTCCTGTTCATTTTTGTCAGTTTTCCGTTGATCAAGAATGTTGACTCGCTCGACTATCACCCAGTGCAGTTCTGGAAACCGGGGAATGTACCGCTTTATGACTGGGCAATCATGATAATGGGGATGGTTTCGGCCCTGTTTCTATGGTTCAGCTGGAGGGGAGTGAGCGGATTTGGGCTGGATATTCCCGAGCAGATGCTGCGCCAGGGAAACCCGACCGGCATCGATGTGGTTCTGGGTTCGGTGCTTATTTTGGCGACGCTTGAAATTGCCCGCAGAACAATCGGCTTCGTGTTGCCGCTGATCATACTTGTATTCGTAAGTTACGCGCTTTTTGGCCCCTATATGCCGATGCAGATATTGCAGCATCCGGGTGTTGACTGGCGGCAATTCGTGAATAACATGTATTTCCCGTTCGAGGGAATTTTCGGGGTAACATTGTGGGTTGTCTCGACTGTAGTGTTTCACTTCGTTCTTTTCGGGGTTGTTGCCCAACGCATGGGGCTGGGGCAGTTTTTTGTTGATAACGCCATGATGTTGGCCGGCCGCTATACTGGCGGTCCCGCCAAGGTGAGCGTGGTGTCGTCTGCATTTTTTGGCACGATATCCGGGTCCTCTATCGCCAACACTGTTTCCACGGGATCGCTAACCATTCCCAACATGAAGCGACTTGGCTATCCTGGTCACTTCGCCGGCGGCGTTGAAGCGGCAGCCAGTGCGGGAGGACAGATTACGCCACCGATTATGGGAGCTGCGAGCTTCCTGATGGCTGAATACCTTGAAGTTCCATACACTACTATTGTTATCGCAGCGATCATTCCGGCGATGATGCATTACATCGGGGTGCTGTCGATTGTTCATTTCACAGCGCTGAAGCTGGGTCTGAAGGCCTATCCAAAAGATCAGTTACCAAATTTTTTCCGTGTGTGGCGAGAGGGTTGGTACACGATTATTCCGCTGGTGGCGTTGCTGATCGTTCTGTTCTCTGGTTATTCACCAAATATGGCTGCATTCACAGGTATCATGCTGTGCATCGTAGTGGGATTTTGCGCTTTTGATAAACCGCTTACGCTGGTTATTCCATTGGCTCTTCTCGGCTTTATTTTCTGGAAGGCTTCACCCTATAGTGGTGAAGGATTTTCACCGACGCTTGCAGGAATACTTGCCGCGCTGACGATAATCGGGTCTTTGCACCGTAATGAACGGCAGGATTTTCGCTACCTGTTCGACAGTTTCCATGTCGGTGTGCAATATGCCCTAGCGGTTGGAGCTGCTTCTGCTGCTGTGGGAATCGTTGTCGGTGTGATCAACACAACGGGCGTCGGTTTTCGTCTCGGCTTCATGGTTACCAATGGTGCCGCCGACATGGCTGTGTTCCTCAATGCGCTATTGGGCTGGATTCCAATTGAAGCTTTTTCCCAACCTTCGCTACAGCAGTTTCTGTCACTGGTGTTGATTGCTATCGCCTGTATCCTTATGGGTGCGGGGCTGCCAACTACCGCACTCTATATTATGTTGGTGGCTGTTGCTCAGCCCGCACTCGCACAATTGGGTGTTCCGGCTCTCGCAACTCACATGTTCGTCCTGTACTACGGTGTGATTTCCGAGATCACCCCACCGGTTTGTGCTTCGGCTTATGCGGCCGCTGGAATTGCCGGGGCTAACCCATTTCGCACCGGCATTAACGCGTTCACCCTGGGAATTGGCAAGCTGATGGTTCCGATGGTCTTTGTTTATGCTCCAACCATATTGATTGTCTTACCGGAATATTTCACATGGACTTCGTTCCTGCAGGTTACCTTGACCTGTTCAGTTGGTGTATTCGCAATAGCCACGGCGGTTGCCGGCTATTTCCTGGCACCGCTCAATGCATTCTGGCGAGTGGTTGTTGCCGTTACCGGACTGCTGCTGGTTGCCCCCGGTTTACCCAGCGATATTGTAGCAGTGTTTCTTGCTATTCCCCTGATGCTCAGTCAGGTTGTTTTATCAAGAAATGCCCGAGAGGCAGCCGCGCTGGAAGAGACCGCGGAGTAGACACGCCTCATGGAAGCTCGCAATTCGCAACCAGTAACAATTGTCGGTGCCGGTATCGTTGGTATTTGCTGTGCGCTATCTCTTCTGGAAAAGGGATTTCCAGTCCGGCTAATTGACCGCGATGAACCGGGTAGCGGGGCGAGCAATGGCAATGCTGGCGTGATCTCGCCATGGTCCTGTGTCCCGCAGTCAATGCCGGATTTGTGGAAGAACATTCCCAAATTATTGTTTGATCGGGATGGTCCCGTGTCAATAATACCTTCCCATTTCCCTCGATTTTTACCCTGGTTATTGAGGTTCCTGCTAGCCGGGCGCGCCAGGAGGGTTGCTGCTATTTCAGATGCCATGTCGGTACTTACAAGGCAAAATGTTGATATGTACCGGTGCCATCTAGCGGGCACCGGCCAGGAAAACCTGCTTCGCGATTCCTGGTATATTTTTGTCAGCCGGAATAGTGAATTTGATTTTCCAGACAGCCTTGGGTGGAGGCTTCGGCGAAAAGTCGGCGCACCAATGTTAAAAATTGATAGAAGCGAATTGAATGATATTGAGCCGGCGCTTTCGAAGGAATACCAATCTGCTATCCTTATCAAGGGTCAAGCCCGTGCCGTTTCGCCAGGAAGGATCAGCTCGGTACTGGCCGAAAAGGTAAAATCACTTGGTGGCACAATCATCCGCTGCGCAGTTCACCGAATATCACCGGATCTGCAGGGTAAGTGGTTGATCCAAACGGACAATGGTGAAGAATTAACACAATGTCTTGTTGTTGCCGCTGGCGCTTGGTCAGCAAGACTTCTGGCTCCCTTGAATATCAAGATTCCACTGGAAGCGGAACGCGGATATCATGTGGCTTTCCCAGATCCGGGTGTGACCCTGAACAACTCCATCGCTGATATGGACATGTATGTGGTGTCCAGTTCAATGGAAGAGGGCCTGCGAACAGCCGGTACGGCCGAATTTGCCGAACTGGACGCAACGCCGAACTACAAACGCGCGAAGATGTTGGTGCATCAAACAAAAAATATGATTCCAGACCTCAACACGGATGAGCCGGATTTCTGGATGGGAATCCGACCATCTTTTCCGGACAGTCTTCCCTGTATTGGTGAAGTCAAAGGCTATCCGGGCCTGATTGTAGCCTTTGGGCACAGTCACTACGGTTTGGGTATGGCTCCGATGACCGGCTGGCTGGCAGCAGAGATTGCCTCAGGCGGGAAACCCGATGTGGATATGGTTCCGTACGACATTCACCGTTTTTCGAGCTGACCGGCTGAAACCAACCAATGAGAGCAATAAAATGAAACTTCAAGGCGGGACCAATATCTGCGGTGTGACCATCGGTGTCTTGTGTCTTGATTCCAGGTTTCCCAAACCACCTGGACACATCAAGAATCCATCTGGTCTGAATTTCCCGGTCCTCTATGAAACCATTGCGGGAGCAACTGTCAGAAAACTGCTGGATGGCCCACCTGCGGATTTCGTTGACCTGTTTATCGACGCTGCCAGGATGCTTGAAAGTGAAGGAGTGAGAGCGATAACTGGCAGTTGCGGGTTTCTGGCGCTTTATCAAAAGGAACTGGCAAATGCGGTTCGGGTCCCGGTATTCGCTTCCAGCCTGATTCAGATACCGCTGGTGTATAATATGATCGGCAGGTGTGGAAAGGTCGGGGTATTAACGGCCAGTGCAACAAGTCTCAGCAACCGGCACTTCGAGGCTGTCGGTGCCGGTGATATCCCTGTTGCTATCCAGGGAATGGAGGATTTCCGCGAGTTTCGAGAAGTAATACTAGAGGCCCAGCGCACCACAATGGACATTGGAAAAATTGAAAATGAAGTCCTGGCATCAGCCAAACTACTGGTGAAAACCAATCCTGATGTTGGCGCCATCGTTCTCGAATGCACAGATATGCCGCCTTATGCGCATATTTTGCAACGTAAACTGAGGCTCCCTGTTTTTGATCTGACAACGCTGGCTACGATGGTCCATGATGTCGTACTGCGCAGGCCTTATTCCTGACCACTGTTAATTCACTTGGCAAGCGCAATTACTATTGCATTTTATCCCAGCATTATCACCTTCAGGATTGTTCAAACCCGGCACGATTTTGAAAAGCCTATCTACCCATCGCGTGGTATTCATCATTGGGTTGTTTGTCGGTCGCCGCGCTCATTCTGTTGGACATGTTGAAGAATGCAGCAACTGCCGCGATGTCCCAGATATCCCGGTCTGCCCATCCTGCGTCACGCAGCTTCTGTCTGTCCGGTTCGTCAATCTCTACCGGGTTGATGGTCAGGGCATAGACGAAATCCAGGGCAGCACGCAGTTTTGGTGTGAGTTCGGCGGTGCGATAGTTCATTACCATCTGTTCGCCAAGTTCTGGTTGCCCCGATAAATTTCTGACAGCGGCTCCATGGGCGGTAAGGCAGTAATAGCAGCTGTTTGCGCTGGAGACGACAACGGCGATCATTTCCCTTTCCAGCTTGGTCAATCCGGATGGCCCCAGCATGAGATCGTTGTATAAACGTGTAAAGCCGTCAAACTTGGTTGCGTTCCAGGCATAGGCCTTGAGTACATTGGGGACAAAACCAAGCTTTTCATCACAGATTTCAAGATAGCGGTTCTGGCTATCATCCAGTGGTTCTTCCGAAGTGGGCATGTCGAGTGCAACAATTGGTTTGGTCTGGCTCATGGTTGTTCTCCTGGTGATACTTGTTGGATCAGTAAAAATGTTTATCTCTGTGTGGGCGGGAAATCGTTGTTAGAAGTTCGTTGAAAATCGACGTGTTATTTGATATTCCATGCCGGGTTGAGTTTTATTGTGCTATTTCAAGTTGTCTTGGTTTCGGCCCCGAAGAAGAAAAATCCGTATCGCAATTACTGAAGCAATTTATGAGAAAGAGCAATGGTTGAAACCATTTCGCGTCAAAAAGTAAAGGGTGTTGTCACGGCGACTTTGAAAGCTGAGGGAATGGATTTTGTTTCAAATCCTGTTGAGCAGCTGGAACTGACTTATGAGGGAATTACCGGAGATTATCACGCCGGAAAAACGCGGGCATCGGGTGCGCGTGAACCCTGGCATGAGCGCGGCACAGAAATGCGCAATGAACGGCAAATTTCAATTTTGGCAGATGATGAAATGGCGGATATTGCCAATAATCTGGATATCGACAAAATCGAGCCTGGCTGGATTGGTGCCAATCTGGTGATTGACGGTATCGCGAATTTCAGCCTGCTTCCACCGCGCAGCGTTTTGATTTTTGAGGGCGGAGTAACTTTGCGGGTTGATGGATATAATGGCCCGTGCCGCATTGCCGGGGCTTCGATTGCCAAACATCTGGGTGGTGGAAATCGGGAGACTGACGGAATTTTTGATTCATCAACTACCGATATTGCCCTGGCATTTCCCCAGGCGGCGCGTCTGAAACGCGGGTTGGTCGCCTGGGTAGAGCGCGAAGGGGTGATCAGGCCCGGTGAAAAAGTTGTCGGCCATATCTGGGAACAGTGGTTATACCAATAAATTGCTACTCGCGTGGTGGGATATTGATGGCCTTTTTGGATGCTGGTCGTTCACTGCACAGGTCAAACCACCGGTTGATGCTTTCATAGTCCTGCAATTCGAGTTCGTTGGTTGCCTCATAGAACCCACCCAATGTTCGGTACCAGGGCCAGATTGATAGATCGGCGATTGAATAATCATCACCATTCATCCACTGGTTTTTTCCAAGATGATCTTCCATTACATCCAGTAAACGCAGAACTTCATTCTTGTAACGGCTAACCGGGTATGGATGGTCACAGCTGTCTCTGGCAAATTTGTAAAAATGCCCGAATTGTCCGAACATCGGGCCTACCCCGCCGATTTGAAAATGCAACCATTGCAAGGTTTTGTACTTTATTGCCGGATCGGTTGAGAGCAGTTTGCCGGACTTCTCAGCCAGATACTGCAATATTGCGCCGGATTCAAACAGGCCGAGAGGTTTTCCATCCGGTCCATCAGGATCAAGAATTGCTGGTATTTTGCCGTTTGGATTGAGTGATTCAAATTCCGGGGAATGTTGGTCATCGGCGGAAAAGTCCACTTTGTGGGCCTCATAAGCCAGGCCCGTTTCTTCAAGCATGGCTGATACTTTGATGCCATTGGGTGTGGGAAGCGAGTAAAGCTGGATAATATCCGGGTTGGTCGCCGGCCATTTATTTGTAATTTCAAATGATGATATGTCTGACAATTTTTTCACCCTTGTTGTTTTGAAAATTAATCGGCAATTGATTGCAGTAATGTAGGTTTCTCCTTGCCCGATTTCCAGTTCATTTCTGAGGTGGAAACAAATTGGGCTTGCATTTTTCCTCAAAATGATATAAAGATATGTTTATATCATGAAGTGCAATCAGATTTAGGAGTCTTAATGCTCGACCGCACAGCGATATCCCTGGATAAAACAATCGACGTGCTGCGTGCGGTTGGTGAGCCGACGCGGTTTCGATTGCTAGCCCTGTTATCAAAGAATGATCTGAATGTGACCGATCTGATTGAGATACTGGGTCAATCGCAACCACGGATATCCCGCCATTTGAAGCTGTTGGCCGAGGCGGGCTTGCTGGAGCGGTATCAGGAGGGGGCATGGGCATATTTTCGCGCAGTTGATGATGGTCCAGCAGCTCTGGTTGTCAATGATCTGTTGGCGCGTCTGGATGCCAATGACCCGCAAATTCTACGTGATACCCAGCGACTTGATGCAGTTCGAAGCAAACGGGCAGCACGGGCAGAGGAGTATTTCTCCAACAATGCGGAAAACTGGGATCGTCTGCGAAAAATGCATATCGATGAAGCCCGGGTTGAGGAAGCAATGCTGGAGATGATTGGAAATAAACCAGTCCAGGCAATGCTTGATATGGGTACCGGCACCGGGCGGTTACTCGAGTTATTTTACGGCATATACCGCAAGGCTGTTGGCGTTGATACCAGCCGTGATATGCTGACCGTCGCCAGATCAACGATTGACAGGGCCAGTCTTTCACATACCCAGGTTCGGCAGGGCGATATAACTATGTTGCCAACGTCGACAAACAGTTTTGATCTGGTCACCATACATCAGGTGCTGCATTATCTTGATGACCCTTATGAAGCTGTATCAGAAGCTGCCGGGGCACTGGTTCCTGGTGGTCGATTGCTTATTGTGGATTTTGCCCCCCATACACGCGATGATGTGCGTTGTGAACAGGCTCATATCAGGCTGGGGTTTTCCCATGAGCAAATGAGCGGATGGCTTGAAGATGCAGGTCTTGAATTGATTGAGACCCGTGATCTGGCACCGGCAGATTCTTCCCAACTCTCCGAAGAGCTTTTAACCGTCACCATCTGGTTGGCACGCGACCGGCGTATGCTGATTGCAGATGGGCATAGACTTGACAATGAACAGATTACCAATGCGGAAACAGTTTGATGCGTATTTCACAACGACCTATGAGCGATGCCAATATCAGGGCATCCTTTGAGTTTTTCCCTCCTTCCTCGCCAAAGATGGAAGAAGATTTATGGCGTTCGGTTGAAAAACTGGCGCCTCTGGGACCATCATTTGTGTCCGTCACGTATGGGGCAGGGGGCTCCACGCGAGAGCGTACGCATGCAACTATTTCACGGCTGATCAAGGAAACGGATTTAACAGTCGCAGCGCATCTAACCTGTGTTGGTGCTACGCGTGAGGAGGTGGATGAGGTAGTGCGCGAATATCATGAAGCGGGTGTGCGTCATTTCGTTGCGTTGAGAGGAGATGCGCCGGAGGGTACCGGGTACGCATTTTTCGCCCACGGTGATGGATACCAAAACGGAGCTGAACTTGTCGCAGGACTGAAGGCCTTTTCCGATTTTGAAATTACCGTATCGGCCTATCCGGAGAAACATCCTGATAGTCCTGATTTTGCTACCGATATTGAGCTGCTCAAACGCAAAGTTGACAATGGCGCAACAAGAGCGATCACCCAGTTTTTCTTTGATAATGACCTCTATGAATCTTATGTGGAGCGCGTGCGCAAAGCCGGCATATATATTCCGATAGTGCCCGGTATGGTACCGGTCAGCAATTTCAAATCAGTCGCCAACTTTGCTGCCAAATGCGGCACCCATGTGCCCCAGTGGCTGGCAGACCGTTTTGAAGGGCTGGAGAATGACACCCATACCGCCGAACTGGTTGCTTCTGCCGTTGCGGCCGAACAGGTGATGGATCTGGTAGAGCGTGGAATCGAGGATTTTCACTTCTACACGATGAATAAGGCCGATCTGGTCTATGCCATTTGCCACCAGTTAGGTCTGCGTCCTGATGATGAGACCCAGATTGCCGCATGAAAGTAATGTGGAACTGAGCCTAAACGTTTTATCAACTATGATTGGTCATATTTACGCCCAATGGCCCATTTTGTCAGATGGCCGGAGTGTAAAAATGTATCGCGTATTACTAGTGCTGGTGACCATAACCGGTGCCATAATTTCATTAAACAAACCTGCCTATAGCGTTGAAGTATACCTATTCCGCGGCGCTGGCGATTTTTCCTTTGTCCAGAAAAATCTGCATTTTTCCAAGGGGCTTGATGCAATGGCACGGGAATTGAACTCCGTTGGTATCCATGCGCGCTCAACCCGTTGGGAAAATACCGCCGGAATATACCGAGAAATAGCCAGTCGAAAGCCGCAAAGTGTTGCATTCATTGGCCATTCAATGGGCGCAATTGCTGCCATGGGCATGGCCAGACGAATGAATGGCCTTGGTATCAGGGTCGCCTATGTCGGTCTGATTGATATACCGGGCCCAATTGGTTCGGTTGGCTCAAATGTTGAACTGGCTGAGAATTATTATCACGCTTTTCCGGTATATGGGCGCCTGACCAGGCCCGCCGGGCACAAAGGCATCATCACCAATCATTATGTATTTGGCCAGATACATGTTTCGATGGATGATTCTTCGCGCATTCAAAATGCCATGATTTCAGCAATCTGGCAGGCTGATGATCGAGATAAACGAACGAATAATGCGGCCAGCCAAAACCGGATTCCAGCTCAGAATGGTGAAATTGATACAACCGTCACGGCGTCAATTGGCCAATTCGGGCAAAAACTGAAGAACGGATTCTCAAATATTCGTCGGCGCATACTGCCTAAATAGGTTACCGCTCTTGAACAGACTAACTATTCCTCAGTACCAGTGCCAGCAGGTCAAGATCGATCGCGCCGATTTCACTAATGCGTTTGGCCATCTGGCTATCCCGTACGCCCTGCTGGCGAAGATGGGAAACGAGTTTGCATATCTTCGCAAATTTCGTGATACTCGGTCTCGGCATCGGGTGGAACATTGATTTTCTCCAGTATTTCTAACTGTTAGATACTGGATCGCAATTTACGGTTAATTATCGGTTAATC
>JAAEMP010000387.1 GCA_024225445.1 Hyphomicrobiales bacterium | reverse complement strand
TTACTGTATCATCAATATAAAGAGGAATTTATCATGGCAGACATATATATCGCAGCCAATTTTGTATCGGTAAGCGGGCTATCAATGTGGCCAAGCGATCGTGAAGATTCCGGCCATTTGCAGATCGTTTATGGCAATCAGTAACTGGAGGTGCAGTCATGGGATGCAGGCGGGTATTTGGGCGGGAATTGGGTTTATAGAAATTGGGACCACAAGGAAAATACCCCCTATATAGACAATAACGGCGTAATCACTGAAGGCCGTTACTATAAAACAGCGCTGGTATTGCGAGAAGGACAAAATGCCGATGATGTTTGGGAAGTTCTCTTGCCAACCGTACTGCTCTGGAGCAGTTCTTGTTCGAGGTCAGTAGGCTTTGGATGCGTTCGTTACGACAGCGCTCCCAACGATCCCGCATGACCTGGGACAGGTACAACCGCATATCCAAGCGTTTCTTTCCGCCAATCAGGATACTACATCCGCTTCCTGGACGCCGCTTTGACACCAAAACCCAAGGGAGGAGCCCGGTGCGTTAGCAGTGCACGCCGGGATCTGTGCGGGGGCGCGGGGAAACCCGCGTTCCTACCGCGACCGACTCATATCTTCAAAATGACAAATCAAACGATCACAGCCACCCCTTCACAAATGCGTCAGATTACCTGTTTTAGGTGGATTTTAGTGGATTATCAGGAGCTATTAACGATACCTTCCATTGATGTTGGAAGTAATGCCAGCATTTGATATAATGCATTAACAAAATAGACGGCGGATATTTTGAATTCTGGTTTGTGATTTCTAAATGGACAGATTTATTAGACTAAAAAAAATTAACATTCGGGATTACCTATAGATATGGCATACACACCGCTGGGACGAAACATTGCTATGCCAATGCTTCGATATTATTTATTGGCAGGCGCAATTATCGTATGTTTTTTTACGTTTCATGAAGGTTTGATGAGCCTTGTAGAGCGTTGGATAAAATATGATGAATACAGTCATGGGTTTTTCATACCAATCATCTCGAGCTGGCTTATTTGGAACCGTCGTTCAGAAATAACCCAATTCATAGGCCGTCCGAACTGGATAGGACTGGTATTGGTACTGGGTTCCCTGGGCATGCTGATTGTCGGAAATTTGAGTGCAATTTTTATTCTGGCACAGGTGGGATTTGTTATTGCTTTAAGCGGTATTGTGGTTACATTCGGCGGCTTTTCATTTCTTCGTTTTTGTTCCGTACCTTTGTTCTTTTTGTTATTTGCGATTCCACTGCCCTTTTTCGTTGATGCTGCTTTATCCTGGCGCCTTCAGCTAATTTCATCTGAATTGGGAGTGGCGATCATTGGGCTGTTTAACATTCCGGTATTTCTCGAAGGTAATGTTATTGATCTTGGCGAATTCCAATTAATGGTTGTGGAAGCATGCAGTGGGTTACGATATTTGTTTCCACTTCTGTCTTTGGGGTTCTTAATCGCCTACGCATTTAAAGCTCCTTTATGGCAACGAATGCTTCTCTTTTTGTCTACCATCCCTATTACCATCGTTATGAATTCGGCACGCATTGGAATGATTGGGATACTTGTAAATTATTGGGGCATTGGAATGGCAGAGGGATTCCTTCATGCCTTTGAAGGGTGGATAATTTTCATTGCCTGTGGCGGAATTCTGATGGCCGAGATTTATTTGATGAGCAAATATTTATTGAAAGTGAACTTCTATGAAGCAATCGGATTTCCTGAACATACCGCTCCAAAAATACGGAATACTGATGAGGGCATCGCACACAACAATAAGCCGATATTCATATCTCTGACTGTTTTAGCAGTCGCATTTGGAGCCATATTCATGATATCAGACCGTGAAGAAGTGGTTCCTCAGCGGCAACGTTTCGTAACTTTTCCCAAAATAATTGGAGAATGGAGTGGGAATACGTCCTTCCTTAAACCAAGAATTGAGCTCTTTCTTGGTCTGGATGATTATATTCTCTCAAACTATCGCGCGGACAATCAGCCACAGATAAATCTATATATTGCTTATTACAAATCACAAAGGAACGGAGTATCGCCGCACTCACCCCAAGCCTGTATCCCAGGTGGTGGGTGGTTAATTACAGAATTAGCCGAAAAAAGTTATTCCCCGAAAGGAATTGCCAAACCAATCAAATACAACAGGGCTGTAATCTCACGTGGTGACGTAAAACAAATTGTGTATTACTGGTTTGATCAACGTGGCCGAACTATTGCAAATGAATATATGGCCAAGGTGTATTTGCTGAAAGATGCTATTCTTTTGAATAGAACCGATGGAACGCTGATTAGGCTGGTGACCAATGTAAGTCAGAATGAAGAAGAAGAAGACGCTGACAATCGCCTGAAAAAATTTATGTCAGACTTATCCCCAATAACCAAGAAGTATATTCCTGGACTGGATGACAATATTTAGTAGACGCTGGTCCATCCCCACCTTCCATTTGTAATTTTAGCGGTTCTTTTTCCCTGACATGTTGAATTGTCGAAGGAGGTTTATATTGGAGCACAAAGTGAAGTGGTGAAAACATATCCAAAAATTCGCCAACATCTGTCCACAGCTTGCCAATTTGGCCACTAAATCGATATTAAATTGAAATATTGTTCAGATGAGAAGTGTTATCTACCCTGTTCCAAGAGTGTATTGTGAATTTCAAGCAACCAAATTTTATTGATCTCCTGCGTAGTCAAAAAGTCTTTACCCCTTTGCAAGGGCAAGGATTAAAGGCGCTTGCGCTTAAGGGTTCAGTCTGGACGGCTGTCGGATTTGGCAGTCAAAAGGTTCTTCAATTTGGTTCCAATTTGATCCTGACAAGAATACTATTCCCCGAAGCATTTGGCACAATGGCGCTTATTTCGGTTTTCCTGATTGCACTGACAATGTTTAGTGATTTGGGTATCAAGCCAGCAATTATTCAAAATGAACGGGGAGAAGACAATAGCTTCCTGAACACAGCCTGGACCATTCAGATTATTCGCGGGTTTGTTTTGTGGCTGATTGCCTGTCTAATCGCATGGCCATTAGCTCAATTATACGAGCAACCGATCTTATTTCCCATTCTTTGTTTTGTAGGTGTAACAGCGGCAATTCAAGGTTTTCAATCGACTGCATTAGCTACGCAAAATAGAAAACTTCAACTTGGCCGTCTTACACTGCTGCCGCTAATGGCGCAGATTGTCGCAGTCATTGTGACAGTATTACTTGCGTGGATTTATGAATCTGTGTGGGCGCTTGCTGTGGGTAATGTAGTGTCTGCAGCTACCAACATGATACTAAGCCATCTTATTCTGCCCTCGCATCGCCACAGGCTTCACATCGAGCGGCAGGCACTTGTAACACTTCTAAGTTTTGGAAAATGGATTTTTCTGACGACCTTTATATCCTATTTTTCTGGAAACGGCGTACGCGCGTTGCAAGGATTACTTGTATCTCCCCAGGATCTTGGCATTATCTATATCGCCAGTATGTTAGCTTTGGTTGTCAGCGATTTGACCAAAAGACTTGCCAATATTGTTGGATTACCTGCTTTATCGCAGATCGCTCGCCAAGACCCTAAACGCATGCGTAATGTGTTGGCCAAATTGCGATTTCGCCTGTTGGTCGTGGCCTTGCCAATTCTCATTGTCATCTCA
Source organism: Hyphomicrobiales bacterium (assembly GCA_024225445.1). Classification (GTDB taxonomy): domain Bacteria; phylum Pseudomonadota; class Alphaproteobacteria; order Rhizobiales; family Rhizobiaceae; genus JAAEMP01. Next base: position 3,156 of record JAAEMP010000387.1, on the reverse strand, counting down.
TTGTCATCGACAAACATTGTCGATTTCTTCTATGATGACCGGTATGCTGCCGCAGGCCAATATCTTGCTATTTTGGCGCTAAGCGGAGCTCTGGCAGTACTTCCTATTGGGTTTTCTCTGGCTTTCTTGTCAGTTGGCGATAGTAAAACGCCGTTTGTTTTCAGTATTGTTGCGCTTGTCTTTCAACTCAGTGGCCTCTTTTTTGGCTTTCATTGGATTGGAATTGAGGGGATGCTGGTTGGTGTGGGCGCTGGAGCACTGCTAACTAATCTCTTTGTTTTGGTTGTCGTACATAAATCGAATTGGCTTTCACCGATGCTGGATATTTTTTCTCTTATCCTTGTGTTGTGTGTTGCTATGTTGATTTATTTCTGGAAATTCTAACATGCCAATTGATCAAATATGGGCGCGCGCGCGAATTTGCTTTTCGATCAAACAATCATGAATGAAAAAGATTTGCGTGAATTGAGTAATTGATATGAGTTGCGGTATGCGTCAGTCCCTGCCTTCCAAAACGGTCTCGCAAGCCATGCCCTTTTAGGAATATCTTTTCGAGCAGCCTGCCGAACACTCATCACCTATCTGACAGCAAAGCCCTCCAATGTTTGGCTGGCTGATAGCCCCAATCTTCAGGTCAAGTGCATAATTTTGCACTTCATATCAAGAGGTTTATCCGTTTGCTGGTGCTTTGCTGACGCCAAACTGATCTTGAGTAAGTGCAATGAAATTCTTGACAGTCTCGGGGCCATCGGCTTCCTTTTGTTGCAAAAGGCCCTGAACTAGTTGCCGGGTCGCCAAGGCATGTTCAATGTCATCAAGACCGTAGGCGATCCCATATTTGCCGAGTTCGTGTTGCTCAGCCCACTCCTGACGTGATGCATAGAGCCCCGGAATGATCACACTCAGGCATCCGCAGAGCGCAGCGTATTGCGAATAAAATGTAGCTTCGTCATAGCTGTAAAAAACCTCGCAACGATTGAATATCTCCGCCATCTCTTCGTGCGACAAACCATCCACCTGAATGGCATCTTCTGTTTCGCGAATACGGGGTTTTTCTTTCCCTTTGCGCACTATGTAGCATGCGCCCTTCCGATCCGCTCGGTTCTGGTTGCGGTAAGCTGGATTGACTTTCCACAAGAAGAGATCAGGGGCACCACCCGTGAGTTCTGACAGGTCCGACATCACATCGGCGCGAAAGAACATGTCTTTTGCACCAAATTTGTATGGATGAAGCAAACCGGGCTTATAAAGCAACCAGCGCACGACGTTTCGTGCGCCAAAAGGGTTGCCCAGAACAATTTCGGGATAGACAACGATACTGTTGGGCTTAAAATCGGACTTTTGTGCCACCGGTGTGTCAAGATCAGGATGAACGGCGTAAGGTGGCTTTTTAAAGTAGCCGATCGGATCTCGCCTGAAATGGGATATGCGATGTCTCAAGGGGCGCCGCAGAGGGGGTAGAGGCCAGAGGAATGCACGCTCTCCAAAGCTGTTCAACGTGTGCACGAGTTCATGCAGAAAAATTCCGCCGCCGTTATTTTGGTTATAGGCCGGAGCTGTAACAATGTAATTTGGGCGGTTTTCGGCCATCGTCTATTTTTTCGTTGTCTCAGCAGCCGGATGGGCGGTTTCATGCCTTAAAATGCCACCGGCTTCGATTACAAAATGCCACCCTAAGCTTACGGGTTCTCTAGTTTCGCCTCTATTTTTTCTCGGAGCTGTATGATTTGTCATCGTTTGATCGCTGTAGTTATCTAATTGCGCAAAGTTTTGGGCATGGTAAGCCATGCAACAAAAATCACCCAATATGATACCTGGTTGTTCCGGCTATGAGGTGAATTGGAGCGCTGTGAATGTCTCGATCCAACTCGGATAAGCCTTGCGGGCAGAGTTGATTTTGCAAAATGATACCCATTCAATCATCTCATTACCGCTGAAAGAACTTCTTTCGATAAGCAATATCAACCTCTGATCCGCCCCGCAAGTTAAAAACATGGGTATCCGTACAAGGCGGGTGAAGGTATTGTCAGTCACCCAAGTCGCCTTCGCGTCGATCGTACTTGCCGCCAGCGCGTGCAGATTGCGGCGGTAGGTGATAAACATTTCTTTTCGAATATAATTGATTGGCGTTGAAGCCGGACATTTCCAGGTTCCAGTCATCTGGATTAACTACCCAGTTTCCCAAACGAGAATGATTCGAAACATAGCTGAGTTGATCATGCAATATGACAAAGCCAGCCACTGCATCTTCTACATCATTACTATTTGGTATGGATAACCGACTATTTTCGCAAAGTTTTGACGGGTGAAATCCGGTTGCGTGTGGCCGAGATCATCCGGCAGGTTTGTAATGAGAACCGGGTCGAGATCATCAAGGGCGTATTGGCCGGCGATCACGCGCATATGTTGGTATAGATTCAGCCAGGTCTGTTTGTGAGTAACTTGGCACTTTTGATGAAATATGAACCGTTTGATGCCCGTATCGGTCTACCAGGCCAGACGCGGAGCGCCGCGCGATACCATCGTATCGGGTGAGCTTCGCCCAACACCAATGGGAATTCAGATGGACCGATACGGGGCATTCTATTCACAGCGCAAGCCATTGAAATAATACGATGATTGGGTCGCTTGAAATTGTTCGCCCGCAGCGTTGGATTTGGCTTGTGATACCCCGGCAATATGGTGCGCAATTCGCCTTGCAGGTAAATAATTTCGATTCGGGCAAACGATTCATATGTCATCGAATACGCTCTAATAGGCAAGATGAAGAGGCGTTCATTACGCAAGTTTCAAATAGGATTCCCGCAGTAAAAAAACCTTGCCGGGGCAGACGCTTTTGGGGCAGGGGACACTTTTTTTAACCGCCAATGGTGCAATCACTGAAGAAATTTTCAGTTTCAGGCGACCGGCTTTTCAAGCTAATTGTCCGCGTTATGAAACAATTAGGGTCGAATTTTAGTCAAAAGCAAAACCCAAACAGGCTTATTTCTTTACAAATAGTTACTCTAATAGCGGTGGAAACCAGATTATCAGGTAATTGAGAAACAGGAAAAAAAATGAGCGGAACTGGACACACAACAAAAAATATTGCCTCGACAGGAGATCAAACCGTTGACGGCATTCTCTCCGGCGTCGCCTGGAATGATGCAACTTTGT
>JAAEMP010000386.1 GCA_024225445.1 Hyphomicrobiales bacterium | reverse complement strand
TTCATGGCGGGCCGGACTTTCTGCTGGTGGTGGATGACCTTGTCTAGACACCAAAATCATACGCTATTTCAACAGCTTGTTCCACGCCCGCCAGCTATATTATGCACTCTGGTGAATAATCCGGGCTAAATGAGCCATAATAGGAGTGTTAAAAAGATTCTATCAAAAGGAGGCGTCCATGACTGCTACTATCACCGCTATTGGTGTTGACCCTGCAAAGATTGTTTTCCAGGTTCACTGCACAGACAACAACGGCAATCCGGTTTTGAAGAAACGGTTGCGAAGTGCGCGAAACCTGCCTTGCCAGCAAACGCCAAAAATCGGTCAAACGATTCAATGTAGTCATGAAAAGGTCTAGTTGCCGAACAGCAAATCAAGAATACTCCCAGGCTTTTTCCCGGACGAATCCAGCCCCCTGGATGGGCGGATGGTTCCGGTTGTTTGATGACTGGCGCCAATTGGCCTGGGTTCTTTACCAATACCCAGTTCTGGTAGTTTTCCCGAAATGGTTACTGGTGGAGCCGGACGCATGATAGGAATTGCGGAGACGATTGATGATTGTTGGCGTGGCAGGAGGTTGGAAGGCAGACCGGCGTGAGCAAATTCCATATATTTTTTCCAGGTCCTTGCCGGCAATCCACCACCGGTCAATTTGGAAGTAGGTGAACCATCATCATTTCCAAACCAGATTCCCGTGGTTAAATTGGTAGTATAGCCTATGAACCAGCCGTCACGGAAATTTTGGCTGGTGCCGGTTTTCCCCGCCGCGGGCCATTTTTTCAAGCGGGCGTTCCTGCCAGTGCCTGATTCGAGTGTTGCCTGCAGCATTTTGTTCATCATGCCCAGTTCGCGCTCGCCGATTACCCGGTTTGCCGGGATGGATTGTCGCTGATAGAGAATTTTACCCTTGGAATCTGTAATACGTTTGATGAGAAAGGGTTCTGCCCGGTATCCACCATTTGCGAAGGGAGCATAGGCGCTGGTGATTTCCAGCAAAGTTGTTTCAGATGTACCCAGCGCTATTGATGCGTTATTGGTGATTTTTGACTTTATACCAAGGCGGTGAGCCAGTTTGACTACTTCTGCAGGTCCTGTTTCCATGACAAGCTGTGCGGCGATTGTATTGAGCGATTTTGCCAAAGCAGTGGTTAACGTAACTTCACCCCGGTATTTTCGATCGTAATTTACCGGGGTCCATTTGCCGATGCGCACCGGGGCATCATTTCTGATCGATTGCGGTGTTCTTCCCGCCTCAAGGCTTGCAAGAAATACGAATGGCTTGAAAGCGGATCCAGGTTGACGTTTTGCATCTGTTGCGCGGTTGAACTGACTTGTTGCATATTCTCTACCGCCAACCATCGCACGGATAGCACCGGTTCCGTCGAGCGACACCAGGGCTCCCTGTTCAATATTTCTACGCTTGCCGGATTTGGTCAGTGTATTGTTAATCAGATATCCGGCTTTTTTCTGCAGGTCGATGTCGATAGTGGTTGAAATAATCAAATCACTTTGCATCTCGCCTACCAGTTGTGAGGCTTGTTTCATCACCATGTCAGCAACATAATGTTCCGACCCACTCCAGAAGCGTTTTGCCTTCTTTGCCTGCATGGTGAGTGCGGCTGCGCTTTCGTGATCGCTGATATATCCCTGATGACGCATTGCCGTCAGTACCAGTTTGGCCCGTTTCTTTGCAAGTTTTGGGTTGCGGGCAGGAGAGAGCCTAGAGGGAGCCTTTAATACTGCCGCCAGAATTGCAGCCTCTGCCAAATTGACATTGCGGGCGGATTTTCCAAAATAACGGTGCGAAGCGGCATCCACCCCATAAGCTCCTGACCCAAAATATACCCGATTGAGATAGAGTTCCAGTATTTCATCTTTGGAGAAACGCGATTCAAGCCAGACAGCCAGGATTGCCTCCTGGATTTTTCGTTTCAGCGTGCGCTGGGGCTCTAAAAACAGATTTTTTGCAAGTTGCTGTGTCAGGGTGGAGCCACCCTGGATAAAACGACCTGCCAAAAGATTTCTACCCATGGCCCGGGCCATGCCCATGGGGTCAACTCCGTAGTGATGTTTAAATCGGCGATCTTCTATGGCAATCACTGCCATGGGAATATAGGGGGACATGTCATTTAGACTCATCGCCGCTCCACCAGTTACACCACGATTGGCAATCAATTCACCATCGACTGCGACTATGCGGGCATTGGGGGGGCGATCAGGAATTGCCCAGACACTGGTGTGCGGCAACAACATTGCGTGCCAGGCAATAACTGCCAGAGCGGCGATACCCATCCAAACGCCTGCAACCATTGACCAGTAAAAAGACCGGGCAATTAATTTGCCTGTCAAGCCGGCGTTTTTTCGTGAAGTTCGGCGCTTTTTGCCGGTTTTGCGCCTTTTGGTATTCACCACCCGTTTTTTGCGAGCCGGACGATTATTAGTTGCGCTTTTATTGCTCTGTTCGTTAAATACAGGTTCGATACGTCCGGGTGACTTTTTTTGTTTGGCCATATACCTAACAATACCAATGATAAAAGGGATGATCGGAAATGATTGATTAATGCTCGACACAGTTTAATTGAGGCAATTTAACGGGTCGTAAAGGATGAGCACTAGAATCGTGAGATTTCACAAAATGTTGATAAAAATAGGAACAATCATCATGAGTGGTTAACCAAAACTTTCGCTATTTGTGGTTAGATTTTCAGCGAAAATCGCTTTATCCTGAGTTCCTGAATCAAAATGACCCAAATAACACACAATACCAAAACAGATATCATGGCCGCAAAGCCGCGGATCAGCTGGGTGGATGTTGTCAAGGGAATGTCGATTTTTCTTGTTGTCATGATGCATTCCACACTGGGCGTGCAGATTGCACTGGATGAAACGAGCTGGATGGGAGCTATCGTGGAGTTTGCCCGTCCGTTTCGCATTCCCTGCTTTATGCTGATTTCAGGATTGTTTTTACATCGTTCGATCAATTCACAATGGCCCAGATACCTGGATCGCAAGATACTGCATTTTGTCTATTTCTATGTATTGTGGGTGAGTATCCAGTTTATTATCAAAGCGCCCGCATGGATGGCCGAAGGGCAATCCTTGATGGACGTTGTTGAAGTTTATCTAATGGCTTTTGTTCAACCATTTGGCACCTTGTGGTTCATATATCTGTTGCCGGTATTTTATCTGGTAACCCGCGCTTTGCGGAAATTTGACTGGAAATGGGTATTGGCTGCCGGCATTATCCTTCAGATTTTGCCCATTCACACCGGATCAGTAATTATTGATGAATTTGCCTCAAGGTACGTATATTTCCTGATTGGCTTTTTTTTCTACGAACAATTGTTCCTCTGGGCTGACTATGCCGGCAAAAATTCCGGAATCGCTATTTTATTTGTCGGCAGCTGGATTTTGATTAATATAATCCTGATCAGCAATTTACCACCGCAGTTCCTGCAAGATCTTGCCTATCCAACTGGAGCGGGGTCAATTGTGAAAATGGCAGATATGCCAATCATTTCCCTTGGTCTTGGCATTGCCGGTTCTGTGGGGATGATAGCGTTAGGGGCTATGATCATAAGGATCAAACGGCTGGCATTTATGGGCTGGGTTGGTGAACACTCGATTGTCGTATATCTGGCATTTTTTCTACCGATGGCGGTCAGTCGAATAATATTAGTGCGATTTGCAAGTCAATACCTCACAACCGGTGTAATTGCCGCGATAGTTACCTTGACCGCGGCTATCGGGCCACTTGTTTTTTATTGGCTGGTGAAAAAATCCGGTGCCGGCATGTTTTTGTTTGAGCGGCCGACTTTTGCCCGTTTGAAGGAAAATCCCGAACTTTCTGTAAACAAGAAACTGCCGGCAGAATAAGCGTATACATATGGGCTTTAATGGTCTGCAAAAATTAAATGTTTACAGAGTGTTGGATAAACTCGCCCGCAGATTCCAAACCCTGCTTGTCAGTTTATCACCTTGACAATATAGCGGGAACATCAGGATTTAGTGAACTGCTGCAGCAGGGTCGGTGGGTGGAGGGAGTGCTGCAACAGTTCATTTGGTTTGTATTAAAGCCAACATTGGGGATCGGCTATAATACTGTTCTTTCCGATGGGGGATGTTCGGAAAAAACGATGCCGTCAATCCGGCATACTTCCTATATGGTTATGGAACCCAACAATATCAAATCATTATTTTTCACGGAAACGTGAATAGCGCTTCAAATTCTAATCCTGGAAACATCGATGAACACAAAACGCCATGAATATTCCGCTTGTATCAAGTGGACTGGAAATACCGGTGAAGGTACAGCTAAATACAACTCCTACAAGCGTAGCTGGCAACTGGCAACAAGCGGCAAACCGCTGGTCGAATGCTCAAATGATCCGGTTCTTGGCGGAGACCCGGCCAAACACAACCCGGAAGATATGTTGGTCGCGAGCATAGCCTCCTGCCATATGCTCTGGTATCTTCATTTGTGTGCGGTGGCAGGAATAACTGTTACTTCTTACAAGGATATTCCACTGGCAATCGGTGAAATGGAGACGTCGGGAGCGGGGCGGTTCAAATCGATAACCCTGCGTCCGCAAATTGTCATCACAGCTACGAGCAACATTGAAAAAGCCCGGGCAATTCATAATGATGTTCACCAATATTGTTTCATCGCAAGATCAATCAATTTTCCGGTTGAGATTGAACCTGGAATTGTGCGGGTTTGAGGGTGCATATGTCAATTTGAAAAGGGTCCATATCAACTTTCCATGGTATAGTAGACATTCACAATAATTATTCAGCCAGCGCATCGAGAATTCGGGCCCAGGAACGTGTACCTTTGTGAAAACTTGACAGTTCATATTTTTCATTGGGTGAATGGATGGCATCATCGTCGAGGCCAAATCCTACCATTAGCGAATCCATGCCAAGCAAGCGTTTGAATTCGCCAACAATTGGTACCGATCCACCCATGGCGACGATGGCTGCGGGATTGCCCCATTCTTCCTCAAGTGCCTCTGCGGCCTTTTTTATCTGAGGCAGTGTGTGGTCGAGTTGAATTGCCGCTGCGCCGCCATAGTTTAAGAACTCGACGGAGCAGTCCTCCGGCAGATGAGATTCCAGATATTTCACAAAAGATTCGTGGATTTTTTCCGGGTCCATGTTGCTTACCAGGCGAAATGAAACTTTGGCCGAAGCTTGAGCGGCAATGACAGTTTTGAAACCGTCACCGCAATAACCGCCCTGAATACCATTTACTTCCGCCGTTGGCCTTGACCAGATTTTCTCAAGAACCGAGCGATTTGCTTCGCCCGCGGGCATCGAAAGTCCTATTTCTGAGAGGAATTTACCAGCGTCAAATCCCAGCCCCTCCCATTGTCGGCGTTGTTCTTCCGGCAATTCCTCAACATCATCGTAAAACCCTTCAAGGGTTACCCGGCCACTTTCATCATGGAGTCCTGCCAGAATTTTGGTGAGTATGTGAACAGGGTTTGTCGCAGCACCACCATAATGGCCCGAATGCAGGTCCCGGTTTGCTGCTTTGATGACAAAATCCTCAGTTACCATTCCACGCAAAGAAGCGCTGATTGCAGGCGTTTTGATATCCCACATGCCAGTGTCGCAAACCATCGCGAGATCACAGGTCAATTCTTCTCCATTGGCTTCAAAAAACGGCAAGAGACTGGGAGAACCGGATTCCTCCTCGCCCTCAAACAGAATTGTGAGGCTGCAGGGCAGGGTGCCTGTTTCCTGTTTCCAGCAACGGCAGGCTTCGACAAAAGTCATTAATTGACCTTTGTCATCAGAGGATCCGCGAGCGTGAATTTGTTTTTGCCCCCCTTCCAGTTCTTTGATAACGGGTTCAAAAGGTGGCTGGTTCCACAAATTCAGCGGGTCAACGGGTTGCACATCGTAGTGCCCATAGAACAGAAAATGCGGTGAATTTTCAGGTCCCTGGTGGTGAGCAACAACCATTGGATGTCCTTGTGTATCCCTCACGCTGGCATCAAACCCAATAGTTGTCAGATCATCAGCCAGCCATTGAGCGGCCTGACGACAGTGTTTTTTGAATGCCGGATCAGTCGAGATGCTTTTAATACGAAGTAATTCAAACAATCGATCAAGAGATTGTGGCAACTGGTTATCAATACGGGTGAGGACAGAATCAAGTTTGGTCATTTTTCAGCTTTTCATGAAATTCAGGATGTGCAACAGGCTAGCAGAACAAGGTTTTAGCGCAATTGAAATTGCTGGATATCGATAAATATTTGCAATAAAATTTTTCCTGAAAGCTGTGGGGATCAACCTGTACTCTTGCAATCAATGTCTTCCTCCTTCATCCTTGGATCAAATTTATTCCTGTAACGATGAAATGAAAAAACATGAAAAAAGGCGATCACCTGTTTCTGGTTGATGGCTCGGCTTATATTTTCCGTGCCTATCACGCTTTGCCGCCATTGACCCGAAAATCAGACGGATTGCCGGTTGGGGCTGTTGCCGGATATTGCAACATGATCTGGAAGCTGTTGCAGAATGCGCGTGATACTTCGGTAGGTGTGGTGCCCACGCATTTTGCGGTAATTTTTGACTATTCCTCAAAGACATTTCGTAACGAGATTTATCCCGAATACAAGGCAAACCGGGATGCGCCACCGGAAGACTTGCGTCCGCAATTCGGTCTGATCCGTCAGGCTACACATGCATTCAATCTGCCGTGCATCGAGGCTGAGGGATTTGAAGCTGATGATCTGATTGCCACCTATGCCAGACAAGCTCGGGAAACCGGTGCGGATGTGACAATCATTTCATCGGATAAAGATCTGATGCAACTGGTTGATGAAAATGTGGTGATGTATGACCAGATGAAGGATCGCCGGGTCGGGCCTGACCAGGTGATGGAGAAATTTGGCGTTGGGCCGGAAAAGATGATCGACCTCCAGGCCTTGGCCGGAGATTCGACCGACAATATCCCAGGTGTACCCGGTATCGGGCCAAAAACCGCAGCGCTTTTGTTGAATGAATATGGTGATCTGGATACACTCCTGGAGCGTGCCGGCGAAATCAAACAGAACCGGCGACGGGAAAACCTGATAGAATTTGCCGATCAGGCCAGGATATCCAGGCAACTGGTGACACTAAAGGATGATGTGGAACTGGAGGTGCCGCTTGAGGATTTTATCCTGCACCCGGCTGATGGTCCGAAACTTATTTCATTTCTCAAGGCAATGGAATTTAATAACATCACCCGCAAAGTTGCAGGTGATACCGATGCGGATGCTGATGCAATTGAACCGGACGTTGTGGAAGTTGACGGTTATGCCGTGGCTCGTGGACCGGATCTCGAGGCTGCAGGAAACGAAGAAATTTTCACCAACGGCAGGACGCCGGGCCAGTTTGCCGAACAAATGCAGGCCGTGGCAGCCAATGGCTCGATAGATACATCTGCATATCAGTGTGTGCGCAACGAGAGTGACCTTGGTGAATGGGTGGAGCGTATCCGCGAATCAGGGGTAGTGGCGGTTGATACAGAGACAAATTCACTTGATCCGATGCAGGCGGAACTTGCTGGAATATCATTGGCTACCGAGCCAGGTGTCGCCTGCTATATTCCGATAAACCATAAATCCGGAATGGGAGATTTGCTCGGAGGCGGGCTAGTGGATAACCAGCTGGCATTGGATAAAGTTCTGGAGGGGCTGCGCGAAGTTTTTGAGGACAAGGCAATACTCAAGATTGGCCAGAACATGAAATATGACTGGCTGGTATTTTCCCAACACGGCATTGAACTGGCTTCACTCGATGACACGATGTTGCTTTCATATGTTCTTGATGCAGGACGCACCAAACACAATATGGATGAATTGGCTGACAACTGGCTTAATCATAAATGTATTTCCTACAAGGAACTGACCGGAACCGGAAAATCCAAAATTACTTTTGATTTTGTTGATATTGAAAAGGCTACCGGATATGCCGCTGAAGATGCTGATATTACATTTCGTTTGTGGAAGGTATTAAAGCCCCGTCTGGTTGCTGAGGGTATGACCAGCGTTTATGAACGCCTGGAACGTCCGCTAATTGAAACCATTGCCCGAATGGAGGCCAGGGGGATTCTGGTTGACCGACAAATTCTGTCGCGCCTTTCGGGTGAACTGGCACAGGCAGCTGCCGGGCTAGAAGATGAAATACATGCGCTTGCAGGTGAACGTTTTAATATTGCCTCTCCAAAACAACTGGGCGAAATACTGTTTGGGAAATTGAACCTCTCCGGGGGTAAAAAAACCAAAACCGGACAATATTCGACATCTGCACAGGTATTGGACGAACTGGCGGTTGAGGGTCATGAACTGCCCAGGAAAATCGTTTCCTGGCGACAGCTGGCGAAACTGAAATCCACTTATACGGATGCTTTGCCGGAATTTATCAATCCGCACACAAAACGGGTTCACACTTCCTATTCGATGGCCTCAACCTCTACCGGGAGATTGTCATCTTCTGACCCAAATCTGCAAAACATTCCGGTGCGAACTGAGGAGGGCCGCAAAATCAGAACGGCGTTTGTTGCCAATAAAGGCAATAAACTGCTTTCTGCAGATTATTCCCAGATTGAATTGCGTGTATTGGCACATATCGCGGATATCGATCAGCTGAAACAGGCATTTGCTGACGGACTGGATATTCATGCGATGACCGCCAGTGAAATGTTTGATACGCCGATAGAAGGCATGGACGCGATGGTGAGGCGGCGGGCAAAAGCCATTAATTTTGGCATTATCTATGGTATCTCCGCCTTTGGACTGGCCAATCAACTGGGGATCAGTCGCACGGAGGCGTCAGAATATATCAAGAAATATTTTGAACGGTTTCCCGGCATTCAGGACTATATGGAAACGACCAAGGAATTCGCGCGTGAAAACGGTTATGTGGAAACAATATTCGGGCGCAGGGCCTATTATCCCGAGATCGAATCCCGCAACCCGCAAATGCGAGCTTTCAATGAGCGAGCGGCGATCAATGCTCCAATCCAGGGATCCGCCGCTGATGTAATTCGCCGGGCTATGGTGAGAATGGACGGGGCTTTAAAGGAAGCCAGTCTGGATGCACAAATGTTGTTACAGGTTCATGATGAACTGATTTTTGAACTGCCGGATAATCAGGTTGAAGCGACAATCCCGGTTGTGGCAAATGTCATGGAAAATGCCCCATTTCCTGCTCTGGATTTGAAAGTCACCCTGAAAGTTGATGCTCAGGCGGCGGACAACTGGGACGAGGCGCATTAGAGGCTTTCATGGTTCAATCTAAACCTGACCCTAGCGAACATCCATGACAGAGGTTACCGCGCCTTTGATTACGCCCCAGGCGGTTGAACCGTAGATGGCACGGCTCAATCTGGAGCGGCCATCGTCGGGTACAACGATGATACATTGATTGGCGCCTGCTTTGATAATCTGGATAACCGGATCGCCGATAGCTGTAGTTTCTCTTTTCACTTCTATGCCCATGCTCTCCAACAGGTCACGGGCCTTGCGGTTGTTTTCCTGGGCCTGTTTTCTCAAGGATGCATCATTGGCGGTAGCAAACAGGGTGATTGGCTGTCCGATGCTATGGGCCAGAACAGCAGATCTTCGAACTGCCCGCATGGCGTATTTGGAACCGTCATTATAGATAAGAAAACCGGCATTCTCCAGGCTGGTCTCGCGTGCTACCAATACCGAGCACGGGGCTAACGCAGTAACCCGTTGCACCACACCGGAATCAAAAATGGATTTGAATTCACCACGCCAGCGCGAGGGCTCGTTGACGATGATCAGATTGTATGGCCCATGCTCATATTGATCCAGTATACCGGCGGCGACATCGGGCGCCGTTTTCAGTTTAAGAACGACGCCTCTGCCTTCTTTGGATATAAATTCAACCTTGTTGTCACCAACCGGATCACCCCAGGCGTCCTCATGATCGTTTTTTCGTTCCCAGTTATCAATATCAAGACCTTGTTCTTTAAGTATATCAAGGCCCTTTTTCAGAGCTCTGAGGCCAGGCAGTTCAGCACCAGCATCGAGAAGATTCTGGCGGGCAACCTTTACATTCAACCCTTCTGAACTCAGGGATTTATCTATTGGCCTTACATATAATAGAACGATGTCGCAATTATCATGGGGAGAAAGTTTAGCAGCAAATTTGACAGTGTCATAACCAGCCTCAGTACCATCTATACAAGCCAGAATTCTAAATCTTGAACGTCGTTGTGCTCGAATATTGGCCAATGTTTTTTGGGCAGCTTTTTCAGAGCGTTCGGAAAAAGATGATCGAGAAAAAATTCCCATTTCACTGATACTCGCTTGTTTCTGGGTTTGATATTTTGCTGTTTATCATAATAATGGCCAATATAACCGGGCCGCAATCAACATCACAATGGTTGACATTATGACCATCCGCCAGCCGACTTTGAGAAAATCTGTTGTTTTGAGATATCCCGAGGCGTAAACGATGGTACATGCCGGTGTTCCAACCACGGTCAGATATGCAAAAGCTGAAGATACTGCGGTAATAAATCCGACAATGATGGGGCTTTCTCCGGAAACTTCTGCAAGTTTCAATACTATCGGACCCAGTACTGCAACCGCCGCACCGTTGGACATTGTGTTGGTTACTGCCGTGGTCAGTAACGATACGGCAGCCCACAAACCCATTCCCGCATCAGCACCTAATGGAATTAGCAATGAGAGGAATCTCTCTGCCACCCATTCTGCCGCACCAGTGTCCTTCATTTGGACGCCCAGGGAAATAGCTGCCGCATAAAGCAACACAACGCCCCAGTTTACTCCGGAGTTGATATCATCCCAGCGCACAAGCCCGGCAATCAGGAATGCTGCTGCACCCAGTATGGCTATGATACCCATGCCAAATTCGGTTGATAATATGATCCAGCCATAAATTACCAGGGCAAATATGATGATCGACAAATAATCGGCTGGCTTCAGGGGACCATCAAGCAAAACCTGTGTTCTCAATCTGACACAGGCGCGCGACAGATCCTTATATTCCGGTTTGAACACCATCAGAATTACCGCAGTAACCAATGGCAACTGTAATAGAAACATCGGATAGGCGTAGGCCATCCATCTGGCATAATCGACAAGGTATGAAGAGGTGGATGGGTCGGCAGGATCGTAGAAAAACTCTTTCCAGTAACCGATCATGATAGCGTTTCTGGCGCCGCCTGATGGGGTCCCGATACCCGCGATTGAGCAACCATAGGATATCGAGAACAAAAGCACTGCTGCCAGGTTTCTGACTTTTACCGGGTCATCTGAGGTTAGTGTAATGAGAGTCACTCCAACCGGAAGCATCATGGCGGCAACTGTATGCTCACCTATGAAAGAAGCAAGCAGGCCGGAAACCACGGAAATTCCAAAAGCGACATTTATGGTTCTTGTTCCGGTAATGCGGACAATCAACCATGCCAGACGCTTATCGAGTTTCTGCTTTACGACTGCTACCGCAAGCATCAGTGACCCCATGATGAATAATACCGAATCGGTCATTAAAGAACGTGCAACAACGGTTGATTCGAGCTGCATCAATATGACCTGACCGGAAATGATCAACAAGGCAACGGTCGGGAGCGGAACTGGTTCGGTGACAAACAATATGGTTGCAACGATTGACATCGCCAGAACAATATGACCCTCATGCGTCAGACCCTCGGGCGTGGGCATTTGCAGCAGGAAACTACCAATGATCAGTGCGAGGAAGAACCAGCGGATTTCCCACATGTAACGCAGATTAATCTGGTCACGCACGGCCAGCCAGTTTTGATAACCCATCCGTCGAAATCGCGTCAGGCCCTGTGGCTCACGCGCCAGTAGGCTGTCACTGGCCAGGTCAAATACTACTGCCTTCATCGGGTGTCCCATGTATTCAATTCAATGAATTTGTCCATGTTCTAACCAAAACATGCGAAACCTGCAATATGGCAAAAACAGAAAGACCAGAACATCAAAACCGACGGTCTGATGTGAGGGTATTATTTACCGGGAATGTTAATAAATGGATTAATGAATTGAAGATTGTTGTCCGTGAAAATTATTACGAGAGTTTAGCCAGGCGGGTTGTGTAAAACCGCAAGCGCTCTGGTATTGTGTATGTACTTGCCAAAAGAAAATGCAGGAATTTGATTTTTACACAATCAGAACTGAAGCATGGCAATTGCTGATGCGTGTAATATGGTACTATTTACGTGAAAATTCTATTGTTCCCACTTTGTATTGTTTCTTGGTATTGAAATCCGTACTTGAAAGCAGAAGGTCAAAGCGGTTCTTACTTCTATAATAAATAGTAACAAATGCTGAAATTTTTTCCTTGTTAACTTTGTCCCTGCCTTTAAAACTGAGTTTCAGCTTTTTTCCTGAAAGCCTGCCGGTAAAACTGTCTATGCGTAAAAATGCGAGGCTTCTAAATAATGAAGCTACATACTTTCTTGAGTTGCCGGATTGTTTGATCCAGCCGACCATTGGGATAAGAACCCCGCCAATTCCGCAATTGCCACTGAGATTTAGTTTTGCAATTCTCGTATCGGAGCGATTATTCAGTCTGCATCGTATCGCTTCTTCCTTTGCACCGACACTTGTGATGACAAATCCCTTGCCTTTCCAGTTTCCGGACAACCCATTGAGAAATTTGTTTTTTCCTGCAAATGAGTTCGACGGGAATATTACTATACTTGCCAAAACCAGCATTACCGGAAATATCCAAAACGTTCTTTCAATAGTTTTCATTGTCAATTTCCTTTAGACCCCTGTCGAATATGCCCCATCATGATCAAATAAGAAGGCATCTGGAATATATTTGTCAATACAGCAAAAACCAGCGTGGATGTCACTACCGCTGCAAAAATAGTGATAATCGGCAATTCACTCAACAAGGTAATCGATAGTCCAATGACCAGAATCAACGTTGTCGATAACATTGCCGGGGATACCTCCTGTAGTGCTGTTCTCACCGATATATTTGCATCATTTTTCTGCATTCCGATCATATGCTGGTTTAACAGGTGAATTGAATCATCAACCGCGATGCCGAAAGCAACGGTCAATGCAACGGTGATTGAGACATCCAAGGGAATGCCGGCTAGCCACAGAATGATTTCTACAGATATTATCGGTAACAGGTTGGGAATCAAACATGCCAGACCCAGGCGGATGGATCGTGCTGCCAACATGATAATAAAAATCGACAGAAATACCGCTGCCAAAAGACTGATCCGCAGCTTGTCCATCAGGCGTGGAGCAACAATACTGGATAATATGGGAAATCCGGTGATTATGACATTGGTTTCCAGATTGTTTTGTTTTAGCAATTTATTGAGTGTGTCCAGCTTTTTACTCATTTGGCGTGCTGTCAAGCTGGCTGATGAAAATATCGTGATGAGAATTTCGCGGCGATTTTTGGATATAAATCTGCTGGTCATATATTCCGGCAAATCATCGATGTCTGATTCAGATATCTGGCCTCCACCTTTTGCCACTTCCCGAGCAAAATCGTCCAGGGAATATGATGAAGTTGACGGGAAAACCTGGTCAATAAGTGCCTTCGCCGGATAAAAGATATTTTTATTTTGTTCATCCAGCATCGGGATTGTTTCATCCAGCTTGACGATTGCGAACAAAGGGGTGGTTCCGGAAAACCGTTCGTCTATGTATGATTCACTTTTTGCAACGTCAGAACTGGTGGCAAGATAATCGATCAGGTGGAAGCGTGAATCCAGATTGAAATGAACCACCAGACCAAATGCGCAAATACCAATGCCAATTGCCACAATCAGTCTGGAATGGTTAAGCAAAGCTATTGCGGGGCGCGTCACAACAGCAAGTTTATCCGCCGGATTTGAGCGAATGGTAAAACCCATCCTGGTAGCCCAGTACAAGGTAAGTGGTAACGCTACGATAACGGCGATGAATCCCAGCAACATTGCGACAGCACCAATTGTGCCAAGTTCAATAAGTCCGAAATTGTCGCTTAAAGTCAGTGACAGCAAGGCGGCTGCAGTGGTGATCATTGCCAGTGAGCAGGCCGGGCCAACTATCGATACCGCTTTGCCTAATATCTCAAATCCATTGCCATCCGGATCCATTGCCCGGATTCGGGCCCATTTCAGATAAAAATGCAATGTGTCGGCAAATACGATAACCAGCAACAGGACCGGTAATACTGTGGTGAGAAAATTGAGGCTGATACCAGCATGGCCAAGAACACCAAGAAACCAGATTACGGATAAAACAGCGGGAAAAACACACAAAAATACTGAAATGAGATTTCTGAAAATGAGAAATGCGATCAGTGCACAAATCAGCGCCGCCATTGGTGCCAGCAATTTCATGTCATTGATAATGCTTTGTACCAGATCAGCGCGGATTGCCGGTTGACCGGCAATGGTTACCCGGAACCCGTCATCATGATAATCTGCCAGTACCGAACGGTAGCTCTCCAGGGTTTGGCGCACATTGGCATCTTCAAGGGCTTCGGCTTTAGTATAAATTACGATGACACCAGAATCCCGATTGGGCGATACTAAAGATTGAAATGCCGGGGCGGTGTCTTTCATTCGTTGTAAAAAACGCCGTAAATCGGCATCATTCTCAAATCGGGCAGGGACAGTGGATTGCCAGCCGCCGGCACTGATATCGTATGAGGCGAGGGAAAATGGGGAGAGCAGGCTTTCGACAGCGGGATTGAATTGCAAGTCAAAATGCAAATCCCTGAATGCCTCAAACCCTTCCAGCGTGTTCAGTTTATCCGAGGAGATTAATACGATCGCATCATTGTTGAAATCGCGAAATGTCGAAAGTAAATAATCGTAATTTTCAAATTCGACGGAACCGTCGCGCAATATATCTATATTATCGCCGGAATAGCCGAGTTTTGGTATCCCTGTTGCAGCAAAGAGGGTTGCCAGTAACATCAAAATGGAAGTCAACACCGGAAGACGAATAGCCAGATGGCCTAATCGTTCGGTACCAAAACCACTGATCATGAAGTTCCTCCCAGAACCTGTTTTATTAAAATCGCTATTTTGCTATACAGCATAAACAATCTTTAAAAAAATACTTCAATCAAACTTTAGGATGCGAATCAATTTTCAATCTAGCTTTTCAAAGATCATAATGACTTAATCCGCATAAGGGAATATTTGCTTTCAATGTGTATCATCAAACGCATCGACCTCAAAATTCTGGTTAGCCAGTCCGGTGAATCTGGAAATGCGTTTCAACTCACTCAATAGAGCAGCCTTCCTGGCCATTGACCATTTAATTCTTTGCTCCAGCCATATGCGGCGAATATTGAGATGGGAGTTCTTGCGATCCGCTTTCATGTCGATGCGCCCGATTATCCGATCATTCTGCAAAATCGGAAAGACATAATATCCATATTTTCTCTTTGCCTGAGGGACAAAAACTTCTATGCGATAATCAAAACCAAACAAGAATTCGGCGCGCTTTCTGTCTCTGAGTAACGGATCGAAGGGGCTGAGAATACGAAGACGTCGCGGCAAAACCTGCAATTTCCTGATTGTTTCAAGAATATCGGGCCTGACCCAGACCTGTTTGGAGGCTTTTTCGTCAAATGACTGGATTTCAGCCTGAATTAATCCGGAATTTGGATGTTCTGCCCATGATTTTGCGGTGGCTGGCGAGACCAGATTCCAAAAGGCGGCTATTTCGCCATGGGTGGCAAATCCCAGATTCCGGTGGGCCGATGAGCAGGCCCATTGAGTGAATTGCTCGCGGCTTACTTCGCTTTGATAATGTTCAGTTGGTATAACCCGCTCGGCCAGATCATAGGCCTTCTGGAAATTTTTCCGATATGAAATGGCCGTTTTACCGGTGCGCCACAAATATTCCATTGATGTTTTTTGCGGGTGCCAGTCCCACCAGCCGGGTTTGGCCGTCTTCTTTTCTGCCGGTTTTAGATCGCGGGAAAAGGTCGGGCCATTTTTGCGAATATGGTCGATGGTCTGGGCTGAAATCCCGGTAAAACCCTTGCGCCCCCATTTTTCCCATCGCTCGGCGATGGCGATTTTCTCGGTTTCAAAACGGTGTTTCCAATAGTGATAATATTTTGACGGGATAATCGATGCATCATGCGTCCAGTTCTCAAACAAAGAGGCATCTTTCTCAAGCAATTCATACAGCATCGAATGTTTGTAGGTCTGGTGCCTGGAAAACAATATAAGATGGTGGGCACGTTCGACGGTTCTGATGGAATCAACCTGGACAAAGCCGATATTCTCGATCAGACGCTGAATATCTGATTTATCGCAGAGACTTGCCGGATTATTGCCCAAACCATGCCGGTGCAGGAAAAGCTGGCGCGCTGATTTGTTGTCGATAAGGATTGTCACTGTTTGATCATATCATTTCGATCCTGTTTTCGGGTCTGTGACCTAATATGGCAGGCAAAATTGCATTTTCACAACAAAAGCATTACTTGTAACAAAAATCGACAGGCAAATACAGGATTGTGTTTACCTCTGTCGTGATTTATCCCGGAAACAGAGTTTAGAGCGCAGGATCTTCATCAAAGGAGAACCGGTGTTTCATTCGCCGGATATTGGACTGATACGAATATGATGATTGAATTGGGTACAATGCAATGAGCATGGATGTTTCATTTTCGAAAATGAACGGACTTGGCAATAAAATTATTGTTGCTGATATGCGCGGCCGTGCGGATAAAATATCTTCCGGGGCGGCAATTGCCCTAACCGCAATTGAAGAGACTTCATTTGATCAGATCATGGAAATCCATGATGGGGATGCGGTCGGAATTGATGCGGTGCTGCGGATCATCAACTCGGATGGTTCAGAAGCCGAAGCTTGCGGCAACGGCACTCGTTGTGTGGTTTCCTGGCTTGGACGTGAGATTGATCAGGAAAAATACCTGTTCAGGACCACTGGTGGTTTGTTGCATGCCAATGTGGTTGGCGATGATCTGGTCAGCGTTGACATGGGAGAACCGCGTTTTGGCTGGCGGGACATCCCCCTGTCTGAGGAATTCCACGATACCTCCGGGATAGAGTTGCAAATTGGCCCGATTGATGATCCGGTTTTACACACGCCCAGTGTTGTCAGCATGGGAAATCCGCACTGCACTTTCTGGGTAAGTGAAGATATTCATTCCTATGATCTGGAACGCTTTGGGCCAATGCTGGAAAACCATCCGGTTTTCCCCGAGCGTGCCAATATTACCCTGGCGCGGGTTTGTGCTCGTGATCATCTTGATGTCAGGACATGGGAACGCGGTGCCGGTCTGACACTTGCCAGTGGTTCATCTTCCTGCGCTGCACTGGTCAACGGGGTCAGAAAAGGTTTTGTTGACAGGAAGTCAAGAATTACCGTTCCGGGTGGTGAAATGAAAATCGAATGGCGTGATGATAATCATGTCATCATGAGCGGGCCGACTGAATTTGAGTATGATGGTCATCTGGATGCTGTAACAGGTGAAGCCAGGCGCGATGATGAAAATGATAATTCATGACCAATAAAACCAAACCATCAGATGCCCGTCTGGATGTCGTTACATTTGGATGTCGCCTCAATACATATGAATCCCAGGTGATGAAACGGGAAGCGGAAAAAGCCGGTCTGAATGAACTGAACGACGGCGCGGTGTTGGTCAATACCTGCGCAGTTACCGGCGAAGCGGTGCGCCAGGCCAGGCAGGCGATCAGAAGGATCAGGCGTGAGCGTCCAGATGCCAAAATCATTGTTAGCGGTTGTGCTGCGCAGACCGAGGCGGCAAGCTTTGGCGAAATGGCTGAAGTTGATCTGGTTTTAGGCAACGAGGAAAAACTCACAGCCAGTGCCTATCGCGCCATGCCGGAATTTGGGACCAATAACGTGGAAAAAATTCGCGTAAACGATATCATGAATATTCGTGAAACCGCTTCGCATATGGTGGATTATGTCGAAGGGCGGGCAAGGGCCTTTGTCCAGGTGCAAAATGGTTGTGATCATCGCTGTACTTTTTGCATCATTCCGTTTGGCCGGGGAAATTCCCGTTCAGTGCCGATGGGAGCGGTTGTCGATCAGGTGAAAAAACTGGTGCAAAACGGTTATGGAGAAGTGGTGATCACCGGGGTCGATACGACATCTTATGGAGATGATCTTCCCGGTCGTCCAGGTCTGGGAGAACTGGTTCAGTCAGTCATGCGTCTTGTGCCGGATCTTAAACGGCTACGATTATCCTCAATCGATTCGATTGAGGTAGATGAACCCCTGTTTGACGTTATTGCCAGCGAATCGCGTTTCATGCCTCATTTGCACCTGTCACAACAGTCAGGCGATGACATGATATTGAAACGGATGAAACGACGGCATTCGCGTGACCATTCGATAGAATTTTGCAGCACGATACGAAAATTGCGACCGGACATGGTTTTCGGTGCCGATCTGATTGCCGGATTTCCCACCGAGACGGAGGCAATGTTCGAAAACAGCCTGGCAATTGTTGATGAATGCGCATTTACCCATTTGCATGTATTTCCGTTTTCGTCCCGACCCGGTACACCTGCCGCGCGTATGCCGTCCCTTGATCGGGCACTGGTTAAAGAGCGCGCTGCCCGGTTACGCCAGAAAGGAGATGAGGTGATTCAAGCTCATATGAATGGATTAATCGGACAGCAGGTTGAAATTCTGGTTGAGCGTGGTAATCGCGGACATCTGGCAGATTTTACCCCGGCATTTATTGATGGCGAAAATACTGCAGGAATTGCACCGGGCAGATTTGTAAAAGCGGTTGCAAAAGGCCATAACGGGCGGGCGTTACTGCTTGATTCCCGGGACGTGGCGGCGATCTGCAACGTGGCTTAAAGGCGGTTTTTGATGGCTGGGTTTTTGAAGAAGATATTCTCCTTTGGATTTGGGAGAAAAAAAGTTGAAGAAGTGGATGCTGAAGAAAACAGCATTGACCCGGACGTCGGGTTAAAGCAGGCTGTTCCAGAGCCAGAGCCAGAGCCAGAGCCAGAGCCAGAGCCAGAGCCAGAGCCAGAGCCAGAGCCAGAGCCAGAGCCAGAGCCAGAGCCAGAGCCAGAGCCAGAGCCAGAGCCAGAGCCAGAGCCAGAGCCAGAGCC
>JAAEMP010000385.1 GCA_024225445.1 Hyphomicrobiales bacterium | reverse complement strand
TCATTTGACCCTGGCACGTTGCCTGGAAATGGACACCTCACGCATCCGGGTGGTCAAACCCTTTGTTGGAGGTGGATTTGGAGCACGTACGGAAACACTGAATTTCGAGATTATTACTGCACTTCTTGCCCGCAAAGCGCGTGGCAGGGTGATGATGAAGTTGACGCGTGAGGAAACACTGATCACTCATCGTGGACGCCCGCAAACACAGGTTAAAATCAAAATCGGGCTGGCGGATGACGGCCGTATTCTGGCGACAGAATGCGAAGCCATCCAGCTTGGAGGTGCCTATGCCGGATATGGACTGGTGACCATCCTTTATGCCGGAGCACTGTTGCACGGAATTTATGATATACCAGCGGTCAAATTTGACGGCTATCGCGTTTATGTCAACCAGCCACCGTGTGGCGCAATGCGCGGTCACGGGACAGTCGATGTGCGACACAGTTTTGAATGTCTGCTTGACCGGATGGCTCGAAAACTCGACCTTGATCCTTTTGCAGTTCGCCGCAAAAACCTTCTTAGCGCCCCTACACGCACGCCCAATGATCTGCTGGTCAATTCTTATGGACTGGCCGAATGCCTGGATAAAGTAGAGGCAGCAAGCAACTGGCACCAGCGCCGCAAGGCATTGCCGCCGGGTCACGGTCTGGGCATGGCGTGTTCACATTATGTCAGCGGAGCAGCAAAACCCGTGCACTGGACCGGTGAACCCCACGCAGTGGTTGCCCTGAAACTCGATTTTGACGGCAGCATTACTGCACTGACCGGCGCGTCAGATATCGGCCAGGGTTCAACGACCATGGTGGCACTGGCAACCGCTGAAGTGATTGGCGTTGATCTTGACCGGATCCGGGTCGTCACCAATGACAGTGTTATTACACCCAAGGACAATGGTTCGTATTCATCGCGCGTAACATTCATGGTTGGCAATGCTGCAATTGAGGCGGCCAAAAACCTGCGCCAGGTACTGGTTGAAGCTGCAGCAAAAAAACTGGACAGCAAGGCTGAGGATATTGAATGCCTGGGTGAGACCTTCTGGGTGCGTGGCAGCGAGCAATCGATCCTTTCATTTGCCGAAGTGGCCCAGGCAGCCCTTGCAGAAGACGGCACTATCTCTGTCAAGGGTACT
>JAAEMP010000384.1 GCA_024225445.1 Hyphomicrobiales bacterium | reverse complement strand
GCGATCATCAAAATCGACCGTAAAGTTATCGGCAATGATCGTTCAGCCTATTACAAACGCAAGCAGAATGAAGTCTTGCACCAGTCCGGAATAAGAGTTTCGCTAGTCGCCGAGCTGGAGGGTTTTGTTGTCGGATTTATCATGGCACGGGTGGATTTCGGCGAGTTTGGCCGCACCAGCGCTGAAGCAGTGATGGATACACTTGCCGTTAATCCCGACTATCAGGGCCAGGGTATTGGTCAGGCGCTGATGGCCAGATTAATGGCCAATCTGGCTATTCTGCACGTTGACAATGTGCGCACGGAAATAAACTGGAACGACACTGCCCTCATCACCTATCTGGATGCCACCGGCTTTGCCCCATCCCAAACGCTTGTACTGAAACGCAAGCTTTCGGGATAAAACTCAAAGTCTGTTCAAATCATTGCAGCGATTCATGTTTTGCCAATAATTCTTCCCAGTCGGGGTTGTTGACAATACACCGTGATTTACGCATTCTCTGTTCTCTTGGTTGATTTGATCATTAACAGAACAGATTCTACTTTCAAATGGTTTGGTTTTCGGGTGGCAGGTCGTCACGTAAAAGCGATATCGAAGGAATGGTTGTTCCGAGTTGGAAAAGAGTTATCAGCCGAAGATACGAACCATGGCAAGAAGACCGAGTAACAGTAGATACTTGCAAAAACTCCATTTCCGAATGTGCCGCAATTGTTATTGAAGCTCTGGGATAGACGGGTAATTCACTCGGTTTATTTGGGCTCCAAGCGACCATTTAACACTATCGGTGATAGTGTTAAATGGCCGCTTGGAGCGGTGAGTTCAAAAGCCCAATGGGGGGCGTCATTCAATGCCGAATACGAAGTGACTTGCGATCAAACCTTTTGGAAATCTAATTAGTCGCATCTAATTCACTTTAAAGCGCAAACCTACTTTAACCCGATGCAATTGTACACCATCAGAATTTCCATTATTGTCATAATTTAGGAACGGACCCCCTCCAACATTTAGATATTGATAGCCAAAATCCACCATCATATTCCTGTTAATGTTATAGGAAAACCCCGCAGATAGCCCATAAGACATAACCCATTTCTGTGCAGTTACATCCCTAGTTACTGCTACCACTTCCTCTCCTATGCCGCCTGACGGGTTTTCGCAATATACCGTTGCTCCCGCAGAGCAGGTCAAAGTGAGTTTTTCTGAATTTGATAGCGAAGCTAAACCGATCCCTGCTCCCAAATACGGGCGAAATCCCTCGATATCAGCGAGATCAATATAACCGTTAAGCATCGTGTTAAAAACGTTGTAAGAGGATTCAAATTTCTCTTTGCCCCCTACAGTTACACTGGCCGGTATCAACGGATCAATAGCTGAAAAAGTTCTTGAACTTTCTGTTGCTGAACTTGATTCCATCAAATGTTCTAAATTAATGTCCCAGCGGAAAATTTGATTTTCCTGCCGGCCAAATCCAATTGAAACCCCATAGCCATCATCGTATTCATATGTAGAAGTTCCCGCGAAACCAGATTCCTGTCTTCCTGAGATATTGAATCCGACATCTCCGCGCAAATACCATTTAGAATTGATTTCAGTCAACACACCAACTGTACCATTATGGTCTTCTGCCTGCACTGACTGGACAGCGCTAATAATTAAATAAGTAACGAATATTGATTGAATGAATCGAACCATAATCAGACTCCCAAAGTTGGTTTTCTAATGCTGTTAATTTAAGAAAATGGCCACCCCGAGAACAGCTGTCTTCTACTAGATTTCTTGTATCAGCATTCATAGGATTGAATGGTTAATATCGTGTAAACCATATTTGTTAATATTCTTAATTCAAATCCTGAGCATAATTATTTCAATAATGATCAAAACCAAAAAGGTGTTTTCTGGTGAAAGTAAAGTAAAGCTAAGACGAAGGTAACCATCGTGAATAAAGTATTGAATTTCGATTTTTGACCCATGCCTGAAAGCGTTTATTGATGGAAGGTTTTATCCGTTCCTGCTTCCCCTCTAATACAGAGAAACAGGTTGATTTAACACTATCACCAATAGGGTTAAATCAGTCCACCGCTAATGTCAGCTGAGCGGACTTTGCCGACCTTCAATCGTGTTTCGGCGATGAGGTAATACCCAGCATTATACTGATGTCTCATCAATGAATCGCTTCAAATTGAATCGATCTTCAGGGGCAATGCTAAAGCCGAGGGTGGGGTAGTCATTTTGAACGACCTTCCTCGTCCGGCCATCGGCAATAAGCGGCATAAGCTGGGCG
>JAAEMP010000383.1 GCA_024225445.1 Hyphomicrobiales bacterium | reverse complement strand
TCGCATGCGATCGGTTGGAATGTAGTCCAGGAGCTCGCGAGCGGCATCGCCGTGGGGATCGAAAAAAGCAAATCCGTGGCCGGCCTTGAGATCGTTAATCGCCATCCTCTGTAGGAGGGTGGTTTTTCCTGTTCCGGTTTGTCCAATGACAAACAGGTGTCGTAAGCGAGCCTCATGCGTCAAAGACACCGAAAAATCAGTGTAGTGGTTGGTGGCAGTTCCGAGCGTGATTTTGTTCCCTTCCATAGCTCTAAGCCGCCGCCTAGTCCGGCACTCTAATCAACAATGAAAATAAGTTTGAGAATTTGGGATAGCTTCTCGCACTGTTCTTTCGTCTGCCAACGCAGGTTTCGGGAGTGTGGTAGTAGGTGGCGGATCGGAAATATCGACCAGGTAAGAACTGAAGAACAAGTATCAAAATTATTATACACTAAGCCATTGAAAATATTGACGAATTTTTATAATATAGCACTATTTCATCATCCCACAACCTCTAGTATAAGGATGAAAAAAATGGGTAAGTACATTGACTTTGCCTACATAAAAACTAACGCCAATTTTCCGGCGGTGCTCGGCCACTACAACATAGAAACTCAAGGTGATGGTGACGAGGTTCGTTGCAATTGCCCGTTTCATGATGATGAGACCCCTTCCCTGTCGGTCAATACTGATAAAAAGGTATTCACCTGCCACGCTGACAGTTGTGGTGAAAAAGGTAATATCTTGGATTTTGTAAATCTGATGGAGGGAGAATGTGGTTTGCGTGAAGCAGCAGAGTGTCTGGCTGAAATTAGCCAGATCCCCTGCGCCAAGCCTAAGCCGGCCGGAAATAATCGTCGCCAGGGTAAATCTGGCAAAAAAGCCAATCGAAAGAATGGTTCGGCATACAGCCAAACCGGACAAAAGAAGGGTTTTAAACAAGGAAAAAAGTCGGTTAATCCCGAGGCCGAAGCGGCCGTCAAAGCCGCTTTTGAAGATGGCGAACCATTGTTTGATGATGACGATGATGAACCGGATGACAGTTTGAAGCCGTTAAGCTTCCAATTGACCCTGGATCCTAATCATCAATATGGCAAACAACGAAAGTTGTCAGCTTCAGCAATCGGGCGTTTTGAGATGGGTTATTGTACCCGTGGATTAATGTCGCATCGTTGGTGCGTGCCAATTCATGATCAGCATGGTGATTTGGTGGCGTATGTCGGTCGCTTTGCGGCCGATCCGGTTCCGGCAGCGAAAGCGAAATACAAACTGCCAAAGAACTTCAAGAAAAATCGGGTGTTGTTCAACCTCAACAGGATAGCAGGTTACGCTGATGATGTTGTGGTGGTGGAAGGCGTCTTTGACGCCATCCGGTTGCACGAGCTGGGAATTCCAGTGGTGGCGTTATTTGGCTCGTCGGTTTCCGACGAACAAATTGAGATGTTAACTCAGTATTTTGATTGCGTTCACGTCATGCTTGATGGTGGTGCAAACAAAGCCAGGCGCAAGCTGGTTGATCGGCTTGCCCAGGCTGTTGCGGTTCGTTCGGTTGTATTACCGGACGGTGACGATCCTGAGAGCGTTGACGAGGAATTTCTGCGTGAGAAATTGCCAGAGTTTGTTGCGTAGGTTGGTTAAGTTGGTTTCCGCCAACTGTCGCCGCCAAATTTACTTAACGATCGAGGCCGTTGTGCCGAGGAGTTTAGTAAATCTGAGCGGAGTGTTAACGCCGACTTCGATGCTACAGGTGGTGATCAGTGGCTAACTGATTGTCATCCGGAGCCCACAGTACTGTTGTGCTGTGTGGTGGAGCGTCGAAGTCGGGGTTACCCGAGACAGTTGGCGGGCCATTTTATCGCTTGTTAAAGCGACTTTCGCCGAAATTTTTTCGGTGTGGGGTGAGTAATCCGTTACTCATCCTTTTTTGTTGGTAAAAAGGGTGTTGGTTTGGATGCCAACACCCCCGCTCAATTAAGAGCTGTCTGCGAGTATATCTCGTTGAGCTACAAGCTCGGAAATCCAATCGTCGATATCACTTTCCAGCCAACCAACGCGGTTTGGAGAGATTTGAATACGCAAAGGAAATTCATGCCTCTTCTCCCTACGTGAAATTTCTGCAAAGGATAAAGAAACTTTATCCCGCACTTGCTTTCTCGATAATATTCTCATCACGCACACTCCTAAAAAAGAGCATCACGTGATGCCAAGGTTTGACTATTGCCATGGCTCCTTGAACTTAGGGACGTGTGGCTTTTCAGTCAATGACTGCAAATAGTTTCGTGCTTCGGTTGGGGAATTATTGCCTTGGTATTATTTTGAAGGACAAAGCGTTAAAATCATTACGGTTACCAGGGCACAAAACCTAGTTGGAAAGTACACCTAGTCAGCGAGGCTTTGCTGTACTATGTTTGATGTTCGCGATGAAATATGTATTGAAACCAGCAATTTTAGGTCGGACGCCAGAGATTATTATCTCCGAGCAAGAATACCTCCAAGCGAAACGCTGCCGTAGGCATAACTATGAAGCTTTTGAGATTGAGTTGGCATTCGATTTCGTGGTTCTCAATTACATCGAAATTGAAAAATACATTGCAGAGCATCTCGTGCTTGATATGGCAGGCCAGACGAGAACACAAGATGCGATACGCGCCCAGCAATGGGGTTTCATACGAACACTGAACAATTGGCTTGCCAGTATGAGTTTTTGGCGAGATCTGACTAGAAGTCGATTGGTTAGCATTTGTGGGCGCGGCACAGAACTTGATGAGGTTAAGGCCACCCATAACGAGCTACAAGAGAACGAATTTGTATACGCCTTCATTTTCCATCTTCGAAATTTTAGCCAGCACGGAGGCTTCCCTGTCACAAACTCATCATCCGGTGCACGTTGGAATGAGGAACGGTCACAGCTGAAATTTTTAGCCAGCTACAATTTGAACTATGAGCAAATTAGCACATACTTTGAAAAAGGTGGGGTTGGTGCTAAGAATCGCAAGGAATTTGGTAAGCGCATTCAGGATTATAGCAACGGGAAGCCGTTTGACCTTAAACCGATAATTCGAAAATCGATGGGCGTATTAGGGCTTTCGATGGATCGGATTCGCTCTGCGATGGTTGGCTCTACATCGCAGAACGAGAAATTTGTTTTGGGCCTCATTGAAAAGTTCAGGACAACCCATCCTGATACATCGATAGTGGGTCTTTCGGTGATGCCGTTGGATGGCAAGAATATTGTACCCGACAAGGCAGATATCATTTCGGTACGCGACGAATTCATTGTCCGTGCGTGGCAGTTTCGCAAAAAAAATAATGCCAAAAGGCTATCTATGGAAAAGTTGATAATCTCTAGTGAGTGAGAGTTGCAGCCGGTGTATCTCGTCAATTCCCTAAAAAATGCTGCGCGCACGCTTAATTTATTTTGGGTTCACCGGACGTTCACCAAATAATTCCATCAGATGTTTTTCATAATCTATACATGCTACATGCATTTCGTTTTGATAGCTGTAACGGTTGTATATCCCCGCAACGCCCGCGAGAGAACCTGATGCGTGGTTGAGCAGTTTTTCAACAACATGAATAGGTGTGCCCAGACGGGCATGAGTAGAGGCAAATGTGCGACGTAAGTCATGTAGTGTGTAATGCTCAACATCAAGGTCTTTATCGAAACGTTTCTTACATTTTGAGTAGCCATTGAACACTCCATCAAATCTACCAGTGAAAAGGTATTCGGAAGTGCGAGGAATGGTTTCTAGAAATTGTTTGGTCAGCGGTCCATAGGGGAAATAATGTGTGCGGTTGTTTTTGACAACCTCGGCTGGGATAGTAATTTTATCATCACTAATGTACTCCCATTTAAGGTGCCCAACTTCACTTCTTCGTTGTCCAGTAAACATGCACATTAATACAATGTGGCCAAAGGGGTACCCAATTTCATTTGCCCTGTTGTAAACCAGGACAAGTTCATTATCTGTCAGAATGCGTTCTCTTGGTGCGTTATAAACAGCACGTTCACCAGCCAAAGGGTTTCTGTCTATGAGCTCATTGCGGACACACCAATTAAAAAACACTTTCATGGCCACCAGGGTGTGTGGGTGTTGAATGTATGATTTGATTTGAAGACGGGAAATTTCACGCAACGTTCCGGCGCAAGGGGCATTTTTGAGGTAGTACGCGTAGGTTCTGTATGTCTCTGGTCTTAATCTGGACACTGCCTCCTCAAGATAAATCTTCACTGCGTCGTTGTAGAGCATTTGTCGAGTAGGTCGATGTTTCCCGCGATCTAAAGCAAGAAACTGTCTGGCTTTCTCTCTGGCTTGTTTAAGACTGATTTCTGGGTGCCTACCAAGCGTCTTCATCCTCCGACTCTCTCCATACATCAAAATGAATGATTTGCCGGATTTGTAGACCCTGACGCCAAACTGTGGAAAGCCATCGTCAAAGAACTTCTGCTGTTTGCCTTGAAACTTTAAATTTCGTATTGCAATGTCCGTAAGTCTCATATAAGTCTCATAAATCACGGGTGTAGTGGTGTTTCACATGAGTAGCTATGAGTTGATAGAATGTCAATAATGCATATGAATCAATGGGTTCTTGTTCGGTATGAGACGTAGTGAGAAGGTAGAACAGGTAATTTGTAATCAATAGGTCCGCGGTTCGAGTCCGTGTGGGTGCACCAATAAAATCAGGCGTCACCCGGACACATGGCAATACTTTTAAACCTGCCATGCAGGAGCTGATATTTACCCAAAGCCTGTTTCTGTCGGGAACAATCAAATCCGTGTGCGCCGGCCTTTTAGATCATCCAGGGTGATGTCCACATTTAATGCGTCGGCCAGATTGTCCAGTGCATCTTCCACCTCATTGATGCTCTGAGAGTTTGGAATGCTGGCTGAAATTCTTGAGTGGAACACATAACCGCCCGACATTGCCCCTTCCTCGCAATGTGAGTCCATATCGGCAATGCTGATATTGCGCTGGGCAAGAAAATGCGAAATATCATGGACAATGCCGGGGTGATCCGGCCCCGTTATTTCCAGTTCTATGTTTGCCCGCCCGAGGCCATCCTCGTCATTGCCGCCTGATGCCAGCTGGATCTTGAAACCGGCACCCTCAAGAGCGTTCAATGCGGTTATCAGTCCGG
Source organism: Hyphomicrobiales bacterium (assembly GCA_024225445.1). Classification (GTDB taxonomy): domain Bacteria; phylum Pseudomonadota; class Alphaproteobacteria; order Rhizobiales; family Rhizobiaceae; genus JAAEMP01. Next base: position 22,049 of record JAAEMP010000383.1, on the reverse strand, counting down.
CCTTCCTGCCGACGGGGCATTCCACCTGCAATATACCGGCAAATTGTCCGGCCAGATTGCACATGCGGCTCTCAAGCCAGTTGCCGCCATTGTCAATAATAACCGAAGACAAATCATCAACTATCCCGGGCCTGTCCGGGCCAATGACAGATAAAACAAGTGTGCTTTTCATAATGGTTCCAATTGCTGTTCATTTTGAGAGGTGCTGAATGAAAGGTATTTATCACCGTTTCCGCATTTTGGCACCTGTTTTGGTTGGCTGTCGATAACTAAATTGATGATCCTCGATCCAGGCCATCAAGTTGTAGTCCTGTTCATGTCTGTTTCCTGTTTTCGGGTTGCGGCCAGGGCGGTTGATAGAACACGGCAGGTTGATATGCCGGTCTTTATCCTGTGTAAGCAGATACGCCCGAAAAATAAAACAGGGGCGACACAGTGTTGAAGGGGATTTTATACTCCGCTCAGGCCATGTAAATGTAATCTGATCCAGACTTGCCGGGTCTTTCCATTACCCGGATTAGCCATTGTTGTGACAAACTTGAATGTGAAACTGGTACGCTCTGTGCGCCCCTGGAACACAGGCAGATAATTTATCATATTGACTTGGTAAATGGACATATCGCGCTGTGGTTGTTATGTAACTGAAGGCGCTGAATTCCACAGTTAAGGAGAATAATACCATGAATCTAGATCTGAAAAATTTTGCTACAGCCAGTTTGCTTTCCGTAGCGCTAATCGGCGGCATGCTCGCTACCACCACCCCGGTGCAAGCGACGCATCAAATTGGCCACGCAATTCTCGGCGGCATTATCGGTGGAGTAGTTGGCGGTGCAATTGTTAATCGAAACAGAGGTTATTACGAAGAGCGTCGTCCGCTCGATTATGGCGTACAGGTTTATCAGCCAAGCTGTTATTGGCAGAATCAATATTATTATGATCCTTACGGAATCCGCAGATGGAACCGGGTGCAGGTCTGTAACTAGTCCGGCCATTATCAATTGATCTGGTCTTGCCTGTCACGATGTTTGAGTAAAGGATACATGCGTTGCCAACTTTTCTATTTGATTTTCCGTGTTGCCGGTGAGACTGAATTTGATTAAACGCAAATAAAATGTAATCGTACGGTTCGTTACAGGACAAACATAATATAGGCAGTTGGGCGGATTGCCGTTTGGAGAGAAATGATGGACAAACACAACAAAAAACCAATCAATTCGGCAGACCAGCGCGGAAAGAAAACAAAAAAAATATCGAATTCCGCTTACGAAAAAAAACTGGCCCTGCAGCAGATCGAGTTGGTCAAACTCCAGGAATGGGTGAAGCATACGGGTCATCGTGTTGCCATCATATTTGAAGGCCGGGACGCTGCCGGCAAAGGAGGTACGATCAAGCGAATTACAGAAGCGCTTAATCCTCGCATCTGCCAGGTTGTCGCGCTACCAGCCCCCACCGAGCGCGAGAAAACCCAGTGGTATTTTCAGCGCTATGTACCCCACCTTCCTGCCGCAGGTGAAATCGTCATCTTCGACCGTTCCTGGTACAATCGTGCCGGCGTCGAAAGTGTTATGGGATTTTGCACTGAGGAGGAATACAAGGAATTCATGCGCAGTTGTCCGGAATTTGAACGCATGCTGGTGCGTGCCGGAATCCAATTGATTAAATACTGGTTCTCGGTCAGCGATGAGGAGCAGGAGCGTAGATTTCAAAAACGGCTTACCGATCAGACAAAGCAGTGGAAATTGAGTCCGATGGATCTGGAGAGCCGCAAACGCTGGGTGGATTATTCGAAAGCCAAAGATACGATGTTTGCCCACACGGATATCAAACAGGCACCCTGGTACGTCGTTGCTTCCGACATCAAGAAGCACGCCCGCCTCAACTGTATCAACCATTTGCTGTCATTGATTCCCTACAAGGATCTCACTCCCGACCCGATTGAACTTGAGGAAAGGCCGCCACAGCGCGGCTATGTGCGCCCGCCAATGGACGACCAGACATTCGTTGCCGAAATTCATAATTCAGATTAGGTTACAGATTCATAAACCGGGCCGGGATATTGGAAAACTGACTGTTGCGGCATGCGACTATGCCTGTTCACAATCCTTTCATGGTTACATTGAACTGTTTGACGGGTTTTCGAGTTTACCGGCAAGGCATGTTTTTCGCCGTGGTCTGGCGGACCACAAGGAAAGCCTAACGATGTGCGGTGAGCGTGAAGACCTGCCTTCGGTGGGCCAAATCAGCCCTCAGGATACTATTGGGGCTGCGTTGCGAAACTTGTTCGAAAAAGTATCGCCAGAGGCGATTTCGGGTTCAACGACTAGCCGAATGAACTGTTTTTACTCCGTCAAATGAACCCATTGAACGCGACAGGCCCTGGATGACCATGAGCGAAGTATCACATATAGCAGAACACCTTTAAATGATCATGCAATCAGGAGCGAAAAGCGACCGGCGCCGGTGCGCCGCCCTCGCAGAGGCCGGGCGCAAGCCCGAATAGCCGTGAGCAAAAAAAATCTTAACTGACTCAAAATAAAGGTGTTCTGCTATAGTGCGGACGACGCGAAATTCAAACCTGAGCCATAAATCCTGGAGGTTAAGCCTGATAGTGTCCCATCGAATACCTGAACGAGACTATTGCCATCCGGCAGCTCACCATTTAATGCAGGTTGTTGCTGCGGTGTCAGCAGTAATCATTCAATTACGGAGGTTGCCTTGGGAGACTTGAGTGAAGCATTTGTTATTGCTTTCCACCTGCTGACGTCATTTGATGGTGAGTTGTTTGAAATTATTGGACTGTCACTCAAAGTATCCCTGCTAGCGGTGTTTATTTCCTGCGTTTGCGGTTTCCTGCTGGGAGCTGGCCTGTGTGTTTATCAATTCCCCGGCAAACGACTGATCGTCATTATGATTAACGCCCTCATGGGGCTTCCGCCGGTTGTTGTCGGTCTCACGGTATATCTGCTGCTGTCGCGTTCGGGACCTCTGGGTGTGCTTGGGTTGCTGTATACGCCAACCGCCATGATTATTGCGCAAATCCTGTTGATCACGCCGCTTGTTGCCGCACTGTCACGCCAGGCACTGGAAGAATTACACCGCGAGTATGATGAATTTTTCCGTTCTCTTCATTTGTCATCATTTGCCAAATTGAAAGCCCTGTTGTGGGATGGCAGATATGGCCTTGTCATTGTCGGCCTTGCCGGCTTTGGTCGCGCCATCTCGGAAGTTGGTGCGGTAATGATTGTCGGCGGCAATATCAATCACCTTACCCGTATCATGACCACTGCAATTGCGCTTGAAACATCGAAGGGAACCCTGGCTCTGGCCCTGGCTCTTGGGATAATTCTGATCGGTTTTTCCGTTAGCGTCAATGCCGCGGTAATGCTGATTCGTTCTTCAACCAGAGACGCGGAATATGCTTGATCGAAATAAGCAAACAAACACCGGTGTCAAATCCAGCGAGGTGATCCGGTTTCACAATGTGTGCCTGACCATCGACAATACGCAACTCATTGATAATATTAACTGTGTGATCCACCAGAAGGGCAAGATTGTTGTCATGGGTCCCAATGGTGCGGGAAAAAGCCTGTTTCTGCGATTGCTGGCGGGATTGCTGAAACCAACAAGCGGAAATATTATCTGCGCTCCGAATTTTTGCAGGCAGGACACCCTTCCCGACATCTCAATGGTTTTTCAAAAGCCGGTGTTGTTACGGCGTTCAACCCATGCCAATGTTGCTTATGTATTGCAGCGGCAAAATCTTTCGAAAACCGACCTTTCCAGTAAAATAGCCGATGCACTGATTGATGCCCGTCTTGATCAAAAGGCACTGACACAGGCGCGTCGATTATCCGGAGGCGAACAACAGCGGCTGGCCCTGGCGAGGGCTCTGGTGGTCAAGCCAAAAATCCTGCTGCTGGATGAAGTAACCGCCAACCTTGACCCCGCCTCAACCCATATTGTTGAAACCATGTTGCATGAGGCAGCCGCTGAGGGGACAAAAATCGTATTCATCACCCATGATGTGCGTCAGGCAAAAAGAATTGCCGATGAGATATTGTTTATTCATCAAGGCAGGGTCATCGCCCATAATCCGGCAAGAGAATTTTTTCGTGATCCCGGCAGCAATGAGGCACAGGCATATCTGGATGGACGGGTTCCCAATCAGCAAATGAAAGAAATGTAGATTGAAAATCAGTTACACATTGAATATTGGGCGGTTTTTCCATGCAATCTCAATTGGACAGAAAAATATCTCTGGCCAGATGGCAAATATCATCCTGGCCGCTTTGATATTCTGTCTCACACCATCAAACTCGGTCGCTGGTCAATCAATCATCGTTCAATCGACTACTTCGACCCAAAATTCCGGACTTTTTGATTATATTCTTCCGCTGTTCAAATCCCGGACCGGTACAGACGTGAATGTTGTCGCTGTCGGCACCGGACAGGCATTGAAAAATGGCAGAAACGGTGATGGCGATGTATTACTGGTTCATGCAAAATCCGCCGAGGAGAAATTTGTTGCGGACGGTTACGGGGTCAAACGCCTTGACGTCATGTATAATGATTTTGTCCTTGTTGGCCCGAGCGATGATCCCGCATCATTATCGGGCACTTCCGACATTCTTGATGCGTTGAAGAAAATATCAGACACCGGATCTCTTTTTGCTTCGCGCGGTGATGATTCGGGAACGAATAAAAAGGAACTGCAATTATGGCGGCAAGCTGGCATCAATGTTGGTAATCAAAGCGGCAGCTGGTACCGGGAAACCGGCTCCGGCATGGGAGCAACTTTAAACCTTGCTTCAGGTATGGGCGCTTATACAATCACTGACCGCGCCACCTGGATCGCCTTTCAGAACAAGGACGGGATGAAAATTTTATGCCATGGCGATCCCCGATTGTTCAACCAGTATGGCATCATCCTGGTAAATCCGCAAAAACACTCTCATGTAAGAGAAAAACTAGGAACCGAATTTATCAACTGGCTGACCGGCCCCAAGGGCCAGTCAGCCATCGCGTCTTATAAACTGAATGGAAAACAACTGTTTTTCCCAAATGCGAAATGATGAAATTTTGGAAAAAGCATCGCCTGGTGCTGATCAGGCCATCACTGTTAGTCGGGCCCGCTGATAATTTCGATTGTCGACGTCAGACAGCATATTGGACAGAGTCCGAATTTACTGAAATTGCCTTGAGACGGCAGAGTTAATGCAAAAGTGTGGTATCAAGCAAAACCTGCCATAGCAGTAGCCGATGGCTAAGCTGCTATCAGGATCAGTGACTATAATCCTGATTGCGTCATTAACCCGGCGGTAATTTTGTGCCATTTTCTACCGTGCAGCTGACAGCTGATCCGGGTAAGAATGGGGGATTGCTGCCATTGGCCTCTTTTACCGGAATTTGATGGTATTCATGAAAGCAGCCATTCACATTCGCATAGTTACTAAATCGTGAAATGGCGCTTGGAGCCCATAGTGCCTGAGGTTAAGAGTTGAGAAAACACTCTTTGCGACATCAACATCTTGATCATCAATTCCGACGATCCGCCAAAAGAGTGATTTTTGCAACATTTGTTGAAGCTATACCAGAGTGTTCTTCAAACAATTATTAACCATGCTTAGATATACATGACCTCGAATCAGCGAAGGAAATTTATGCCATCCCGTATTAAAGGGCTCATCTTAGGCCCGCTCATCATCATTGTGCTTGGGTTCCTCTTTTTTGGTGAATGGGGAGCAATTATCGGATTCTTTGTAGGTAGCGCAGCCGCGGTGTTTATTCCAGTCTTTGGTGCTGTTTCACAATCACTTGGGGTCACGTCGTTCCTACCGCTTGCTGCGCTTGCCAATTCAATTCCAATTGCCTTTTGGGCATTAAATTGCCTTGGTCAATCCTGCCCAAATTATTCATTGGCGGCTGCCGCACCACAATATATAGCAGCTACTTTTTGCGCCTTTATTGTTTGGTTATTTGTTAGAAAAAGTTAACTACCAGTATCGCAAAAACCATTGAGGCTGTGTGAGAACGTTTCAGTTTCAGCGAAATCGCTTCGTTCAGCATAGTTTGGAACGATTTCTGAAGCTCTGCTCGATCAGAAAGCACGAAAACTCGATGGAATTGGACACAGGCAACGGATCGCCGACGTTTTCACACAGCCTCCATTCTTTTTGCGACAACTCTCGAAGGGTAGTAAAGTCCGCTGAGCCGACCTTCGCTTAGATTTGAAGAGACCACAAGTCATCACACAAACACCAGTTTGAGTGACAAATTCCATATATTCAGAATGCCGCTGTTAATAAAACGACGAACTCCCGCTTCGAGCCCTCTTAAGACCTCGGACAGGTGTCGCGATTTGAATTCCCAGAAGACGGCATCATTGGAAAGCATGGCCCAACTCTGCCAGTTGGTCGCAATGTAGCAAAAGTGGAAATGAGCCTAAAGTCGCCACGGCGCTGGGTGTCGCAATTGGAGTGTTTTGCTATTGAGACCGCAGTTGCTCATAATCCAACTGAAACATTTATGCTTATGCTGATTATGGGTTAATTTGGACTGCAATACAACTTGCGGTGAATTGAACTCACTAATATCCTCGACATAGGTTTGACTGATCCAGTCCGGCGCACGGTCATCATCAACACCCAAAATATACCACGGTACTTACTATTTATGGACCTGTAAATCACCTGCTTTTACAAATTAATAACCTCCAAATCATCTTTCCAATATACGGAGGTTTTAGAAAAGACTGCCTAGATATCACGATTTTCATATCTAAAGTATTCAAAACAAATATGTTTCTTGAAATATGTATTGAATATATCAGGTTACGAGAAAGCGAGTAACCTGGGCAGCGAGAATAACCGAACAAAGCTTGTGGATGGGTTGTCAGGCACTTTTTGGAGGTTCAACGGGGCTTATGAATCCTGCAGGTTTGACAGCGAGCACTGAGCAATCAATACCATTGAGTATGGTTTCAGCAGTATTACCGATAAAGAAACCGGGAATCCCGGTTCTACCAACCGTTCCCATGACGAGAAGATCAGCATCAAGTGTCTGCGCCAAATCTATGACAACACCCTGGGCTTGACCTTTGATGGCATGTATTTTCAGGATTATGCCGTCAAATACATCCTGACCAACCCAGCCCATTGCACTTTCCATCAGTTGGGAAAGATGACGTTCACTGTTTTTCCTGACAACCGCTATATACTCATCCAATTTTTGCTCCGAAAGACCAGATCGCACGCTACTGAGAACGTTCTCAGCAATGGCTTGCCAGGCATGAACAATATGCAGCTCGGCTCTTTCTCGGCTTGCAAGTGATATCGCCATCTCCAAAATTTGCTTGTTTAGACTCTGGTTATTACCTTCTTCGCCCGGTTCATCAAAATCAACGGCAGCGACAATGCGGCTGATAGTTTCAGGTTGGTCGGGTTTAAACAACCAGACCGGACAAGGAGATTTCCTGAGCAGATGCATATCGATTGTATTAAAAAACCGCGATACCGGTCCTCTATCTCCCTTAGCGGATTTGATGATAAGATCACAACGGTTTCGCATGACTTCCTGAATAATGGAAAGAAACGGTATTCCCTCCAAAACCTCGATCTCGATTTTGATGGAATTACGATGGGGTTTGGCCAGTGCCTCCAGTGCATCGCGATAGTTTGTGATTATGGTCTTTTCCAATTCCCTAATCGTTTCTTCTGGAACGCCATATACCGGCTCGCGAATTTCATCTATAGTTTTAACCAGAGTGAGGCTCGCGCGATTGTGAACTGCCAAAGCGACAGCGTTGACAAATGCAACGTCATCATTGCCATCAGTTTTTACAAAAAGAATATTATGAAATCTCTTCACTATTCACCCCTGATCCGCATCTCGTACCTGGAAATAGTGAGACAATAACGATGTTCAAATAATGGTACAAGAAAGAAAAACACCGTTTTATTGAACGAGCTAGATTGCCATAACAGCATTGCAGGGGTCGTTCAAACACGTAGCTTCCAAAACAATCTGCAATACACCAACAAACATTCAAAGTATGGAGTGATGAATTGAACCATTCAGAATATTTGATTGACGTTCTGATTTTTTTAACAGCCGCAGTTGTTGTAGTTCCTGCATTTCGCCGCTTTCGTTCCAGTCCAATCATTGGTTATCTGGCAGCCGGTATTTTTATCGGCCCACACGGATTTGCGGTTATAGGAGATACTGAAGCCGCACATACACTTGCAGAATTTGGCGTTGTTTTTTTGCTTTTCATGATCGGGTTAGAGCTCTCGATTGGGCGTTTGCGGGCGTTGGGAAACAAAATATTTGGACTGGGTTCGCTTCAGGTAGCTGTCACCGGAATTTTTATAGGTGCCATTGTCTGGGCACTGGGTTTGGGAATTGAAGCAGCGGTTATCATTGGTGGTGGCCTGGCTCTTTCGTCAACTGCTTTTGTTCTTCAGTTGCTTGTGGAGCGCGGTGAGCGGGCAACGCCATTTGGGCTGACAACTTTTTCAATCCTGCTCCTTCAGGATCTTGCGGTAGTTCCACTTCTAATACTGGTAACCCTTCTTGGTAGCGAGGGATCATCATTCATTGAAGCCTTCGCAATGGCCGTTTTGAAAGGTACTGCAGCTCTGATTGCAGTCATTGGTTTCGGACGGTATTTGTTAAGACCGCTGTTCCACAGGATTGCAGGCATGAGAAGCCCGGAGCTGTTCGTCTCAATGACATTGCTAATGGTTCTGGGTATGGGATGGGTGATGTCCATGGCTGGATTGTCCATGGAACTGGGTGCGTTGTTGGCCGGATTGTTGCTTGCGGAAACAGAATACCGGCATCAGATTGAGGCCGACATTCGCCCATTTCGCGGCATTCTTTTAGGCTTGTTTTTTATAACAATCGGCATGTCCGTAGATATTATGTTCATTGTGAATAATTTGGGTTTTATTGCCTTGATTGTCGCTGCCATTCTCATAGGCAAATCAATTATCACTGTCGGGCTGTGTTTCGTTGTGGGAATGTCGACCAGCAACTCTATCAGGGTGGGACTCGCCTTGTCCCAGGGAGGCGAGTTCGGATTTGTGCTTTTTGGTGCTGCCTTGGTACTTAATCTCATTCCCGAAAATGTGGCTCAAATTCTTATGGCTGTGATTGCTTTGAGTATGGCAGTCACTCCTGCGATGTTTTATGCTGGCAAACAAATTTCCGTATTGTTGGAAAGGCGCACCAACCCACAACAAGAAATATTTGATGCTGAAATAGAAGAACTGGATAATTTTGTCTTGATTGCCGGTTTTGGACGTGTTGGCCAGACGGTGGCAAAAGTATTGTCTGATGCCGGATTATCCTACGTGGCGCTTGATCTTGACCATGCGCGAGTAACCGAATGCCGTTCCCGGGGCATGTCCGTATATTATGGAGATGCCAACCAGGTACAGGTTCTTGAAGCAGCTGGCGCAGCGCGTGCAAAATCGGCCGTGATAACCCTTGATCACCATGAATCGGCAAGCAGGACGGTTGTTTCATTGAGAGGCAATTATTCTGAATTACCAATTTATGTGCGCGCACGGGATAAGAAACACATGCAGTACCTAGAAAATATTGGCGCAACGGCGGTGGTATCAGAAGCGGCTGAATCTAGTCTGCAATTAGGAAGTATCGTGTTAACATCACTTGATGTCAGTACCGATGAAATTGCAGGGATAATTCAGGAATACCGCGATGACGACTACATCAGGCTGGAAGATATTGTTGGTTAGCCTTCCAATAGAAAAGTGGCATTGCTTGTTATTATGTTAACCCCAATATCAATTGAGCATGAACAAAAGGAAATTCTTCAAAATGTACCGCTTCAGTAACATTGTGTTTGTGTTTGATCCCAAGCTAGGCAATTCCGATGCCTTTGATCGGTCTATTAACTTAGCAGATAACAATCAGGCTCAACTGACAGTCGTATCGACTCTCGAAAATCTACCAAAAGGCTATAGTCAAAAATTTTGGAAAACTACGCCTGCTGAAATTGAAAATTCTTTTGCAGATAATCTCTTGACCCAGTTGAATGATTTGGTCACGCCAACCCGAAAAGCAATCCAAGTCGCTGTTAAGGTGCTAAAAGGCAAGCCATTCTTGCAAATAATTCAAGAAGTGCTTCGAAACAAAATAGATTTAGTTATTAAAACAGCCGAAGACGGAGGGATTACTAACAGATTTTTTGGAAGTACTGATCTGGAATTATTACGCAATTGTCCGAGTCCTGTTCTACTTTTAAACCCAACAAAAAGTCGGCAGTTTAAAAAAATTCTGGCGGCAGTTGATTTCGATCCACAGGAAAATAGCAAAACTGAAAATGCGTTCAACCGGCAAATACTCCAAATATCCACCTCATTGGCCCTATCTGAGGGCAGCGAACTTCACATCATTCATGTATGGGATGCTTATGGTGAAAGTTCTCTGCGTTCAGGTTTCGCGAAAACACCCGAAAATGAAGTAGATGCTTATGTAGAAGAAATTCGCGTCGGACATAAAAGTTACTTGGAGATGCTAATGGCTGATTTTGATGGCAAAACTGGGAATGAAGCAACAAATTATCTCAAACCAACAGTACATTTGGTCAAGGGAAATGCCAAAAAGGCAATTCCCAATTTTATAGAAAAAAATCAAATAGATTTGGTGGTAATGGGTACTGTCGGGCGAACCGGAATACCCGGATTTATAATGGGCAATACAGCGGAAACGATTCTAAATCAAATTGACTGCTCAGTATTAGCAATGAAACCGGAAGGTTTTGTCACACCAATCACTTTGTAGGATCGCGGTATTGAAATAGAACAAATCTGGAGGGCGGTCTTTGAGGAACTTTGTCAGTGTGCAGATTCAGGCGTGCTTCAATTTTTATCCACAGAGAGTTATATTGAGGGTCACCCAAGTATGCCGGACAACAAGGTAAGTCCCGCAAAACCTAAAGCAAAGGCAGCCGTTGAAACCCATCGAGGTGGGTTAGGCTCGTCACCCTGCGGTATAACATCTTCTATTGTAGCCAATAATAAGATGCCCACGAACACCGATAGAACCAAACCATGCACCAAGTTACTGGCACCACGTAGCCCATAATATCCAAACGCTGCACTGAATAGTGCAGGAACAAGCATGGAGAAAGACAACATCAATCTTAGGATTTTTGGCACCTCGTCGTCGCGTAGATTTGCGGTTGCGGCAAAACCGCCCGGAATGTTTGCAATTGATTGCGTTGCAGCAAATAAAAAACCGAGTTGGGCTCCGACTGCAGTTCCTGCTCCCACCATGAGTCCATCGCTAACAAGATCGGTTGCCACAGCTATGCAGACCATCCAAGCGCTAGTGTTGCCCACGTGAGATTGATGTCGGAAGGTCCCCCAAATGCTGGCAATCAAGATTGAAATACCCGCGCCAGCCAGAAACGCGACAATGATCAACCATGTTGGCGTAACGCCTAACAGTCTCGGCATGATGTTTATGCTGACCAACGCTATTGTAATGCCTGCTGTGGTATGGAGCGATGCTCCAATTAGCCACTTCGGTGTTCGAATGCTTTCTGCGAGAAAACTACCAATAATAATTCCAAAAGCCGGCAAAGCTGCAAATAATAGAACTTTGAACATATGGAACATTAGCATGCTGCTTTGGTGGAGCAATCAAAACTCATCGGAAACATACGAGAAATGGAGAAGCCTTTACGACGCTGGCCAACCTACGCCAAGACGCTTTCTTGCGGCTTAACCTGATGGTAAGTCGTCAATGACCCGCAGGATTTCATCGAAATTGCGCCCAACATTCATCGGGTAAGTCATAGTCAGGCGGATTTTCTAGTCTGGTTCAATGATAAAAACGGAGCGAACAGCCTCGGTCGCGATCTCATCTGGATGAATCATATCGTAGAATTTTGAAACTTTGAGATCAGAAACCGCAACGATCGGAAACTGCAGGTCGGTATTCTGGGTCGAATTAACATCGTCAATCCACCTGGAGTGTTCCGCTAAGGTGTCAGTGGAGAGACCGAGTGGTTTGGTGTTTCTGGCAGCAATCTGTGGCGCCAGTTGTGCAGTCCTGCTCATTTCAGTTGTACAAACAGGAATCGCCAATCCATTTGTAAAAATCGATTTCACTTTTTGCCGTGTCGATGCTGAAGTTCGAGGCTACGTTACCAATGTGAAGAGACAGGCAATTTGATCCTTTGCAATTCGAATTATCAAGATTTGTTTTGACCTTTGCATAGGATAATGCGGTTCAAAAACAACCATCTCTTCCAATTTGTCGCACGAATTGAATGTCATCTATGGGCGATTGAATTTTTCGAAAACATATCATTTGTATTACATTTTCAAATATTGGATATTTTCTCAGAATCCACACAAGTGTCATTACTCGATTGGATTCTATGTAGAGCGATACGTCACTTGTAACCGCACAAAAACATTATAAATATTAGTCATATACTTACAATATTTTCAAAACTCGTGGGAACCTTGCCCCAAAAGAAAAAGGTTTCGGATAGTACTTTGATGACAGTTACAAACTTACAGCAACAATCGGCAGAAAATAAAAAGCCAGCACTGCAACGCCGACTGTCTTTACCGCTTTTGACACTCTATGGGCTTGGCGTCACAGTCGGCGCCGGGATTTATGTGCTTGTGGGCGCGACGGCGGCCAAAGCAGGAGTTTATGCTCCAGTTTCCTTTTTGCTCGCAGCCGCCGTTGTCGCGTTTACCTGTTTCACCTATTCAGAGCTAAGTACCCGGTTTCCTGTCAGTGCGGGAGAAGCCGCCTATGTGAGAAGCGGATTTAATTCCCGCGTCCCGGCAATGGCAATTGGGTTGATGGTGGCCGCATCAGGTGTCGTTTCATCAGCAGCAATCTCGATTGGGGCCAGCGCTTATCTGGAACATCTGGTTCCACTCCCACCGGCCATGCTGACAATTCTGATAACTCTTGTTCTTGGGCTGATTGCCGCATGGGGAATTCTTGAATCTGTAGCCATGGCAGCAATAATTACATTAATTGAAATTGGCGGCCTGTGTTTTGTGGTGTTTTATGGTTTTACCCTTCAGCCGGATCTGCTGAGCGAAATTGGGCGCCTTGTTCCACCCTTGGAAATTGGTGCCTGGACAGGTATTGTGTCTGCCGGATTGCTGGCCTTTTTTGCATTCGTTGGCTTTGAGGATATGGCAAACGTTGCTGAAGAGGTTAAAGATCCGAGCAGGAACATGCCAAAGGCAATTGTCCTCACATTGGTGGTCGCCACGGCAATTTATTTGGCTGTCGTGTCAGTGGTAATATTAACGGTACCGATGGACCTGCTCGTCGGTTCTTCTGCACCACTCATCCTGGTTTTTGAGAATGCGGGAGACACCACCAAGGGAATATTCAACTCCATTGCGGCCCTCGCAACCATCAATGGCGTGCTCATACAAATGATCATGGCATCGCGGGTCCTTTATGGATTGGCTTCCCAGGGCAATCTTCCGAAAAAATTGGCATATGTAAATCCGATTACACACACGCCACTTGTTGCAACCGGCCTGGTGGTCGCCATTATTTTGGGACTTGCCCTGTTTTTTCCCATATCTAAACTGGCTGAGACAACATCACTGATTGTTCTGATCGTCTTTATGACCGTAAATTTAGCGCTGATCCGCATCAAACTGTCACGGAAACCGGTGACGGACGATATCTTCCAGGTTCCGTTGTGGGTGCCATTAATCGGGTTTGTGACCTGTCTGATGTTGCTGTTTTCAGGGTTAATTTGATTGCGATTTCAGCCTGATAAATAATGTGACTATAGGCGTGCTACGCTCAAACATTAGGGTGCGTTTGAAGTTCAGCAAACAGACGGAACAATCAGTCAGAGAGGGTGCCGAAGTACCGTAGACTTGGAAAAAGGAAATAGACATGCCACTCTAATGCTACGAAACAAACCCGTCTGGGGGATGTTGGGTTCTTGCCAATTTGTAAAACTATTTTGATCCATTATTTAGGGTGTAATTATGTACGATACAATATTAGTACCTATTGAACTTTCACACAAACACAGCGGTGTTAATGCTGCCAAAATAGCAAAGAAGCTCATTGTAGATGGGGGCGAAATAATTCTACTAAATGTCATGGCGGATATTCCCGCTTTTATTGAATTTGTAATGCCTAAAGATGTATTAAATAAATCAAAAGAGCGAATATTAGCAGAACTTACCAAGATTGCGAAAGATGAAGGCATCGACACGAATGTCGAGTTGCGCTCAGGTCATGCAGCCGATTCAATTCTTAGAGTAGCGGAATCACACAACGTGGACCTAATTATTATTGCATCACATCAACCAGGATTATCTAATTATTTTTTGGGTTCAACAGCAGCTAGAGTTGTGCGTCATGCCCTATGCCCAGTGTTGGTGGATCGTTAATAGTCTATTAGGACAGTGTGAAATTGTAGCGAGCTATTGATCCTCCCCCACTGAATTGGTTTAGTGCACGATGGTTACTGGACACGCTGACTTTTTTAGAACTTCTTGAGAAACTGAGCCTAGAAAAAAGGTACCTATACCACCCTTTCCAGATGCGCCCATTACGATCAGATCTACTTCTTTTTCGATTGCAACGTCTAGTATAGAGAATGCGGCGGTTTTTGATTTAACTAAAATGACATTCGTCGTTGGTTCCTGGGCCGCTAGAACTATCTCATTTATTTTGTCTTTAATGTCACGAATTTCGTCATTATTCTTGACAAGATAAACATCCTTGCGACCAACAATAAACTCACGAACGACTATAACGAAAAGTTCAGCATTAATTTTCTTCGCCAAATTGGCCGCATGTTTTAAAGCGCGGTAAGACGGTTCTGAGCCGTCAACTGCAGCCATGATATGTTTCATTTTGAATTCCTCTCGCGTTTCTGATCCCTTGTGAACATCACCTGATTGTAAACAAATTGGGCTTTGCTGGAATTGATTAAGAACAACATAAACGAAGTAAAGCTATGTGGATGAGGAACCGTTTTTCCACGTTCGTCGCTTCACGAATGCATGCTGGGCGGTTGTATGGAACACGTTTCAGGTATAGTAGGCGAAACGGTTTAAGATCATGTTTCTAAAATACGGAGGTTTTTGAATATGTTTCAAAATTCGCCCAGAATTCGGTGATATGGGCCGAAAAACATTCTTAAAACTTTTTTTAACCTTTCTCAATTGCTGTCATGTAGATGAGTTTTGAGAAAAAATATTATGCTCATCGACCCTGCAAACATTGAATTCAGGTAATGGCACCTTTCACTAATTTTCTACATGTCGCTGGTTGGACACCTGGGTTGGCTATTGGTGTCTAAAAAGTCGGTTTAGCTGCAGGTCGGTTGAAATTGATCGACGGTAGTTCTTGGCACATTCCGACATCATCAATCAGGTCGCAATCTCGACAATACTCCAAATTGAAAATGGCAATTTGTCCGCGTTGCCGACATTGAGCACAAGGTTGCCGCACCAATATCGAATGTCAACTTCGGTGAAACTGAAATGCAGCATGATTTTGCAGCTAAAGGCAGCCATGGGCCGAATTTCCGGCTCTCTGGGAATACAGGGTCGGCAGTTTGGGGTCACAAGGTTAAGTTGACGCTCCAATATACTATCCAAATCGCCATTGTACTGCTAATAACCGCTTCAGGGATCACCGACCATTCTATGTTCACAAGAAATGGTCTCAGCAGGTTGAAAATGCTTGTCCCAATCGCCCCAAACAGCACATATCATTCAAGCGTCGCGAACGTGAATTGATGGCTACACGCCCTGGTTTCCCACTGACGCGATTGCATCAGAAACTGATGGTGCCACTGCGTTTTATTTCACGCAGAACGACATTTGTCTGGGCGCTTTGCACGGTTGGGAGCCGAAACAGGAAATCTTCAAGAAACAGGTTATAAGCGTTTAGATCAGCACACAATACACGCAAATAGTAGTCCGCCTGACCCGTGGTCGCATAGCATTCCTGGATTTCCTTGCGCAAATTGACGGCGCGAATGAACTCGGTGTTTTTGTCGGGATCATGTCTGGTCAGTTGAACGTGGACAATAGCGTGAAAAGCCAGTCCGGCTTTTGATGGATTAATCGTCGCGCTGTAGCGTTCGATCACTCCGTCCTCTTCCAGCCCCCGAACCCGTCGCCAGCATGATGATGCGGACATGCCAATTTGCTCGGCCAGTTCCGCATTGGAGATTCGGCAATCCTTCTGTAACAGGTCGAGGATTTTGTGGTCACGTTTTTCCATGGCTGCCTTCTGGGTAATTCAATCAAAAATCTGTAGTATTTAGAACAAAACTTTCAGAAATTGCAATTGCTAATACAATTTTGGGCAATTTGCCCTGATATTCTGGTATAATATGGTAATAATCTTCCGGTTTTCAGGTAAATTCCCGTGAGCAAGATCGACACCAAATTCGAAACCTATCAATTGTCCGACCGTTACACGAAATACGACGGACGGGTTTTTTTAACCGGAACCCAGGCCCTCGCCCGCATCATGATGGAGCAGGCGGGGCGGGATCGGCGGGCCGCATTGAATACAGCCGGATTTATCTCCGGCTATCGCGGCTCACCCCTTGGCGCTCTTGATCTGGAACTCTGGAGGGTGCGTGAAAGGCTTGGCTCGGACAACATTACTTTTATGCCCGCGGTGAACGAGGAACTGGGCGCGACAGCAGTGTTGGGCGCACAACAGGCCAGCCTTGATCCTGATTGCGAAGTCGATGGCATTTTTTCAATGTGGTACGGCAAGGGTCCGGGTGTTGACCGCTCCGGCGATGCGCTCAGGCATGGTAACGCCTATGGTTCAGCCCCCCTGGGCGGTGTACTTGTCGTTGCCGGCGATGACCATGGCTGCGTATCCTCCTCGATGCCACATCAGTCGGATGTGGCATTGATGACCTGGTTCATGCCGATGCTGAGTCCGGCCTCGGTGGATGAATATCTTGAATATGGTGAATACGGTTTTGCCTTGTCGCGCTTCAGCGGTACCTGGGTCGGATTTAAGGCAATTTCGGAAACGGTCGAATCCGGGCGGTCCGTTGACCTGCATCCGGATCGCCAATTCATATTGCCCGAATTTACCGGCCCTCCCGGTGGTTTGCATGTGCGAAAGGCTGATTTGCCAAGTCCTGAAATTGAGATGAGGATTGGCGCGAAGTTAAAGGCGGTTGAAGCGTTTGTCGAAGCCAATCCAATCGACCGGGCAATCTATAATGAGAAGGATGCGGTTTTCGGATTTGTAACCAGCGGCAAAGGCCATCTGGATTTGCTGGAAGCCTTGCGTCTTTTAGGGCTTGATGAAGTCAAATGCCGGGCTCTGGGAATTGATATCTACAAGGTGGCAATGGTCTGGCCGCTGGCCCGTCGTGATGCACTCGGTTTCGTGCGTGGCAAAAAGGAGGTGATGGTAGTTGAGGAAAAGCGCGGCATCATCGAAAGCCAGTTCAAGGAATATTTCTACGACTGGCCTGGCGACAAACCAGACAAGATGGTGGGTAAATATGACAGTTTAACCAATCCGCTGGTTCCCTGGGCCGGAGAACTGAGCCCTCTGGGCCTGGTGCCGATTGTCGCTGCCAGGCTGGACCGGTTCTTTGCCGAAGAAAACCTGCCTGCCAAAGCCACGGCCCTGAGGGAACATACACAAAACCTGATCAATGTCGAAGGCGCCACCCGCACACCATATTTCTGTTCAGGCTGTCCGCACAACACCTCAACCAGAGTGCCTGAAGGCAGTAGTGCTGCTTCAGGTATTGGCTGCCATGTGATGGCCAGCTGGATGGATCGCAATACGGCCGGCTATGCCCAGATGGGTGGTGAAGGCGTACCCTGGATTGTCAGTTCAAAATTTAACGGCCAGCGCCATAGATTCCAGAACCTGGGCGAGGGTACCTGGTATCATTCGGGTTCTCTGGCAATCCGGCAGGCGGTTGCTGCAGAGACGAATACCACCTTCAAGATCCTGTATAATGATGCCGTGGCAATGACCGGCGGTCAGCCGGTGGATGGTCCGGTCAGTGTTTATGCCATAGCCCACAGTTGTCGTGCGGAAGGAGTGGAGCGCATTGCGCTTGTTTCAGATGATCCGGCCAAATTCAATATCTCCAGTCTTCCGAGGCGAACAACAGTTCACGACCGCGCCCAATTAAACGATGTGCAGTTGGAGTTGCGTGAAATAAAGGGGGTATCTGTACTAATATACGAGCAGACCTGTGCCACCGAAAAACGCCGCCGCCGCAAACGCGGTATGATTGAGGACCCCGAACGCTTTGCCTTTATCAATCACCTGGTCTGTGAGGCCTGCGGGGATTGTTCCCTGGAAAGCAATTGTTTGAGTGTAGAACCCAGACAGACCGAATTTGGCCGAAAACGCCAGATCAACCTGTCCAGCTGCAACAAGGATTTTTCCTGCCTGAATGGTTTTTGCCCCGGTTTTGTCACGCTGGAAGGGGCGGTGCGGCGCAAGAAGAAGCCGATGGATATCGATATCGGATTATTGCTTGACGATATCTCAACTCCACAAATTCCATTGCTTGCCAAGCCGTTTGACCTGCTGGTCACCGGTGTCGGTGGCACCGGGGTGGTGACGGTTGGTGCGCTGATAACCATGGCAGCACATCTGGAAGCCAAGGGTGCCAGCGTGCTTGATTTTACCGGATTTGCGCAAAAATTCGGATCGGTACTCAGCTATATCCGTTTGGCGTCAAAACCCGATGAACTCAATCAGGTGCGTATCGGCAAAGGTGCAGCCGATGCACTGATCGGTTGTGATATTGTGGTCTCCTCTTCGCCCAAGGCATCGGCTCATTTTCGCAGTGGCACCCGCACAGTGCTCAATCTGGCGGCAATGCCGACCGGAGATCTGGTTCTTCACCGGGACGCAGGTCTGGCCGTCGAAAAACGCCAGGCAGCAATCCGTGAGGTTGTCGGTAAAGACAATGTTTCAAGCATCAATGCCAATCGGGTATCCGAACAGCTTTTGGGCGATGGCATTTACGCCAATGTGATCATGCTCGGATTTGCCTGGCAGAAGGGCCTTGTTCCCCTGAGCAGGGAAGCCTTAAGTCAGGCAATTGTACTAAATGGCGTTGAGCCTGACAGGAACCAGTTGGCATTTGATTATGGCCGGATACTTGCCGCCTCGCCACAAAAGCTGAAAACAGCCCTCAATGATGATAAACAAAATGAACTTTCACTGGACCAGTTAATTGATCACCGGGCTTCGTTTCTCGCTGACTACCAGGATATTGCATATGAAAACCGGTTTCGGGCGACTATTAGCAGGTTCCGCAAATCTCTATCGGATACCATGCCGGATCATGTTGTTGAGAAATCTGTCAGCCTTGCGGTAAAATCATTGTTCAAACTGATGGCCTATAAAGATGAATACGAGGTAGCGCGCCTGCACACGCATTCAACATTCCACCAGGAACTGGCCGGGCAATTCGAAGATGGCTTCACCATCAATTATCATTTTGCGCCGCCATTTCTTCCTCTGGGCAAAGACAGTCGCGGTCGACCGGTCAAGCGCTCATTTGGTCCCTGGATGGGAACCGCCCTGCGTCTGCTGGCACCGATGAAGAAATTGCGCGGCACGCCATTCGATCCCTTTGGTTACACCCATGAACGAAAGATGGAAATTGAGCTGATCCGCTGGTACGAGAATTGCCTTGAACAGGTCGCCACCCATTATCATCCCGAATATGAAGACCTTTGCAGTCAGGCTCTTTCCGCACCGCTGGAAATGCGCGGATATGGAGTGGTCAAAAAAGCGGCAATTCTATCGGCCCGCAAACAAGCGGATACGGCAATGGCGGCGATGATGGGCCAATAGCAAATTTGATCAGTTCTATCCCGGTTTCAATTAACCTGTGCCATCACGCGGCGATGCATGGTCGGGTGGTTGCCGCTGGCAATATGGCCACTATCAAGATTGATAGTATTCATTTGCGTAGTCGTATTGCCACCGGCACGTCGAATAGGCTTTCGTGCGCAGTCCGAGTTTGTACAGATGAAATTGTCCGCCTTCGCCACATTGGCATGGATCGGTGACAGTGATCCTCCCTCAATGACGCCCAGATAGTGGACCCGTACACCTCTCCTGTTCAGCACAGCGGCAATTCTGGTTATCGCATTTGCCCCCTGGCTGATGCCAATCAGGCTGATCCGGGTTGTCTCATCGGCTTTGTAGGCTTTGCTGGCATCGGCAATAATGCCGTCAATTGTGCTTTGTGCAACGCTTCCGGCGAATTTGAAATGCCTGGCATAGGGCATTTTTTTGCTGAGATTGGTAAGACCATAGCCAAATACCATGCTGAACAATCCGTTCACCAGATAAACCTTTCTGGGTCCGGCCAGGGCATTGCTGGCAAATCCTATCGAAAAGGCAATTAAAACCATCACACGCAATAATTTCATTTTCAGGAACTCCTGTGTTTCCATCGGGGCAATATGCCGATATCCAGATAGTATGGCGAAATTTTGCCTGAACTAATTTAGCGACCCGGAATATGTAAAATTACAGAGTAAGCATTACCCGGGAAAATACAAGCGTTCCGGATCGTCATTCCTGCTCGGTTGCCACGTTCATTCAGTGGGAAATACTAATGCGGTCTGTGGAATTTTCAATTCGATCGATTTTATTGCCGCAATACTGGTAAAAACCAGCTGGATTTGTTTGACAAGAGGAATGATTTGCAAATAATCCCGTCATCAGCCTTTGCGCCTTTCACTGGTCGGAACAAGATCAATTTCCAGAAAGTTTCAACATGAACAGATATAAATTGGCAGTGATCCCCGGTGACGGGATCGGCAAGGAAGTGATCAGTGCGGGACTTGAGATTCTTGAGGCCATAAGCAGCAGGGATGGTGGATTTGAATTTGATATAACCCATATGGACTGGGGGTCGGAGCGCTATCTTTCTACTGGAAAGTTCATGCCGGAGGATGGCATTGAACAATTGAAATCCCATGATTCGATATTTTTTGGTGCAGTTGGTGCTCCGCAGGTCGCCGACCATCTCACCTTGTGGGGACTGAGGCTGGCCATCTGTCAGCCGCTTGATCAATATGCCAATGTTCGGCCAACACGAATTTTGCCAGGAATAACCAGCCCGCTTGCCGGTATTGGCAGCAATGATCTGGACTGGGTGATTGTGCGCGAAAATTCTGAAGGTGAATATGCCGGCCAGGGCGGGCGTTCCCACAAAGGCCTGCCCCAGGAAGTGGCGACAGAAACCTCGATTTTTACCCGGGTCGGTATTACCCGCATCATGCGATTTGCATTTGATATTGCCCAATCTCGCCCAAGTAAACATCTGAGCGTAGTGACCAAATCAAATGCCCAGCGTTATGGTATGGTGTTGTGGGACGAAATTGCCGCTGAAGTGTCGACGGAATTTGCCGATGTCAGCTGGGACAAAATGCTGGTCGATGCGATGACCGTCCGCATGACCCTTGATCCCGCATCACTTGATACCATTGTTGCTACCAACCTGCATGCAGATATTTTGTCCGATCTTGCCGCAGCACTTGCTGGATCAATCGGTATCGCGCCCACAGCCAATCTAAATCCGGAAGGTGATTTCCCCTCGATGTTTGAACCCATTCACGGTTCGGCCCTTGACATTGCCGGCAAAGGCATTGCCAACCCGATTGCCACATTCTGGAGTGCGTCGATGATGCTGGATCATCTGGGAGAACTGGATGCAGCCGGGCGTTTGATGGATGCAATCGAGCAGATTACTTCAGACACCAACAACCACACACCCGATCTTGGCGGAGCAGCTACAACCCGTATGGTCAGCGATGCGATGCTGGAAGAAATTCGCGGCAGGAACGTTTAGACCGTTTCT
Source organism: Hyphomicrobiales bacterium (assembly GCA_024225445.1). Taxonomy (GTDB): domain Bacteria; phylum Pseudomonadota; class Alphaproteobacteria; order Rhizobiales; family Rhizobiaceae; genus JAAEMP01. The sequence continues at coordinate 157 of JAAEMP010000383.1, read as the reverse complement.
TGTTTACACGGAAGTACTTGACCGGTTATTCACGTTTGCTGGCAAGGCATGGTTTTCGCCTTGGTCTTTATGACCACAAGAAAATCATAACGCTGTCCAGAATGCGTGAATAACCGGCCTTTGGTGAATCAATCCAGCCCATCTGCCCAGTTTATGT
>JAAEMP010000382.1 GCA_024225445.1 Hyphomicrobiales bacterium | reverse complement strand
TTAGAGTCCGATTCAAAAGTTTATACGACATAACAATACCTTGCCAATCGCCTGATGAGAATACGGATATGAGCGATGAGTGTCCATGCGGTTGAGCTTTCAATTGATTTCTCCCAGTCTTTTGCCAGTCTTCGGCATCTGCCCAACCAGGCGAAGGTACGTTCCACCACCCATCTTCTCGGGATGACCTCGAAACCTTTTGCAGTGTCGGAGCGCTTGACGATCTCGATTGTCCACCCGCCTTTGCCTTTCATTGCTGTACGCAGCTTTGGCCCCCTGTAGGCACCATCAGCAAATATGTAGCGCAGGAACGGATAAAAACGGCGGATCGAATTGAGCACACGAACGGCCCCGTCACGATCCTGGATGTTGGCTTCGTGGACAACCAAACCAACAAGAAAACCATTCGTATCCGTCACAATATGACGTTTGCGACCCTTGATCTTCTTTCCGGCGTCATAGCCGCAAACCCCACCGCTCTCTGTGGTTTTAACGCTTTGGCTATCAATCACACCGGCGCTTGGGCACGCTTCCTTGTTCTCCAGTTCACGGGCCAATTGCACCAGCGCGAAGTTCATCAACGCCAAAGTGCCATCACGCCGCCACTGGTAGAAATAGCCTCGTACAGTAGAGGTTGGTGCAAAATCCCTCGGCAGCATGCTCCAGGGAATGCCGCCTTGGGCAATGTATAAAATAGCGTTGAATACCTCGCGCATATCTGTTGTACGCGGTCTGCCGCCACGGCGCGGCGGCGGAATGAACTTTTCCACAACCGCCCATTCCTTATTATTCAAATCACTTGGATAACGGCAGCAATCGCGGTTATGTTCTTTGCGGGTGATATCAGTCCAGGCCATGTCGATCTCCTTCGAATCATTAATCAATCCGAATGAATCACAAACCACTGATATCACTCAACAACTTTTGAATCGGGCTCTTAGTGACCCATTGCAGACTTTTGGACGAAACTGCCGAACCGATGTTGTGGAAATTAATGCGTCGCCACAGTTGAACGGCTTTCCTTCTTGCTACGTTGGAGTGTCATGACGATGTAATTGTTGCTGACGACCGCCGCAATATAATTAGACCCCAAACCATCTGCTAGCCATAGACCCCATCTGGGAATGCCAGACATTTACAGAAAGGCTAACTGGCTGTAATGCTGTCGTTGAGTATCCTGGCGTTTCGCTGACGGATGTCTTCCGGCACGAACTGTTCGTAGACCGCAAGGAAGTTTAGCTCATCGCTTTTATCTTCATCGGGAACCTGCAGAACCGTAAACCACCGGTTCAGCATGCAAAAATGTCCGATCAGCCAGGTCAGTTCTACAATCTGTGCATCGACATGGCGCGATTTTTCGTTTTCATCAAAAATAGCCAGCCGTTCATCGGTGTCGTTGTGTTCACGAAGAACCCACCGCAGGGCGTTGAATTCATCGTCAGTCACACCGTGCGGATCCCTGGTTACCTTGGTTGTATAACTTAATACCGCCATTTCACGTGGCGTATAGACATCTGGATGGGCATGATGCTCGTGCAGGTGAAGGTATTTTTCATGCGCCTCGTCACCTCTGCCGGCGGTAGAATACAGTGCGTAACCCAAAAAAGCGTGGTGGGTGATGGAATATAGCGACCGGTTCAGGAGCGATGTTTTGGAGATCACCAACTCCTTCAGGAATCGGTCGTTAAAGCCACTGACCTGGATCGATCCCGACACCACATACTTGCGGTCGGGAACACGGCCAGGCTCGTCAAATTCACAGCGATCGCGAAAGGCCTCCTGATCGAAAATGACGCTGTTGGCATAGGGAACCTCGGTTTCCATCAGCCGCGGAAGATAGGCCATGACCCTGCACAAATTGTTGGGAAACGTACCCCATGTTATTTCGCCGGTGCGCATTCCGGCATGGGTCACCGCATCTAGCTCGTCGCGCTGCAGCGGGCGTATGCGGGTCCATTTTCCCTGTTTTCCGCCATTGATTGTGCTCTGGCTCTTGGTCATCAATCGATCTCCTTTTTTGTATGCATGAATCGTCTTTTTTTAAATCAGATATAGCCGGAAATTCTGAAAATGCAGGGCGTTACGTGGTGGGGTGATGCCGCGCTTTGGCCAGTGCTTCACGCCGATGCGCAAGAACACCTCGTCGCACAGGGTGGGAACATTGGCTGCACCGCACATAACCCAGGCCTTGTTGTGCTTGTCCATGTAATAGGCACTGAATACCGAGCCGGACCGTACCAACCTCAGTGACCCTTTCAGGTTGTCTGTGCCGCCATCACCGACATCCCGGCTGTATTTGTTGTAGATGTTTGACGATTGCGGATGTCGATCGACAAACTGCGTGACTGCCGGGCCGTTGTTCCAGCCGATCCGGAAACCGTCATTTTCGTCGCGCTCGCTGGATGCATAAGGCGGTGCACCGTGAACATCGAACGTCAGGTTGGTGCTTTTTCGCGACAGATCGTTGTTAGCCATGTGGTGATAGCCTGGGTCAACCTGAATAGCAGCCAGCTCGAATGTGGTTCCCTGATGGGGATTTTCGACCTGAAAATCCAATTGTGCATCGAATGAGCCAATGATGGGATAGGTCGTCAGGGCAGCCGCCCCCGAATACTCTCCGCCCTCCATGATTTCCACGTGCAGACCATCGTCCTGGTAAATCATCGTGTCCTGGTTCACCTTGGAATAACCGCAGGTCCAGTTCATCCGGTTTATCCGCTTGCCGGCAAAATCGTCAGCCACCGTCGGCTGCGGTTCACGCATCAACGACCTTGTTTCATGAATTGCACGGGCCGTGATTCCCACCAGGGCAGAGGACTTGGATATCGTTTTAAAGGTCTTTGGTGACAGCGCAAATTCCATTTCCCGTGATGTTGCAATGATTGCAGGTTCCGCATCTGTCTCTCCACCCCAGCTCTCGGCGTCACAGAGCGCAATCACACACCCTAGCGCCACAGCGTTTTTCTGTGCATCATTAGCTGATTCCCCTTCTTCCGCCCGATATGCAGTTGGTGTGACCGGTGAGTGCGACGCCACGGCTTCCACAATCGCCTTGCCGCCGGAGAGCATTGTTTTATTCTCTAGTCCGAATTTTCCAAGTTCTTCAACAACGACCTCAACGACCGAATTAATGGCGGCCTTTGAATTGCTCTTTGGTATGGGCATCACGATGAGTTGGGTGCGCCGCGCAAAATAGAGAAGGAATTCGTGAAAGGTAGGGTGATATAGTGGTCGTTGGCGTTCCCCGTCCCATGGTGTATCATCGCCATTGCCTTTGGGTTGATTGTCCTTACCCAATACCGTAGAGCGAAAACGTTTACCCGCGTCTAACTTGGCGATCTTGCCCGCTGTCAGTCCGGATACTGGATTGGCTTCACCGGTCGTGGTTTCCAGGTCCGCTTGACTGCAGCAAATCGCGACACCATCGCTGCTGAGTTGAACACCCAGCACAATGCCTTCGGCACCCGCGCCCACCGCGCTCCAATAAGCTGGCATCGTATCGGAAGGGGCACAATGTGCTTCGCCGCCCCATGTATAAATTAACAACTGCTCAGACATTACTAGGTCCTCCTGATTAAATTCATCTCACCACGGAAACAGCGCCCGACGCTCGAAAACCACATTAAGACAATCGCCCGGTTTGAAATCCGCAGCTGAAAACTTCCAGTAAAGGTGGGAGGGAACCTTCTCGCGTCTGGCATAAGTATCCAGTTGCGGTTCGCAGATTGACAACAGCGAAGAGCCAAGCCAGTCGTTAGCTTCGTCCTTGCTGAGCCAGTTCTCCCAATAGACGAAACAATCCGATTCCGGTGCCAGGATGGCACCCTGCAATCCGGCTGGCGGTGTTTCCAGTGCGGCTCTCGTTGCACTTTCGAGTTCCGCCAGGAACCCATCCTGCGATTGTCCATTTTTTTTTGCGCCGACAATGACGCGGGTATGGCCATTTTGCCAATCCGCCGTTGTGTCGACTAGGTAAACCGGTTTCCCGGTTGCAAGATCCCCCCCGAACGGTGCAGGAAATCCGCTGCGGCTGGTTGCCGATTCAAAAACCGGCGCGTGCAGCATTCCAAATGCACGGCCAGCAACGCTTTTAAAAATGTCCCCGTAGGTTCTTTGCGATTCAAAGAATACCAGGGCAATCTCGTCGGGTACACCGGCTGGCCTGTCCTCGTGCAACAGGGCCGGCAGGTATGCCGTCAGGCCGAGCGGTGCCTGCAATCCCACCGCGCTGGGAACAAATACATCGGCAAGCTGTTGCACGAATTTGTCCCACTTGATGCCCTTGCTTTTGAAGCCGCGCCAGACCCTGGCGGCGGAAGGCTTGACCTTGACTTCTCCTTGTCCTTCTTTGGCACCGTCGTGGCGCCATTCCCGCACGCTCCAGCCAAAACGATACAGACGGGACCGCATCAACTGCATATCCCGTTTGTAGATTTTGTCGGAACTGACTAACAGGTTGCTGCGCTTTACCGGCGGCTTCAAGGCCTTCATCGTTGCTTCAATCCGGTGCAGGTCCTTGTTCATATCGACTTCGACGCTCGGTGGCAGATGAACCGCTTTGTTCTTGACAGCAGAACCTTCCACTCTGGGAAGGGGTTGGGTGTCTGACGTGAACCTTGAAAGGAATTCCTTGTCCCCGTAAATCGGCCGGCCGGCGATGACCGTGGCCAATACGTGGCGGTCCTCGGTGGAGAGAAATACTTCCTGGGGATAATCAGTTTCCAGCGGACTCCTCAGTATGAAGAAATCTGCGTGCGCACCGACGGCTATCCGTCCAAGACTGCTTAGACCCAGACAATGCGCTGCATTGGTGGTAACCATTTGAAATATCTGCTCATCCGGCACGGATGATCCGATGGCATCAAAGTAACATCTAGCAAATTTGGCTTCGTCCCAGACATGCTTGGAACCACTCGGGCTCCAGTCCGATCCTAGGGCGACATTGATACCGGCGTCCAGCAGCGTCTCGACGTCAATCGTGTCGCCGTAGAGCATGAGATTGGATACGGGAGACCAGATAATCGAAATGTTACGCTCCCGAAGGAACTGGATGTGGCCGGGATCCCGTGGATTGATGCCGCAGCCGTGGATCAGCGCCATGGAAGACTGGCGTACCAATCCCGCATCCGCCATCGCCGGATGCTGCATGAAGGCCTCGAACTCGGAGCGGCTATAGGGATCGACTCCTCGCCCTGAGCCAAAGCCCGATCTCCCTTCCGCGAGATGCGCAAGCGTTGCGGCTAGATTGCCCTTTTCGCGTTCCTTGAGGTAGCGGTTGAATTTGCTGTCAACAGTTGACGCTTCGCCGGTTGTCCTGTCAGGGCGATAGAAATCCACCACCGAGAATATCTTTTTACTTTTTGGCAGACCCAAATCCCGGGCCGAGGCGGTATCACGGCAAAGCAGCAACCGGTCTTTGGCACCGATATCGGAATCGAGGTCAAAAGACTCCTGCAGAACGCTTGTTCCGCCAGCCACCGCCTGGAGTTCGCCAAATACTGCGATGGCTTTTTTGTTTTCTGGTGTTGATATCTGTTTGTGAACACCTCTGACTTCCTTGCGGTACTCGTCATATCCGCGCCATTCAAAACGGTTGTCAAAGGGAGCCTGATAAGATCGCCATATCGGCAGCAAATTGTAGTTCGAGTGAGTATGCAAATCTAGCAGGCCCGGGAATATCCAGTCGTTGCTGCCCAGTTCAAAATAGGGGAGGGTGTCAGTCAGCGGCGGCTTGCGCCGGCTGATCGAGGCAATCACGCCTTTGTCGACATGAATATACCGATTCTTTGCAATTCCGTCAGGCAGTACCACATTGCCGCGGATGAGGATTGAGGCGTTTTGACCCTCCAGCATCTATCTCGCTTCTCCTTTCTGTTGTCTGACCCGGAGCGATATACCGAAGCCGGTCAGGACCAGTTGATCTGCTTGCCGCTCGATTTCAGGGCGTAGTTGATTTGCAACAATGGATTGCCCACTCGGAAATAGCCTTCGGCCCACTGGGGATGGCCCGTCGAAACCGTGCGGACATTGCGTTTCGAAATGTTTCGCGACTTGCGGATCTTTTCTATGTCTTCTGCAAGGTCGTCGGCGGAACTGCCCCAAAGCACGAATACGACCGGCCGGGATTTGGCCTCTTCCACCACCGTGATTAGGATCTCTTTGGTAAAAGGCGCCCACATGCGGCGGTGTGATGAGCGATGGGTATCCTGCTGGTTTTCATCCAACCATTTCGTGTAGGTCAGGGTCCGGTTCAGCCAGAGGACCCCTTGCCGGGTCCAATAATCGAAAATCTCTGTTGGCACTGGTAGTTTGACAGCGTCGTCGTTGATCGCCCGTTCCAGTTCGTAATGGCAGAACCAGACCGGCTGACGGCGTCCTGCCGACGCATCTTCCTCGATCAGTTTGCGTACATCGGTCAGGCCGTAGCCTACGCCGCCGGGCGCCAGTGCAGCAGCGGCGGTGACAATGCTTTTTATGCTTGGTGATACGCGCCTGCCAGTTGCGAGATCTGTCTTCCAGTCACTCAAATCTCCTTGCTCAAATGACCGGCCGGTTGCCTGGGATATCCGAGTATAAGGATCGTTACCAAAAATCACGACCTTCACATCCGATGGCGCGAGGTCCTGAAACGCCTTAAACAAATGCGCATCCTTTGGCCCGTCAGGGTTGGTTTCTTGAGGCCAAATGCGTTCGTCGTCTTCCAGTTCGGCTTCATCATCCACCGCGTCGAAATCCAACGCCACGTCATCGTCGATTTTTTCCTGCCATGCTTTCGGCAGCCACTCAAACCAGTCGCCGAGTTCGTGTTTCAGTCGATCTTCCAACTTAGTCATTTCTTATCTCCCAAATCAAGGGACGTATTTTTCTTCTGGTGTTATCTCCGCGATTTTCGATGCGATGAACGCGCCGGTTCTTTTGGTGTCGCCAGATTGAACAACTCGATGGCATTTCCCCTGCACGCCTTTCCAATGACAGCGTTGTTTTTCTTCGTCCGCGCGTCACATGGTGAACCAAGGAAGCAAGCCAGGTCGCTTTCTAGTATTTTGGTAGCAAATACACTCCATTCCCGCATGATTTTTTAGTAGAAATCACTCTAATTCTCGAAATATTTTTTAGCTTTACTTGCGTATTGCTAATTTTAATATTAACTTACGAATTATCAATTTAAACTTAAATTATGAAATAAGTCAACATTCGAGGGGAACATTTGACGCAGGACGAGGATCGCAATCTATCTGGAAAACTTCCATTTGAAGTCAAATTGATGGCCGATACCATTGAGTGTCGGTCATGTAAATGGTTCTGGGAAAAGCCTCCCTATGGGCCTTATCCAGCCTTCGATTTCGATAAGCAATTCCCGAACGGACATTGTGCAACGGGCAATGATTCTTTTGCCGCTAGATGTGCCGGTCAGGGAATTGTACTGCCCCAAGTGCTGCACGGTTGCCGCAAGGCTCCAATCATGACAATCGGCATCAATCCTAATTTGACGGGCTTCTGGCCAGGCGCGAACGGCGCCCGCTGGGCCTATCCACTGTTCGACGATTTGGCGAAGATCGGGTTTTATTACCGCTATCGCACCATCCATCAGGAAAGCTTTCCGCTTGAGTTAATCAAAGAAAACCTGCGCAAGGAAAGCGGGCTGGTAGCCGTCGGAGAAGGCCGGTTGATCGGAATGCGCCGTTCCATGGTGAACAGGACCATGACCGTATCTGTCGAATACTCGGATTCCGCGCTGGGTGTCGTTGACCACGAAATCGATTGGGACCTGGATAATCACTTCGTGTTGCTGTTCGATGGCAAGGACAGGGATACCCCTTTTGAAGCGCAGTTCAGCAAGGATGAGCAAATCGCCGGATATATCAATCTTCCTTCGAACCAGGCGGCTCAGATTGAGCGCAATGTCGTGGGATATTACGACCGTTTTGTACCGGTACTTGAAAAATTGTCCGGTCACATGCGCGCGCAGGGCCGCGACCTGGATTTACGCATGGCTGAAGATGTATGCCAGCTCGACATGGTTGCCTGCGCGTCTCCCGGCTGGAGCGATGTCTATGAGATCGACAAGGAGGAGGTGGTCGGCCAGTGCGTGAAATCGCATGGTTGGGCGATAAAGCAGCTCGTGCAGAACCAACCACAGGTAATCGTGTTTTCAGGCCGCAGCGCCTACGCGATGTTCGACGAATTGTTAGGGCATGCCATCGAACCAAAACTCAAGTCGGCAAATGAAACCTACGGTCTGCTCGGAGAAACCTGCCGCCGGCCCTATTATCTGATATTGAAAGTGGAGCACCCCGATGGCGATTTCGAACTGCGATCAAGGGTGATCGTCTCGCCGCATTTTTCTTATGACGACAACTTCATGCCACAGGCCCGGTTTGGCCCCGCTGGCTGGGAGCGGTTTGAGGAGGAGTTTGGCGAAGCGGTATCCGAACTGCGACGCGACGAGCGGATCGCACCACCGAACCGGGATGATTTCATTGCCGTCGATATTCGCGGACTCGGCGCATTTGGCCGAAAATATCCTAAAACGGTCAAGGAACTCATCCGCAACATGTATGACGCGACCGACATGATCACTCAGGCCCTGGTGCAGGAAACCATTCTAGGCAATCTGGGTGCAGCTTCCAATACGCCGCATCTGGCAAGAAGCAGGGCAGGTTGCCGTTTCTGTGACAACTCTGCCTGGTCGTTTCCCGACGGTTGTCAGCATGGAAAACTCGAAGAGCCGCCCGCAGCGCCAGAATATCTCGAGGAGATCAGCCAGTCGATTTTGGCGGGATTATCAAGCTAGGTCCTGAGCCTGAGAAACATGACGCTTAACTGAAACCGCAACGCAAACAACACGAAGGTGAGGCAGTTGACCGGAAGAAGCCAAAAGAAAAAACTTTCAGCTCGGGCGTTGCGACTGGAATTGTACTCGCTGCGCCACAAGTTGGGTGAACGAGCTGAACATGATCTCGGCTTGCGAGTTCCGTGCACCGCTTATTTCCAGGATCCGTTTGTCGCAGAAAAACACCCGGATCTCGCATTCGATGACAACCTGAATGTCCGGTGGGAGCCTGGCCTGTCGGACGGTCCTACCAGCGCTCGGTTCGCCGTGGTCGACTTCAATGGTGACACCGGAGAACTCTACTCGCCCGCCAAATGGAACGAAGATAAGAACCAGTACACCGGCCCCAAGGGCGAGATGCTCGGCAAGGGCAAGAAGAACTCGATGCAATTCCATCAGGTCAATGTTTGGGCGGTCGTGCAACGCGCTTTGGATTTCTTCGAGGATCCCCGGGCCCTTGGAAGAACGATATCCTGGGGCTTCAAGGGAAACCGGCTGATTATCGTCCCTCACGCTGGTTACGGCGAGAACGCGTTTTATGATAAGGACAGCAAATCTCTGCAGTTCTACTTTTTCGATACCGAAGAGGGCCGTGTCTTCACGTGCCTGTCCGCTGACATCATCAACCATGAGTTCGGGCATGCGGTGCTCGACGGGGTCCGGCCATACTTCATTGAAAGCATCCTCACTGAAACGGCCGCCTTCCACGAATTTGTCGGCGACCTTTCGTCGATCCTGAATGCACTGCACAACAATAAATTCCGACAACATCTCGTCCATGCGACCGGGGGCGATCTGTCTCAACCAAGTACGCTCAGTGCGGTTGCGGAAGAGTTCGGAAACGCAATAAAGGATTTCGGCCCAAATGAAACCAAGGTGCCATATCTTCGTAGTGCGCTAAATAAACTGACAATGCAGGACGTTACCGGCGACACCAGCCATCACAGTGTCTCAAGGGTCATGACCGGTGCGATATTCGAAATCTTGGTGGCGTTGTCCAAACAGTATCTAAAGCGGCAGAAGCGGGAGCAAAAATCCGTCAAATCAGCTTTCTGGAACACCATCCAGCGCATGCGTTCCGTCGGGATACAGCCACTGGATTTGCTACCACCGGTCGATGCCACATTCAGGGACTACGCATTCGCGCTGCTGCGTACGGAAGAACTGACAAATCCCACGGATCCCCACAAATACCGGGAGCTCTATATCGAGGTATTTGAAAAGCGGGGCATTATCGGAAAGGATGATGCGACCTGGCTGCGCAAGCCGCATTATCTCGGTACGAATTTCAGCATGGTTTCTTCAGATCGCTGGAGACCTGATGTGCAGCATAACATTACGGAAATTGTAAAATCTCCCGCCGCTGCATACAGGTTTCTGGACGATAATCGCGAAGATTTGTTCATACCCAGCAATTTCGACGTGTACGTCCTGGGTACTCACCGCGCCGACAAAACTACCAGCACCGGGCAGCGCCCGTTACCATCACAGATCATCATCCAATACATGTGGCAGGAGGATGTTTTACTCAAAGGCAAGCAGTTCCAGCAATATGAGGGACAATCGACAACTCTGCTTTGCGGTGGTACGCTCGTTTTCAACGATGATGGCGAGTTGCTTTGGTGGGTTCGCAAACCAGGCGCGCACTTCAAGACGCGCGTAAATTCGAAAGCAGCAAGATCACGCGCCGCCGATGAACTTGAACGCGGTAGTGCGCGGCAAGCGGAGTTTCTGCAGACTGTGGCACAACGCCTGAAGGCAGGCCATGTTGGAGAGTTCCATGCTAGCGGCGCAGGACTGGTAGGAGATCATATTCCCCCGTTTGTCGCGTCGGTTGACGGTGAATCCCTGCGGTTCCGGCTGTCACCCCATTATGGAATTGATGAAGATGATGATGACTTGGGAGGCCAGCAATGGGAGATAAGCTCCTGATCAGGGCGTACGACGTGGAAGTCGGCGATTGTTTTTATATCCGTATTCCCGATGACGGGGACGGCTTCCATATGCTTGTGGATTGCGGTTCAAAGAGCAAGGACACGCTGCTCGGCAAGGCCATCGCTGATCTCAGAAAGGATCTTCCTGTCATTGCGGGCACCAACAAAAAGCGGATCGACCTGGTCGTGGTTACCCATGCGCATGCTGATCACATCAGCGGATTTCGAACGGAGTATTTTGAGGGCATCCGGATCGAGAACCTTTGGATGAGTGCTGCAATGGATCCGAACAACACGAAAGCGAAGGATACTCACAGTCTTCATAGTCTGGCTGAAACCCAGGTGATGAAACTGGTCGACTCAGGCGTTCCGCTCAGCCCCGCACTTGAGGATATGTTCGGTGCCTTCGGCGTGAACAACAAGAACGCCCTCAAGGCGCTTGAGGAGGATCTGGATCTGGACAATCGCCATTATGTGCATGCGGGCATGGATTCTGGCACGCTCGGTGTTTCACCCAAGGACACCAAAATTCATGTAATCGGGCCAGATAAAGACATTGACCGGTATTATCTCGGCAAGGATACTGGCAGGCGACTCATGGGTATCGGCAATTCCGTTGCCGGTACTGCGAGCACAGCTCCCGCCGCGAAAGCCAATCCAACCAACATAAGCCCGGCCGATTTCCGCCAATTGCGGTCCCGATTACTATCCAATGCCCTGGCGTTAGCGTCCATGTCCAACAAGGTCAAGAATAATGCCAGCGTCATCTTGATAATCGAATGGCGTGGACGCAGACTTCTGTTTGTCGGCGATGCCGAATGGCTCAACACGTTCAGGGACGGCAAGAAGAATGGCGGATGGAATGTCTTGTGGCACCGCCAGCAAGCCATGATCAATCAGCCGGTAGATTTCCTCAAGATCGGTCACCACGGCAGTGAAAATTCTACACCCTGGAAGCAGACCGACAAGGCCGTGGAACCCGAGGCGATGCTGAACGCGATCCTGCCACCGGACACTAGATCAGCCGATGGGCCGGTGGCGGTCGTTTCAACCATGCGAAACAAATATCCTTCGATTCCCAGATCGGAATTGCTGGCCGAGATCGGCAGCCGTGTCAGCAACACCCGCAGATATCAAAGAGCCCTGAAAGCCAAGGGCATCGACCACACCAAACTGTTGCATTACCAGGAACGGGAGAAAAAGTGGCTCGATAAGCCCCAGCCTTATAGAACCGATCTGGAGACGATGCTGAACGGCAAGGACTACGTGGAGATCGAACTAAGTCCTAAATCGCGATAGAGTCCGTCTTGCAGTGGATTGCGTCTGCTACCAGGATATTAGAAAAACCAAAATTCCTCCCACCGTTTTGCGTCTACCTGGACATGTTTATACCTGAGGCCAACACAATCGCCTTAAGATCGCGGATGTCAATTCATGACACCTCTGGATTCAGAGCGCGCACTTGAATACTTATTGCAACGCTCTCGTTGAATCACAATGCGGACATGTCTAAAATGTCGGGGAATAAACGATATTGCTTATCAGAAATTGTCACTTTGTCAGCGACTCGGAAATTTGACTAATTTAGCCAATGTCGGCTCCGAGCCAGATTTACGCTGACTTCGATGCTTCGTGGTTCCGGTTTGCGACAAGAGACGAATGGCGAGGTAGGGCTCGAGCAAACCAGTGGTTCACACAATTATTCGTTCGATGGGTTTGGGCCAGGACTCCTCGGCATCTACGCGCAAGGATTGAGTCTGCTGTTGGACAGCAGACAGAGGGAATGAACAGAAAACGTATTCGCAGAATTATAGGGAACAAATAGGGATCACAAAAAGCAACTGCATGTCCGGAATTTGTCCGGTGGAGTAAACTGTACAGAGCACTAAATCGCTTCGCGATATTTGGCGAGCTTTGTTGAGCGTTTTGTCTGAGGGGAAAAGTGTTGCGCGTGGTTTGGTGACGGGTGTGTGCTGTTGGTCGAGGTAATTTTGCCTCGATTAACGGAAGGTATAGCCA
>JAAEMP010000381.1 GCA_024225445.1 Hyphomicrobiales bacterium | reverse complement strand
CTACCGCGAGCGCATTCCCATCGAAGGCAAGTTCGGGCAGGGCAAGAACGGCTACAATCTCAACTACATCCGCGCCCGCACGTCCAAAACCAGCGAATCCTGGATCAGAAGCATCTTCCTGGTCATGAACCTGCTGGTTCTGCTCAGGCTTCTATTTGCCCGGATTCTGAGACACATCGCTCGCTATGTGACAGCGGTTTTGGAAGGCCAACTTCACTGGTTGCACAAAATCACAGCTCGCAATACCGACAAACTGAAATAATCGCCTTCATTGGAAATAACTTTCTGAGGAGGCTCTAATTATGGCAGAACACCTTTATTTTGACTCAGTTTTGATTTTTTTTGCTCACGGCTATTCGGGCTTGCGCCCGGCCTCCGCAGGGGCGGCGCACAGGCGCCGGTCGCTCTTCGCTCCTGATTGCATGATCATTTTAAAGGCTGGTTTTTTTGCTCACGGCTCTTCGGGCTTGCGCCCGGCCTCCGCAGGGGCGGCGCATCGGCGCCGGTCGCTCTTCGCTCCTGATTGCATGATCATTTTAAAGGCTGGTTTGCTAGATTGCCGTAAGTTTCCAGAGTTTTTTGATGCTCCTGAATTTCACCATCGGGCATTGACAACCTGGCTTCACATGAGCGCGCTAATTTCAATTGACGCTTGTTTCTATGCAGCCCTGACTGCAGCACACCATTGCGACGTCGCAGCATCGCGAAACTGGCGAAGTGTATTTCGTGAGATCAGATGGCGCTGCAGGCATCACCGTCATTTTCCATACCGTCGGAGGAGTCCTGGAAAACAGCTGTGCCAATCTGGCTGCTGAGT
>JAAEMP010000380.1 GCA_024225445.1 Hyphomicrobiales bacterium | reverse complement strand
GATGTGGTGATTTGAGGGAGAGCATCCTCTGATCCCAAACCAACCCCAATTGTTGATCCTGTTTGAAAGTTGGTGCTGGGTCACCAGATAATTCCAGCAAGTAGTTCAATTGAACTGCTTTAGACGGTGTCCTTTTCACACAGGATCAAATGACTGATTTACATAATATTGTAACTAGTGACGTGGTGATGAAGTTCATGCCTGCATTGGATCCGACGAAAGTGGCTTGGAGATTAACTTTGATTTCTGAAATAAGACAAATGCCAGACCCGGTAGCTTGCCTGTGAAGTGAAACTACGTTAGTATTAACGTTTCGTTAAAGCGACATTACCGGCGTTAATTCAGGTCTTAACAGTTAATTTCTCTGAATTAGTACCAGATCGACCGACAAAATTGATAATTCTTGCGGCAATTAGGCTATGTTTGAGCTTGATCGTTGTTTTTATTTAAGGGATATGACAATGCCAACACTTAATGTAGTACAATCTGTTTCCGGAGATTTTTACAACAACATTTTACTTCCCGGACTGGTGTACGTCACCCCGACATCCGGAAACGCTACAACCATTACTTTGGTTAACGATTCTGATCCTAACATTACAACAACATTAACAGGCGTCGGTTTTACCTATGGTGTTGGTGGCGAGATTACTGGTGGAACAGTAAATTCCATTACCTTTTTTGATACCGCGGTGCAGATTACTGGCATTACCGGAATGTCGCAGTCAATTACCGATGTGATTACTGCGGTTGAGTTGGCAGTTAATTCTGCTGATTTTTCTCTATTCGACGCAATAGTTGATGCAAATCCGATTACATACAATGCCTCCACGGTGCCAAGTGGGGGTGTGACTTTCGAAGGCACATTAAACAATGATCAGATTACCGGAAGTTCAGGTAGCGATAACCTGGATGGAGGCGGTGGCAACGACACCATCAATCCAGGTGATAATGCCGGCGGCTCTACAGGTGAGGATATTATTTCTGGTTCTTTTGGTAGTGACTCTATTGTCTACACACAAAGCATCAATGGCTTCCAGAATCTGTATTATGGCGGGTATGGCTCAACATCCGGCATAACTGCGACAATCAATGGCGTGACCAATACCGCTACCGTCAACAAGGGGGTGGACGGTACTGACACGATCACAAATATTGCAAATCCTCTAAACGCCGGGTGGTCAAACGGCGGTTTTGGGTTGTATGGCACTTCTTTGGCAGATGTGTTCAATATCACCAATCTGGCTTCAGGGCAGTGGATGCAGGTGCGAGGTTTTGCCGGTAACGACACCTTCAATATTGTTTCTGGTTCTGTACGGGTTGATTATTCATTTGCTACTAATGGTATCAATGTTAATTTGGCGACCGGAACAGCGTCTGATGATGGTTATGGTGATACCGATACCTTTACCGGCGCGCGTGGTGTGTGGGAGATTCGTGGCTCGGATCACGCCGACACTATTGTTGGCAGCAGCGCCGATGAATCCTTTATTGGTCGCGAAGGCAATGATAGTATAGACGGCGGCGGTGGATGGGACCGTTTGAGATTTGATCGTGATGGTGCGAGTGATGTTACCGTTAATCTAGCCGCTGGAACTGCAGCCGGCACCTGGAATGGTAACGCATTTTCTTATACGATATCCAACATAGAATATGTGCGCGGTTCAAGCGGTAATGACAACCTTACGGGCGATGCTGGAAGGAACATGCTGGATGGGCGTGATGGCAATGACACCATTAATCCAGGTGATAATAATGATTGGGATGATATTATAGGGTCTCGTGGCAATGATTCTATCGTCTACACTCAAGCCATCAATGGCTATCAAAGTCTGACTTATAGTTGGTATGGCTCAACATCCGGCATAACTGCGACAATCAATGGCGTGACCAATACCGCTTCCATCAACAAGGGTGTGGATGGTACTGACACGATCACAGATATTGCGAACCCTCTAAACGCCGGGTCGGCAACCGGCGGTTTTGGGTTGCATGGCACTTCTTTGGCAGATGTGTTCAATATTACCAATCAGGCTTCGCAGTGGATGCTGGTACGAGGCTATGCCGGTAACGACACATTCAATATTGTTTCCGGAACTGTGCGGGTAGATTATCGATATGCTGCTAATGGTATCAATGTTAATTTGGCAACTGGAACAGCGTCTGATGATGGTTATGGTTATACCGATACCTTTACCGGCGCGGGCGATGTATGGGAAATACGCGGCTCGGATCACGCCGACACTATTGTTGGCAGCAGCGCCGATGAATCTTTTATTGGTGACAAAGGCAATGATAATATAGACGGCGGCGGTGGATGGGACCGGTTGAGATTTGATCGTGATGGTGCGAGTGATGTTACCGTTAATCTTGCCGCTGGAACCGCAACCGGCACCTGGAATGGTAACGCATTTTCTTATACGATTTCCAACATAGAAGAGGTACTCGGTTCATCCGGCAATGACAACCTTACGGGCCGCGATGGAGATGACACTCTCAATCCGGGTGACAATTACAGCTTTGACGGAATTGAAGGCTCCAAGGGCAATGACTCGATTGTCTACACCCAAGCCATCAAAGGCTATCAAAGTCTGGATTATGTTTCGTATGGCTCAACATCCGGCATAACTGCGACAATCAATGGCGTGACCAATACCGCTTCCATCAACAAGGGTGTGGATGGTACTGACACGATCACAGATATTGCGAATCCTTTAAACGCTGGGTGGACAGTAGTGGGTGGCTTTGGATTATATGGCACTTTCGTGGACGATGTGTTCAATATTACCAATCTGGCTTCGGGACAATGGATGCAGGTTGGAGGTTTTGCCGGTAACGACATATTCAATATTGTTTCCGGAATGGTGCGGGTAGATTATCTGAGTGCAAACAATGGTATCAATGTTAATTTAGCGACGGGAACTGCGTCCAATGATGGTTATGGTTATACCGATACCTTTACCGGTGCGCGTGGTGTATGGGAGATACGTGCCTCAGATTATTCCGATATTATTGTTGGCAGCAGTGCCGATGAATCCTTTATTGGTCATGAAGGCAATGACAATATAGATGGTGGTGGTGGATTCGACCGGTTGAGATTTGATCGTAGTGGTGTGAGTGATGTTACCGTTAATCTGGCTGCCGGAACTGCAACCGGCACCTGGAATGGCAATGCATTTTCTTATACGATATCCAACATAGAATATGTGCGCGGCTCAAGCGGTAATGACAACCTTACAGGCGATGCGGGAGAAAACCGGCTGGAAGGACTTGCAGGCAATGATATCCTTGATGGTGGTGGGGATATTGATAGCGCGTATTATGATAGAGCTTCGGGCGGAGTTCAGGTCTATCTGAATGCAAACAAGTCTCGCGGCGCTGACGGTTATGACCGGCTCTACAACATCGAAAATGTGATCGGATCTGCATATGATGACCGGTTGGTTGGCGATGCCAATGATAACGTCCTGACCGGTGGTGATGGTAACGACATTTTGAAAGGCAAGGGCGGTACCGATATATTCTATGGCGGAGATGGCGATGACAAGATTATCGGGGATGCCGGTAACGACACCATGTATGGCGGCAAAGGCAATGACATACTTTCCGCCCTAGCCGGCCTTGATACGCTGAATGGCGGTGAGGATGATGACTTCCTGTATGGCGGCCAGGATAGTGACATTCTGAATGGCGATGCCGGTCTCGATAGACTGCGTGGTAATCTGGGCAATGACACGCTGAATGGCGGGGGTGAAAGTGATGATCTTCGTGGTGGCGGCGGTGAGGATATCCTGAACGGTGATGGTGGCAATGACTATATGCTTGGTGGGAACCATTCCGATACGCTGAATGGCGGGGCGGGAAATGATGTGCTTACCGGAGGCTATGGCTCTGGTGTGCTGGATGGATATCTGGATACATTTATCTACGACGACACTGCCGCTGGCGGTGGCGGCTTTGACCGCATCAGGGATTTTGAAAACGGTATTGATGTGATTGATCTGCAGAGTTTCAGCTTCACTGACTTTACGACTGAAGTATATGCCCTGGCCAGCGACACGGCGAGCGGGATGCGGATTAATTTCGGCTCCGGTGATGTCCTGTTTGTCGAGAACTTCTATCTGGCCAG